>CAIZGN010000220.1 GCA_903932505.1 Candidatus Hydrogenedentota bacterium
CTGGCTGTAATATCAGAGCCAAACTTGAGTCCTCAGACTGACGGGCTTCGGAGCCCTCATCGGCAAGATCGCCACGACCAACGTCATGAGCAGGACCCGCTTCGGAGCCCTCATCGGCAAGATCGCCACGACCAACGTCATGAGCAGGACCCGTTCGTGCGCGCTTGAGAAGTGGCTGATGAGCAGGGGCTGGCGCAGGAGCAGGCTCAACCATAGAGTCAGAGTCGTAGGCGAGCTGCTGTCGCTCCACATATTCTTTCCGCAGCTGCTCCTTTCTCTGTTGTGCGCGCTCCGCCTCAATTAAACGTTTTTGTTTCGACAAACAGCGCATGGCATGCTTGCTGCGCGGCGGGGCTACTACATCGCCTTTCAGCTCCTGTGGTGTTGTGACAGGCACTCGAACACAAACTCTTTTAGCACGCACTCTTTCGCCGCGTTTTGACGCATCATGCTCGTTGTAGTCGGCCGGATTGAGTGGCAAATCAGAAAATTCATCTCCAGCTGGCAAGCCAACCGGTTCGTCTCTCGTACGCTTGCAGCCACGCCCGGCCCCGCCACCACGCCCGGCCCCGCCACCACGCCCGGCCCCGCCACCACTTCGGGCCCCGCCACCACGCCCGGGCCCGCCACCACGCCGGGCCCCGCCACCACGCCCGGCCCTGCCACGACGTCCTGCCCCGCCACCACGCGGCCCGGCCCCGCCAACACTCCTTGCCCAGCCACCACGCCTGGCCGTACCACCACGCCTTGCCCCGCTATGTTTATCTGTCCTGGAAGAACCACCATGGCGCGGATTCGCAAAATTCCCCCCACTAGCGACGGTTTTGTTCTTGGCTTGTAATTGGTCCTGCATATCCGCTTCCTTCATGAGGTCGCCCAAAACTTCGTTCCTGGTATTCACCCATTGGTCCCAACCGCTGAGCGTCGCCACGCCTTGGGCCTTCCAATACAGGTCCTCGTCTTCCACAATTATCTTCCTTGCGTCCAGCATCGCTGTGCAAAAATTGCGCTTTCTATAGAGCATAGATATAAAAGGAAATAAGGCCTGGCCTTTGGCTCTGAGGGTTACCTTCATTGGGCTGAAGGAGGATTCAACAGGTTTGCTATTGCAAATACACGACCTAGCCCTTCTGCTGGATCGATCCAAAATGGGATAGCAGGACACGGGCTTCATGAGATGTTTCATGGCTACTTTGTCCACCAATCCACCCGCGTCAATCACTTTCGGTCCATCTCCGGCAGTGGAACGCCCGTCCCTCTGACCAAAATACTGCTTTAGTTCTTCCCTACCACGGACACCAAATACGTCGCAGTAAATCGGCAGGCGCTTCACAAGTTCCTCAATCTCAATGCCCTGCTGACTGTAATGCGCTGCAATATCCCGTGCCATCACAAAAACATTCACCGCATTGGCCCGCGCAACCTCCTCAGATATCACAACGGCAGACTCAACGGTGCGTCCGTCTTGCAGCCGAATCTTATGCACAGGGCTCAAGTGGGACTTTCCCATATTTGCAACGAAACCCGAAATTTGGAATAATTCGCGGAGCATCCCGCCGTTCGTCCTGGTTAACGCTTTGACACAGTCTTGAGTGACCTTGATCAGGAGCCACTGTGCCTGGCTGACACGCGCCGCGTATGATTCCCGCCCATCCCAGAGCAGCGTGTGCTTCTGGTCAGCGTTGGGACCTGGAGCATCGGTGGTCATCCGGGCCAGCTCTGGATTGGCCTCTTGCCAAAGTTTCAGAGAATCATCCGGGAGCATCGGCCCAGGCCTTTGTGCCAACATTTTCACGGTCTTTAAGAACTTATACGTAGCGGCAGCAGCTCCTTCCACCAGCTGTTCCATTCCTGGAAAATCACCGAAGCGCTGTCTCACCTTGGCCGCGCAATTCGGATTCAGGAGACGAAGGGAAGCTTCTGGACTATATCTCGAACCATCCCCCCTGAATACCAGAGTAGCGTCCTCGTTCCAGCCACGCCCCCAGCTGCGATAAGGGAAAGCGCGAAGGAAAATATCCCTTGTCAACACCTTCAATATACATCGGATTTTGGACTCCACGCCCATTGCTTGCAAGCCGCACTCATTGTCGGAGCTGATAGCTGCCAGAAGAGGTTTCTCAACGATTGCATTCACAAAAGTTACAATTGCCAGCTGAACACGATCCGACGTGGTTGAAAGCAATGCAAACGGCTTTTCAGCATGAGCCTCGATCTGAAGGTTCTGAAAGTTCCTTGAATCAAATTTGCCCGTAAGGACATCAGCAGCTGCCTGAATCTTGACATGCTCCAAGGCCTTTCCGCACCGTTTAATTATGGCGAACAGAAGAAGTGGGGCATTCTTGTCCAGATAAACCGCGGCTTCAAACGCCGTACCCCAACGCGCCATGGCTGCAGTGACTGGCTGTGTTGCTCCTTTTTTGATATCGAATCCGCATTGCTCGATCAGCGCCTCCAGCTCCATCAGCTCAAGGAGCAATTCCATCACCTTTGTGTAAAACTCAGTCTTTGTTGCAATTTCCTCGTGTTTGGAGGGGACCAGGAAGAAATTTATAGCCGAGCAATAATCCCCCCAGTGGTACTCGGAACGGATATTCTTGGCGGCGCTGACGCATTGCTCCAGAAAACCTTTATTCAGTGATTTTACAAGGTCGTTTGTGACGTTATGGCCCCTGTGCATGCCACAGTGTCTTGCCTCACCAACCGAGCGACCGTCGGACGTGCATACGGTGGACAAAAAGCGAAGTGGATCATTCTCCATGCTCACAGACGGGTCTGTGCTGCGCGGCTTACGCGCCAGCTCATCCATCTCCCGTATGCGCTCCTCGTACAGGCCGAGAGACTTTATCCGGCAGAGATGCATGCGGCGATGGAATTCGGCTTCATGAAACTGTGATCGCGCGAAAGCCCTTTCGCGATGCTGCTGCTCTTCCCTATTTCGATATGGCCCATGAAGTCTCCCAGTAGAATTTGCTGCATCCTCATTGCGACGCGCTTTCTCGGCTTCCACTGCCCCTTTCAGATTGTGCAGTGTCTCAGCTCTGTCCTTGTGCTTTGCCAAAAGGGTATCTTGCACGTATTTCCCGCGCAATTCTTCGACAATTTTCGGGTCCTTGTACACGGGACCCGCAGTCACCAGAGGTTCTTGCAGACTCCGCGGTCTGGGAGCGGAACCACCTTCGGCGGAGGTAGGGCTGGGGGCGGATGCGTCGTTTCCCGACCCTGAAGCCTCCGCTACATCATCGCCTTCGCCAAAGGTGGCTCCGTCACATTCGCCACCTTCGTTGGGGGCGGGGGCGGGGGCGAATGCGTTGTTTCCCGAACCCAAAGCTTCCCCAACAGCCTCCGTAACTGCTTGCGTGCCGGGCCATTTCATTCCAGTGTTACCAAACAAATCATCCAGTGGTCCAAGCAATCCAGCCTGCTCCGCCTCCTCTGGGAACCCATCCCAAGCCTCTCTGGTCAGCACAACTTGCTGATAGACCCCTCGTGGACCAGCAAAATTCTCCCTTGCCCGGTCGCCGCCCAGCCCAGAGTTCTCTGCTGCACCATCAGAGACATTCACATACAATTCAGGGTGTTCAATCATATGCCTTGCTATGTTTCCAACATACGCGGACTTGACCAGGCAGCGGGCTGCCTCTGGTATAAAGCTCTTGCCATCCGTGCCTTTTAATTCTCTTGTCACCTTATTTGTCGACTCTGTCATAGGCAAATTAAAATTTCTGCAGCGAATCGTGTACAGCCTGCCTCCGAAGGGGTCTTCAATCTCCAAGCAGCTCTGATAGACCAGAACCACCGCTCCCATGCACCCAAAGTTTTTTGCCTTGGCAAAGTCGTAGCACAGCCCGACCATTTCTGTGCTTGGATCATAGAGCAGCTCACGAACAGAGACAGAGAACAGCAGC
>CAIZGN010000221.1 GCA_903932505.1 Candidatus Hydrogenedentota bacterium
ATTCCCGGGGTCTCCGTCGTCGTACCCGGCCGCATCATCCACAGCTATATCTGGAACATAAAATTGCGCGTCGACGGCGAAATTGTCGGAACCGTACCCTGGTTCCCGACCATGCGCTCCCTTAATCTCATCCAAGGCCGATTTTTCACCGAACAAGAGGAAAAAGAGCAGAAAAACGTGTGCGTTCTCGGCGAACAGGCCGCCGATGAATTATTCCCCATGGCGGGTGCGATCGGAAAAAGTGTACGTATTGGTCTCAACTACTACACCGTAATTGGGGTCATCGAATCGGAAACAAGCGTCAATCCGGCCGCCAACGGGGCCAACCCCGCCGAGGCCCAGACACCGACCGCCCCAAAGAATGCCGAAAATGCCACATTCCCCCGCGTATACATTCCCTTGAGCGCGGCGACCGCCCATTTTGGCGAAGTGCTCCTCAAACGCCGCAGCGGCAGTTTTGAGGCCGAGCGCGTAGAACTCCACGAAGCCACCATTCAGGTTTCCGACCTCAACGATGTCGAAACCATTTCCATTATCGTGGACGAAATACTCAAACGCCACCACAAGAAAAACGACTACGCCATGACCGTGCCGCTCGAACTCCTCCGTCAGGCCGAACGCACCAAATACATATTCAACATCGTCCTCGGTGCCATCGCCGCCATTTCGCTGCTCGTCGGCGGTATCGGCATCATGAACATCATGCTGGCCAGCGTCACCGAGCGAACCCGCGAAATCGGCATACGCCGCGCACTCGGCGCCAAGCGCCACGATATCATCCTGCAGTTCCTCATCGAAACCGTCATTCTTTCCGGCACAGGCGGGGTGATCGGAGTCCTTCTCGGCATCGCCATTCCCTTTTTCATCACCTATTTCTCCAAAATGCAGACCATCGTCACCCCCTGGGCACCCATTATCGCCTTCAGCATATCCGGACTGGTCGGTATCATCTTCGGCATATACCCCGCCATGCGTGCCGCCAATATGGATCCCGTCGAAGCCCTGCGACACGAGTAACCGGGAGATAACGATGACCACCATCCGATTCAGTCAACTACTGCGCCTCAGTGTTGTCCTCTTGCTCCCGATCCTCGCCCTCGCCGCTGAAACCCCGCCCGAGAGCAAGCCCATCGACGTGGGCGACCGACCCCAGTTGTTCATAGACAATCTCTTTTTCGAATCCTCCGAAAACATCACCCTGCATATGAACCCGCCCACAAAAACCGGCGAACAAACCCTAGTATCCGACCGCCCATGGGAAAACGCCACCCTGAACTGGTTCAGCGTGATGGAAGATGACGGCTCCAGGGGCCCCGGCGGAAAATATCGCATGTGGTACGAATGCTACGACGTGGAGGGCTGGCCCACCACCAACGACACCTCCTTCTGCTACGCCGAGTCCGCCGATGCCATCCACTGGAACAAGCCCGCACTCGCTATCCTGCCCTACCACGATTCCACCGAAAACAACATTCTCTTCCGACAAATAGGCTCCGAAGGCGCACATTCGCGCGTGCACGGCGCAGGCGTCTTCAAAGACCCAAACGCCCCGCCTGAAACACAATACAAAGCCGTCTCCCAAGGCATGTTCACCGCCTACAACCCCGTATACCGCGTCGCAGGAATGACCTCCCCCGATGGACTGCATTGGACAAGACTGGCCAAGCCCATCTGTGACGTCTTTGCTGACAGTCAATATTCAGGATTCTGGGACACCCCGACCCGGCAATATGTGCTGTATGGACGTTCAAACGGGCACGGTCGTGCCATTGGCCGCGCCACAAGCGCATCCTTCGACCAATTTGCCCCGCTCGAACTGGTGCTGGAGACCAACGACCAAGACCCGCCCGAAAGCGACCTGTACAACCCCGCCGCCATCAAATACCCCTACGCAGACCACGCCTACTTCATGTTCCCCAGCCTATACCGGCACAAGGACGACACACTCGACATCCACCTGGCCGTCAGCCGCGATGGCATCCACTGGACCTGGCCAGAACGCGGAAAACCCTTCGTAGCCCTCGGCCCCGCAGGAACCTTTGACAGCGGTTCACTCTACATGGGCCAAGGCCTCATCCGCGCCAACAACGAACTCAACCTCTACTACAGCGGAGCCCCCATAAAACACAACGAATCCGAACTGGACGCCCTCTCCAAACCCGAAAACAAAAGAATATTCGGCCGCTTAGTCAGCCGCCCCGAAGGCCTGGTCTCCGCAGAAGCCGGAGAACAAGAAGCCATATTCACCACCCCCCCGCTCAAATACCAAGGAAATCGCCTCCTCCTCAACGCAAAAACCGCCCCCAACGGAGAAATCCGCATAGCCCTCCTAAACGCCGAAGGCAAACCCATCCCCGGATACACCATCCAAGACAGCACACCCATCACCGGCGACCACCAACAAATCCAGGCAACCTGGAAAAGAAACCCCACCCTACCCGAACCCACCCAAAAACTAACCATAAAAATGAAAAACGCCAGCCTCTACAGCTTCCAATTTTCAAACTAGCCACAAAAGCCTGAGCCAACGGCCCCTGCATCAACTCCCCCGGCCCTTCTCACCTCTGGCCCTACCGCGAAAAAAACCACCCGCAACACAACCATCATCCCTACCACCCGCCACCCCTTCGCGCCCTGGCGTCTTAGCGTTAAAAAAAAATCCCCTCCAGACCCGCACAATGTGAAAACTTGAATCTGGAAAGAAATATGGTATGATAAATCAGGTTTTGACGAAGGCGGTGAGGCTGGTGTGGTTGCGTAAACAGACGTGCAAAAGCATGAACAACAAACACTTGAGTTCAAATCAAGTACCTTGTTCACGCTTAAGCGTGCGATTGGAGGCATCTCCATAGCCAGCCCCAGAAAGCTAGGCAGGCCAAGTCAAGCATCTCAAGAGCGAAATTTAACTCAGAAAGGGTGAGGGATCATGTGGCGGATTATTGCAGCATCAATGGTGTTTATAGGGCTCTGGGGAACCACAGAAAAAGCCTCCGCGCAAATGGTGTGGTACGTCAATGTGGCGCATAGTTCCGGCACACAGGATGGAAAATCATGGGCGACCGCCTACCCCTCCATCCAATACGCCATAGATGACGCCCAACGAGACGGAGCAAGCGCAATAAACCCGCACGAGGTATGGGTTGCGCAGGGAACCTATACCAACGTGGCGTCCAGCGTCGTTGTCACCATGCTTGATGGAGTATCGCTCTACGGTGGCTTCACGGGCGCAGAAACGTACTTTTTCGAACGTGATTCGTCCTCCCACCCAACTCGAATTGACGGACAAAAAACACGAAGGTGCATCGATGGCGCAAATGACGCCATTTTGGACGGGTTCACAATCCTCAACGGAATATATGGAATGGTCAATTCCTCTACCTCTCCAATAATTGAAAATTGCACATTTTCAAATAACAATGGCGAGGGCATGAACAATTATTCATCAACCCCATATATCGCAGATTGCACATTTCTGAGCAACGGAAATCCCGGAATGTTGAATTCTCACTCTGACCCAATTGTTTGTAATTGTACGTTTACAAAAAACTCCTCTTCGGGCATGCACAATGAGTATTTTTCCTCTCCAATCGTCTTCGATTGCAACTTTTCTGCCAACTCGTCATCAGGAATATATAATTGTTATGATTCATCCCCCACTGTATATAATTGCACGTTTCTCAGCAACTCTTCTTCCGGAATGTCCAATTATTATAATTCCTCTCCGGTTGTAACCAATTGCATATTTTGGAAAAATTCTGATCGTGGAATGTACAACTACAGCAGCAGCTCACCTGTGATTGTGAACTGCACATTTAGTCGTAATACCACAAGTGGCTACGGTAGTGGCGTCTATACATCGTCCGGCTCACCAACGATCACAAACAGCATTTTGTGGGGCGATCCCGGGGGTATCTACGGAGGAACTCCCACAGTCACATATTCCTGCATTCAAGGGGGATACTCAGGAGAGGGAAATACCCCATTAAACCCGAACTTCAAGAACGAACTCCTCGGGGATGTTCGAGTGAGGGCAAATTCTCCATGCATTGATACGGCTACCGCAGCAGATGCTCCTCAGTATGACATTCTGGGTGTTTTGCGCCCTCAGGGTTCAGGAATCGATATGGGTGCTTATGAATGGATGCCGGACAGTATACCCCCGGTAATAACTCTAAGAGGCAACGCAGAAGTAACCGTGCAGGTTGGGGCTTCTTACGTGGATGCCGGTGCCATTGCAGTCGATGACGAAGATGGAAACATTACCGCCAACATTCTGGTCTCCGGTGCTGTCAATACAAGCGTCCTTGGTGACTATACGCTTACATATTCAGTTTCGGATGCCGCTGGAAACCCAGCGCAACCCGTGACTCGAACGGTCCACGTAGTGGACACCACCAAGCCCGTTCTCACGCTTCTCGGTTCCTCCTCGGTTAATGTCCAGGCTGGAGCAGTCTACGTGGATGCAGGGGCAACAGCGACAGACAATTACGATGGAAACATAAGCGCGTATATTGAAGTGACTGGTTACGTAAACACCTCTGTCCTCGCAACGTACACATTGACATACTCTGTTTCTGATGCTTCGGGCAATGCTGCGCTACCAGTCACTCGAACAGTACGCGTAATAGATACGACGAAACCGATTATCACCTTGCTGGGGCAATCTTCGATAATTATTGAATTCGGATCCACATACTCAGATGCGGGCGCATACGCAATCGACAATTTAGACGGCGATATATCGGCACAAATACGGGTATCTGGCTCAGTTAATTCTAGGGTATTGGGTACACACCCGCTTACCTTTACCGTATACGATACTGCTGGAAATGCCGCAACGCCAGTG
>CAIZGN010000222.1 GCA_903932505.1 Candidatus Hydrogenedentota bacterium
ATGCGCGTTTGCCCGAATGGGGCAGACAGAATTGGCGCTGGGAACTGCTGCATCTACGGGCCGTACTCGATCGGGAACGCTTTGGAGGTGGGGGGCTTGAGACCCCGGTCGCCGAGGCCGCATTGATGCGCCTGATGACGTTGTATCACTGTCAGATGGAGACGGACGATCCCTACCACCACCGGGTGCGTCCGCCGCTGCGGCGTGCGGTGGATCGCGCGGGCAAATTGTAGGCATCCCCGCACGGAGGATGGCGCACTGACCTTAGACAAGAACTGCGAAGAGAAAGGCGACCGAGATGAAAGATTCTGACGGATCCCGCAACCGGGGCGCATACGTTCCGCTCACACGCCGTACACTTCTGCAGGCGATCGGACTGGGCGCGCTGGGGGTGTCTCTGACTGGCAATCCCCGGAAGTCAGCGCAGGCGGCGGAAAAAAGGCCTCCGAACGTTCTCTTTATCGGGTCGGACGACCTGAGAACCGAGTTGAACTGTTACGGGCGGAGTCATATCCATTCGCCCAACATTGATCGTCTCGCCTCCGAGGGTGTCCTCTTCGAGCGGGCCTATGTGCAGCAGGCGGTTTGTGCGGCATCTCGGGCGAGTCTTTTGACGGGTTGCCGACCGGATACCACGGGTGCCGACTATCCGTATAGCGAGTATTTTGTGGAGCAGTTCCTGCCGCAGCATCCGTCGCTCCCCTCGTATTTTCATCAGCGGGGCTACTTCACGAGAACGCTGGGCAAGATTCACCACAGCTACAGCGAGGATTTTTCGGAGCCTGACTTCCCGGGAAAAGGCGAGGGAAACTACGCGACCGAGGAAAGTCGACAGAAGATGCCGGGCAAGAAATACGGGGCTGCATTCGAGATGGCGGATGTGGCCGACAACAGTTACCGTGACGGGATCATTGCGGATGAAGCCGTGGCCACGATGCGGCGCGCCGCGAAGGGCAGTGCGCCATTCTTTCTGGCCGTAGGGTTCCATAAGCCGCACCTTCCCTTTTGCGCCCCGAAGAAGTATTGGGATCTGTACCCTGCGGACACGGTGGGGCTCGCGCCCAACCCGGAGCATCCACAGGACAGTCCTGCGTACAGCACCTGGCACTACGAATTGGGTTACTATTCCGGACCCAGCGACCGGGGGGCGAAACAGGTGCCGGAGGATTACGCCAAGACCCTTCGGCGCGGCTACTACGCCTGTGTGAGCTATATGGACGCGCAGGTGGGGCGGATTCTTGATGAACTCGAGAGCCTGGGACTTAGTAAAAACACGATTGTCATGTTTTGGGGGGACAATGGATTTCATCTGGGAGAACAAGGGACCTGGTGCAAGGAAACGAATTTTGAGTTGGACACCCACGTCCCCCTTATCGTGCGCGCGCCGGGCGTGAACGCCAACCGACGATGTCCGGCCTTGGTGGAGTATGTGGACCTGTTCCCGACGGTCACTGAACTGGCTGACCTCCCCCGTCCCGATTATCTAGAAGGTACGAGTCTGTCACCCTTGCTGCAGGAGCCGCAACGAGCCTGGAAAAAGGCGGCTTTCAGCCAGTTTCCCCGGGGAATCCGGGAGGGTTACGCCATACGCACCGACCACCACCGCTATGTGGAGTGGTGGAACAAGAACGAAGACGGGAGCCGTGTGGAGATTGCCGCGCGGGAACTGTACGATTCCAGCGCCGATCCGATGGAAACGAAAAACATCGCGGGGCTGCCAGAAAACAAGGAACTGGTTGCGCAGTTATCGGCTCAACTTGCCAGTGGATGGCGCGGGGCATTGCCGGACGGCATCGACAATCACGCGAAGAGCCCCGCAGCGCCACCAGCAATCCCGTGGATCGCGAAAAAGAACCGGGGGCCTGCGGAAGAGGACACGGATAAGGCCCCATGATAAACATTGGCGGGACAGGGGGGCGGTGAGGTGTATCCAGTCCTTGTGCAGCCCATCGACCCAGTCTGCAAGGAACAGGAATGCCGAATCAAACACCAGATAGGAACTAGCATGGAAACGTTCAGGTCAACCGTCCGACTTGCGGGCCCATTATTTCTGGCTTTCCTGCTGCCGTGCAGCATTTCCCCTGTGGTCGCGGTGGATTATTTTACAGACAACGGATACGGCAATCCGCTTGCAGTGATTCAGCATCCGTGCGCCGAGTTCTATAACGGTAAGACCTACGTGGCGTATCAGGGGCCGCACGAGGACCCTTATGTGTGCGCGTATGACCACGCAGCAAAAAGCTGGTTCGGGCCGGTAAAGGCGGGTGTGAACCCGATGGGAAATACGCCGGACACGTCAGACCCCAAGAAGGTCGATAATCACGGACGGCCAGCGCTGATAGTCGATAGGATGGGCTATATTCATCTCATCTTCGGCGGGCATGGCGGCGAATTCAGCTTTGGTTGCAACGCTCTCGGTACGCCAGGAAAAGGCAGGCAGACGCACGTTGTATCGGAGAAGCCGGGGGATATCTCCGCATGGAAGGTCTTGGACAATGTTTCCCCCTTCGGGACGTATAGCCAGTTCGTGAAAATGGACGATGGCGACATTTATCTCTTCTATCGGCATGGATCGCACAGGAGTGATTGGGTCTATCAGAAATCCATCGATGACTGCCGCAGTTTTTCGTCGCCGGTATCTATCCTGAAACACAAGGGGCAGGAAGCCGACCCCAATGTTCAGGATTCTTGGTACGCGTGGTTGGACAAAGGGAAGGGCGACACGATCACCGCATCCTATGTCTATCATCCTTGCAAGAGTCAAGGGCACACCAAGGAGCGATACAACGGCTACTATATGAAGATGAATTGCGGGGACGACACATGGGAAAGCGCGAGTGGGGCTGGGTTGACACTGCCGGTTACCAAGGAAGAGGCCGACCAGAAGACATTGGTGTACGACACTTTTTCCGCAAAGTTAAAGTCCAATCATGGAACGTGCCACGTGGACGACGAAGGGAATCCGCACCTGTTCTTCCGGCAGCAAAATCAGGTGCTCTACTTCCGGTGGCTGGGGAATGCATGGCAGGGGCCGACCGCGATCCCGGGAGGAGACGGAGACTTTATCGTTGAGTCCCCGAAGGTCGTCAGGATGCTGCTGTCGTGCGATGGGGGGGTATGTTGGTGGAAAACCACGGACGGCGGTCTGACTTGGGCGAAAGAATCCTGCCCCTTATCCTCGACGGATTCAAGTTACATAACGACCGCCCTAGTGCGCAACGGAAGGCCCGAGAGCCGGATGGTCGTCAGCGAAAATAGCCGTCTACAGAATCATTTGTATCGGAGGCTGTACTTGTTGGGGGATAGCGGCCCGATTGGCCGCCCCGAAGAGGAGGCCAGCAATCTGGGCGAGCTATTGAAGGATTCGGAGTTTTCACCGCCCGCGCCCGGGGGAAAGATCCGCAATCAATCCGGAGACCATACGCCGGACGAATGACACCGTTATAGTCAGCGTGCAGGCTGGACATAAGGTGCGGGGGTGGCATTTGTGAAGCAAGCTGAGACACACTTTGGGGAACACGCTAAAGCGTGAACAACGTACTTGCTACTCTTTTGGGGTAGAAGTGTTGTCTTTTTCTCTTTCTATTGTATGGATCAGACGTCGCAGATTTGCACGGCTTGCCGCAGTGATTCCAGGGGTTGATCGGATTTTGGCGAGAATTCGTGGGCGACGAAGCCGGTGAAATTGGCTTCGACAATCGCCTGGCAGATGCGGCGGTAGTTTAATTCCTGGGTGTCGTCGATTTCGTGTCGGCCGGGCACGCCGCCGGTGTGGATGTGGCCGATGTAGGCGATATTTTCCTGCAAGGTGCTGATCACATCCCCTTCCATGATCTGCATGTGGAAGATGTCATAGAGCAGCTTGAATCGCGGGGACTCGACCTGTTTGCACAATTCGACGCCCCAAGCGGTGAGGTCGCACATGTAATCCTTGTGACTGCGCTTGCTGTTGAGCAGTTCCATGACCACATTGACACCGAGCTTTTCGGCGAGTGGTGTGATGCGTTTGAGACCCTTGACGCAGTTCTTCAAGCCTTCTTTGTCGTCCATGCCTTTGCGATTTCCGGAGAAGACCACGACGTTGGGGACGGCCGCAGCCACTAGCTTGGGGAAGAGTTCTTCGCAGCCTTTGACAAGGGTATCGTGATTCTTGGGGTCATTGAATCCGTCGGGGATTTTTCCCGGGCCATTGGCAAGGGCGACCTGCAGGCCGTGCGATTGGACGACGGCCCAGTCGGCTTCGCTGAGCAGGTCGACACCGACGAGCCCCATCGCTTTGGCCGCGACGCAGAATTCGTCCATCGGGATCTTGTCGAAACACCAGCGGGAGACAGATTGTTTGATGCGGCCCTTGAGCGCGGCGGTTTCCGCTTGTGCCGGGGCGGCATGCGTTAAGGCGACGCCTGCGGCGGCGGAGAGTCCGGCCATCCCCGCGAGCGCGGTGCGCCGGGTGCAGCCTTCGGATATTTTCTCGTGGGTGGTTTCGTTGTTCATGGTACTCGCCTTTCTGAGCCTTGAGCCGTTTGCCGCATTTTCATCGGATTTCCGGCACTAGCTATACGCTGTTTTGCGGGGTAAAATCAACCCCGCATGTGCTTCCGGTTGGCGAAGGGAGTTTGCGTGGCTGGGCACATACGGCGTAGGCTGGTCTGGATGCGCTGCAAGAGTAAAGGAGCCTTAGGTTGGATGAAATATACACGCCGCACTTTTCTCAAGACGTCAACCACTGCCCTGCTGGGCAGCGAGGCCGTGTTCGCTGGAGGCGCGGGGGCTGTGCCCTCGAAGGAGCTCGACAGTGATGTGAACTATGACGAAGCGAAAGTCGTCCCTTATGACCTTCCCCCAATGCTGTTGAGTGCCGACGGCAAACGCATCACCACGCCGGAGGAATGGAAAACGCTCCGTCGTCCGGAGATTCTTTCGCTTTTTAGCGAGCACGTTTATGGCCGCATTCCCGAGGCCGAGAGCCCGATTCGGACGGAATATGAGGTGCTTAGCACGGAACCTAAATTCATGAAGGGTCGCGCCACGCGGAGTGATGTGCGGATTCGCTTCGAAAATGACAAGGGCGAGGCGAAGATGGTCGTCTTGGTGTATACGCCACAGCAAGCGAGCAAGCCCGCGCCGGTTTTGATGCTGCACAGTTTTGACGACACCCGTTCCTCCGGCCTGTACGAGCACCCCGATTCGCCGGGTTTTCTAAAAAACGGCTGGCCGCTGGGCGACCTGCTTGACCGGGGCTTTGGTCTGGTGGTGGTCTATCAGCAGGACTTGGTGGGGCACAACGAGATAGAGTTCCAGAAGGGGATTCATCCGCTGTTTTACAAGACGGGTCAGAGTTTCCCCAAGGCCAACGAATGGGGTGTGCTGGGGGCGATGGCTTGGGGAGCAATGCGTACCCTGGATTACCTAGAAACCCGAGAAGACGTCGATCACACGCGCGTGGCGATTATGGGGCACTCCAAGTGCGGCAAGGCGGCGCTCTGGACGGCTGCACAGGACGAGCGTTTTGCGCTCGCGGTCTCTGCGCAGTCCGGCTGTGCGGGGGCGGCCCTGTGGCGGCGGAATTTCGGTGAAACGATGGAGAAAATGGTCACGCGGTTTCCGTATTGGCTTTGCCGGAACGCCTGGAAGTACGCCGACCTGGAAAAGGATCTGCCGGTGGACCAACACATGCTGCTGGCCTCGATTGCGCCGCGCCCGGTGTATGTGTACAGCGGGGTGGAAGACCGCTGGGCCGATCCGCGCGGGGAGTATCTGGGTGCGTATCACGCGGGTGAGGCGTATCGCCTGTTGGGCAAGACGGGGCTGTCTTCGGAAGCGTCTCCTCCGGTGGGCGAGGCCATCACGAAGAGCGATGTGGGCTATCACCTGCGCGCGGGCGGGCATAGCGTTGCGCCGTATGATTGGGCGCGTGTTTTGGATTTTATGGGTTACCATTTTTTAGAGAAGCGATAGCGCGGGCGATTCGTTGCGGTCGCCGATTGGACTACGGTGTTTTTTTACGCGGAACTTAGTCGGGAGAATGACGCATGTTGATGGGTTTGATTTTTTGCGCGCTGGCCGGGGCTGTGCCGGTGGACACGCTGAAGGACTTTACCATTGTGGTGGCCCCGGATGCGAGCCCGAGTGAGGCGTATGCGGCGGAGGAATTGCGGACGCTGCTGAAGCAGGCGGTCGGCGCGGAACTGGCGATATCAAAGGACCTATCGGGCAAGGGGAAGACTTTCCTAGTCGGCCCGGGTGCTTCGGGAATCCCTGCGGAAGGGTTGGGGGAGGAGGCGTTAATGATTCGCATTGCACCCGAGCAGATTGTGATCACCGGGGGACGCCCCCGGGGCACACTTTATGGCGTGTATGAGTTTTGCGAGTACTATCTGGGTTGCGAGTTTCTGGCCTTTGATGACACCTATTTCCCGCCGGTGGCCGAGATGAAAGCACTGCCGATTGAGGAGCATTCGTATACCCCGCCATTCTCGTTCCGGTGGAGCTATTACAAGGCGAATGCGGATCACCACGAGTTCGCCACGCGCAATCGCATCAACACGGTGGCAACCGAGGAACGTTTGGGCGGCAAGACAGCGCAGAATCTCATCGGGCATTCGTTTTACCGTTGGGTTCACCCTGATCAATTCGGCAAGACGCACCCGGAGTATTTTGCGATGATTGATGGTGTGCGGCAGTTGTCCGGGGAGGGCGGTGGACCCCAACCGTGCGTAAGTAATCCGGAAGTGATCGACATCATTGCAAAGGGGGTTGTGGAGGCGCTGGACGCCGACCCGACGGCGCGCAACATCGCAGTGAGCCAGAATGACAACGGCGAGTACTGCCGCTGTCCGCAGTGCGAGGCGATTAACGAGCGGGAAGGTTCACCGGCGGCGGCCAATCTGCTTCTGGTGAATGCAGTGGCGGAGCGGGTGGAGAAAACGCATCCGGGTGTGATGGTAGGCACGCTGACCTATTGGTACACGCGCAAGCCGCCGAAGACTATCAAACCCCGACACAACGTGCAGCTTCAGCTTTGCAGCATCGAATGCTGCACGCTGCATCCGATCAACGATCCGGATTGCGCGCTGAACCGGTCGTTCTGCGAGGACCTGGCGGGATGGAAGGCGGTCTGCGACGAGATTTGGATATGGAACTACAATACGAACTTTCCGATTTATGATCTTCCATGCCCGAACCTGAAGAGCATCGGGCCGAATGTGAAGCTCTTTTTGGACAGCCACGCAAAGGGCGTGTTCATGCAGGGGAACAACAACACGGACGCAGGGGAAATGTGCCACCTGCGGAATTATGTAATCTCGAAATGCCTGTGGAAACCGGGGCAGGATTCGTGGGCATTGGCGCAGCGTTTTTGCAAGCTTTATTACGGGCAATCGGCCGATGCGATGATGGACTATTTGAGCATGATGCATCGAGTCAGCGACGAGGCCGGGCTGCATCCGGATTGTGGGCCTTCGCCGGAGCGGGTGGGGCTTACGCCGGAGGTGTCGCGGGATATCGTGGCGCGTTTCGAGCGGATGCTGGAGAAGGCGGAGAACGACACGATGCGCGCGCGGCTCGAGGAGGCGTCGATCCCGGGATACAAGGCGACGTTACTGACCTCAGCGGCCACTTGGCGCTATGCGGATGGATTTGTGAACCGGATGTGGCCGGAGGAGACCACGGCGGCTCTCACTCGTTACATCGCGCTGTGCAAGAAGTACAACATGACGATGCACAGCGAGAGCGGATCCCTCGACAAGTTTCTGGAGACCTTTCAGGCGGATGCGCGGGTGGCAGCCACGCAGATTGAAAATTCCGTTTGGCGGGTGACGGTGGCTCCGGAACGCAATGGGGCCGTGGTGGGGCTGTTTCACAAGCCCAGCGGCCATGAAATGTTGCGGGCAATGCAGAACCTTAATCTGGACAAGGGAACGCTGCTCACCTATGTGGAGACGGGATCCTATCGTCGCTGGGACAAGTCGGAATGCACGGCAGAGACCACGCCGACGTCGATTACATGCCTGAAGACGCTGGAAGATGGCACGCGCGAGGAGCGCGTGATTCGCTTGTCCGCTGAAAAACCCGAGCAGGTGCAGGTCGAGTTCAAGATTGTGCAGTCTGAGAAAGGGGCACGAATGTGGCGCTTTTTCTCGCAGGTTGGCTTTGCGCCGGGCACCCGCAGCAAGAATTCCGACGTGCTGTCGGTGTATGTGAAGGATCAAGGATGGAAAACGGTGAATCGCGATTGGCTCGTCGACAAGGGGCCCGATGCCGATTTGTTGAAGACGGCGAAAGAGGGCGGGTATGCGTTCTTTAACCATGAGGCGAAATTTGGGGCCTTGGTGAGCTATTCGCCGGAGGACGTCAGCGAGCTGTTCCTGTATTGGCATCCCGAACGGCCCCAGGTGAATTTGGAAATGCGCACGCCTTTGGCGACCTTGGCACCCGGGCAGAGCATGGGGTTGCGGTATGCGGTGGAGTATTTGGGGGCGATGCCCAAATGACGGGGTTGGGGTTACCAGGATTTTATGCGGTCGAGGAGGACAGCGGCTAGGATGACGATGCCGAGGGTGACCTGTTGGCCGAAGGTTTCCACGCCGATCCAGTTCAGTCCGCTGTCGAGTACGGACACCACCAATAGTCCGGCGAATGTGCCGACGATGCTGCCCCTTCCGCCGCTGAGACTTGTACCGCCTACGACGACGGCCGCGATGACTTTTAACTCGTCGCCCAACCCGATTTTCGGGTCGCCTGAACCGAGGCGCGAGGAGAGCACCAGGCCTGCCAAGGCTCCAAGCGCGCCGGAAAGCATGTAGACCCGCCATTTGGTCCATGCGATGGGCACACCGCTAAGCCGGGCTGATTCCTCGTTTCCGCCGATGGCGCGAACGTGTCGTCCGAAGGCGGTGAGATTGAGCAGGACCGCGCCGAGTATGAAGACGGCGAGCACGACGATGACGTTGACGGGGATCCGGTCGGCTATCTGGTGGCGGCCCAGCCATTGGAAGGCGTCGGGCAGTGGGGATATGGGTTTGCCGTTGGTGATGAGGTTGGCCGCGCCCCGGAGTGAACTCATGAGCGCGAGGGTGGCGATGAAGGGCGGGATGCGGAAGGTGCAAATCAGGAGGCCCGCAAATCCGCCCGCGAGAATTCCGGCGAGTAGGGCAAGGGTCCAACCGAGAAAGATCCAGGGCCATGTGCTGTCCGCCGCGCCCCAATGCACGGTGCTGGCGCAGAGCATGCCACCCAAGGCCATCAACGAGCCCACCGACAGGTCAATGCCACCCGTGATGATGACGAAGGTCATACCAACGGCCATGATGCCGAAAACTGCGGATTGGTTGAGCACGAGGATGAGGGTGTTGAGCGAGGCGAAACCGGGTTGTCCGGCCATGCGGCCGATTTGTTCGAATGCGACGCATTCCAACGCCAGCGCAAGGAGCAACGGAGCGTAGTTTACCAGAAATCGGGAGAGGCGATTGGACGAAAACAGTTTGCCGGCCATGGGCGGGTCATCCTTTGTGTGCGCTGAACGGCCTCGAAAACGCGATGCGGCATGCTTACGCGCTGAAGAACCTGGAAGGTTCTTCTAGGACGCTCCCAATAATTCCAGCGCTGTGGCGCATTTCTTTTTGTATTCGTCTTGTGTGTCCGTGATGTTGATGAAGGCCGGGGGGGTGCCGGATTTGTCTGGTTGGGCGGCCCCGGTCTTCCAGGCTTGTCGGGCATCTTCGGTGCGGTTGAGCGCGAGTAGTGCTTTGCCCTGCCAGTATCGTATTTCGGCATCGGTCAGGATGTAATGGGCACCGACGTGCAGGTTTTCCGGATAGGTCAGCGCGAGTTCGAAATCGGTCAGGGCCTTCGCCGCATCCTTGGCGTCGAGTGCAGCCTTCCCACGGCCAAGCAGCGCGCTTACAAAGATATCGTGGGGGCGGCTTTGTCCTTCCCAATTTGAGAATTGGGCGGTGGCGAGGAAATCGAGTGCGTCGGTGTAGCGCTTTTCCTTGACGTAGGCCTCGGCACGCCACAGCGCGAGGTCGTAGCGCACGCAGGAGCCGGGCGGAACGGCTTCAGCGATTGTGATTCCATCCGTGCGTTTCTCGCGGAGCTCCAGGAGCGTGACGAGTTCGAAGCGCACGAGTTGGTCATCCGGTGCAACCTCGATGGCTTTGCGATAGCAGCGCTCGGCCTCGCTTAGATCCTTGTCTTTCTTTTGCGCGTGCAGGGCGAGCGACCGCCAGGCCTCGCTGTACTCGGGGGTAATGGCTACGGCCTTGGTCCATGCAATCTTGGCGGCCCCGGGGTTGCCGAAACCTGCTTCCAGTTCGCCCATCCACAGCCAGGCAAGGGCGTCTTTTGGGTTGTGGGCGAGTGCCCACTCAAGGACAGGGCGACTGTCGGCGCCTGCGGGGAAGACCCGGGCGTAGTTCTTGCGATTGGCAGCCTGATAGAGTTTTGTGGCGGTGTCCTCCGCACCGGAACGGTCGGCATAGTAGGCGCGGACATAGTCGAACCAGGGGGAGAATCCGTCGCGGGCCGCAGCGGCGAGCAAGGCCGCAGCGTCCTGGAATCG
>CAIZGN010000223.1 GCA_903932505.1 Candidatus Hydrogenedentota bacterium
CCGCGCACCTTTTTCACCTATAGCGACGATGATGAAAACGCCACCGCTGTTGCTGAAGTCGTCGTCAACGGTCGACGCATTGCGATTTTCAGCAACCACCCCTCCGGCAGTCCACCCACCCGCGTGGCGCATGCCAGAGCATTAGTGGACGAGGCCGCGAAGTATCCGCTGGTGATTGCCGCAGGCGATTTCAATTTCGAGCAGACCGATCCGTGGTACGCCACGGTGACAGAGAAACTCAAGGACTCATGGCGCAGCCTGTACCCCGATGGCATTGGCAAGCCGCATCCCTCGATTCGGCAGCCTAATGCGGGCGCAACCCTCGACATGCGGGATCGCATCGACCACATCTTTGTGTCCCCTCAAATCGACGTGCTGGAAAGCTACTACCTGCCGCCGCCTGAGTCCGAGACGGATCATCCCATCCATTGGTCCGTCCTGAAAATCAAGTAGCACCGCAGAATAGGGTCCCAGCGCTTTTCGCCATGCTTACGGCACAAGCAATATCGATTCGCCCCAGGCCATATTCAACACCGGATAACCGGCGGCTCTGGCCTCGTCGACATTGAGACCCAGGAACTTGGCATCGCCCCAATACGGCACGCGGTCATTCATCTGGTGCCCCATCTCGTTTTGATGCCCGAGAAGGACCAGTTTCGGATTGAAGCCCTTGGCCATCCGCGCCATATCCATCGTCCAGTTGTTGGTCATCAACACATCCACCCGGTGATGTTCACGAACTGCGTCGATCCACTTGAAGTCTTCCTGATAGGCCGGATAGGGGTCGTTGATCTGATCGCCATTGTGTGCAAAGGAAAGCCCTTCAGGCGTGATCACCAGCGAGACATTGTTCTGCGGGCCGCCATCCTGATACTGCTGTCCGGGATAGATGACCACCTTGAGGTTGCGCTGACCGTTCTGGATCGCGAGGGTTTGCTCGGTGTGCGCCTCGCGCTTCAGGTGCGTGATCTTTTCGCCAAGCGGTTTTCCCTGAAAGACGTTTTCAGGCCCGACGACCGGTTTGCCCTGCTCGAGGAAGGTAGTCACTACAAACGGATCCGCGTGGTCATCATGCGGGTGACTGACGAAAAGCACGTCGCACTGTTGCACGAGTCGTTTCGCCAGCTCATCCGAAATCGGGAAATCGGGACTCGGTATCCCTTTCCGACCATCCGGCGCATCCCAGCGAAATTGGGCCGGGCCACGGAACAGGTCGAAGGCCACCGTTACCGTCGCAGTGCGCGCGATGAAACCGTGGTTATACATTTTCCAGATGCGCAGACCGCTCGTAACCTTGGTCGTCTCCAAAGATTGCGCGGTTTCTTCCATGCGTGTGTGGTAAAACGTCTGCACTTCGGGGCGGTTGGGTGCGCGGGTGTCATGTAACACCGCATCAATGAGATAAAGCGCGAGCTTGCGCTCCTCGGGTTCCTGCAACGCGGGCGGAACACGCTTCAACACGGCGTCCGCCTCCTGCAGGAAAAGCCCGCTCTGCCGACCGATGAAAGCATCGTCGTTTGCGTTCAACGAGGGATTGATCAGGCCCGGCTTGTCCTCTTCGCCTGCAACGCCAGTCAGAGAAAAAAGAACACAGCCGACCACAATCACGAGTCCAAGACGAGCATGCATAACGGTTTTCCTTTTGATAAGAAACCTCAGATGAGACGGTTTAAGACTCCGCCGCTCGGAAGTTTGGGGAAGAAATAGGTGGACTTCTGGGGCATGGGTTCCGTATCCCGCGCGCAGGCCTGCACCTGGCTGGGCTTCACCGACCGCAGCAGGAACGAAAGCCCTGCACTGCCGGTTTCAGCCGCTTCAATCGCACGCGCGAGGTTCTTCTCGTACACGAATTCCGCGCCCTCCGCAATCCCCAGCACACGCTCGATGATGCCACGATGCAGAACCGCCACATCAAGATCGCGCCACGCCGGGCCGCGATCACTGCCGAGCAGGGTCGTGCGGTCGATGTCGCGCAACTTCAGCAGGCAAGCACCCGCACCGTGAATCACCAGACCAATGGCACAAGCAGCGGGATCACTGGCCAAGCGTTCCGGCAGCGCATCACTACTCATGGATTCCACATCGAACCACGGTTTGAGGGCCTCGACAAACTTCGCGGCGTCGAAACCTGCTGGTTGGGGCACAAGCCGGTGCGCAGGATAAATTTTAAGCCCCGGATCATTCAGTGCCACGAAACCCATAAGCACGTAGTCGTAGGGTTGCAGTCCGGTGGCCTCCGGATGCGCCGCGCGCATCTGATCGCGGTAGATGCCAGCCGTCTGGAAACGATGGTGACCATCGGCAATGTACAGCGTCTTGTTTTCAAAGAAACGGGTGACAACGGGGTCATCGTCCACCCGCCAGAATTCCTGTCGCACGCCGTCTATGGTTGTGGCGGTGGCGTGAGGCTCACTTTGCTCCATCTGCCCGAGGAAAGCCGCCAGCTGGGCATCGTCATCATCATACAGTGCGAAAACCGCGCCCAGATTAGCCTGCAATGCCGCCGTGAGCTTCAAACGATCCTCCACCGGCTTGGCGAAGGTGCGTTCATGGCCGAGAATGATGCGTTCTTCCGCTTCGGGGATTTTGACAGCAGCGAAGAATCCGCGCCGGGTCCGAGCCACTCCCTCAATATCGGTGAAATGCTGGCGCAAGAGGTAGAAATGTGGTTGCCCGTCCTGTACCAACACCCCGTCCTTCAGCCAACCCTCAAAAATCTTCTCGGCGTTTTCGTAGGGAGAGGCATCCCCGGATGGCATCGGCAACTGAACGTGAACCAGATTATAGGGGCTTTTCGCGGCCAGTATGGCCCGCTCTTCCGGGCCGATCACATCGTAGGGCGGGGTAATGATGGCATCCTGCGAACCCGTTTTTCCGGTGTCGAACGTAAGGCCTCGAAATGCGCGAACCTCAAGCATGAATACCCTTTCACGGCGAAAGCGCCGATGATTTAGCTCTCAACGCCAATCCCGTGGCTGAAAACAATAC
>CAIZGN010000224.1 GCA_903932505.1 Candidatus Hydrogenedentota bacterium
AGATTTCGGAGAACACGAATGGCGGAAAAGACGTCGCTCGATCTGGGTACAGCCATCGGTTTGTCGCTGGGCATTGGCAGCGTGCTGGCCGCGATGGTGCTGGAGTTCAATCACCTGAATCCGGACCTCGGCACTGAATTCCTGCAAATGTCCGCCATCATCATCATTTTCGGCGGTTCCTTTGGTTGTGCCATGACCGGTTTCCCTCTTGAGGAAGCCTTGAAGTTTCCCGCGCTCATGCGTATCGCGTTCTTTGGGCCGAAGGAAGATCCCAAGCACCTCATTGAAACCGTCGTCAAGCTAGCCGAGACCGCACGCAAAGACGGTATCCTTGCGCTGGAATCCAAACGCGCCCAATTGAAGGATGAGTACCCCTTTCTTGCCACGGGTCTCGGGCTGGTCATTGACGGCACCCCCCCGGAACGCACCAAGAACGTGCTGACCGAGGAAATCTACTCCATGGAAACTCGGCATGCAGCCGGGGTTGGTTTTTTTAACGCGCTCGGCGGTTTCGCACCCACCATGGGCATCATCGGAACGGTGATGGGTCTCATTGCCGCACTCGCGCTCGCGGGGTCGGGCGACTCATCCAAAGTGGTGGGTGCCATCGCCACCGCATTCATCGCCACCTTCTACGGCGTGTCTGTGGCGAATCTTTTCTGCCTTCCGGTGGGTGCCAAGTTGCAGGCCCGGAATGCGGAAGAGGTTCACATGAAGATGGTGCAGATTGAGGCCATTCTGGCGATTCAAAGCGGCGACAGTCCGCGCTGGATCGGATCCTTCCTCCAAGTGTACTTCCAGAAATCAAAGGTGTCCACCGGCGAAGAACAGTAGCCTTCGGAGCGGGGAATGAGCGGAAAGAAAGGACACGGCGGAGGTGGTGGCGGCGGTGGCGGCCACGATGCGGGCGGCGGGCTCCGCTGGCTGCTGACCTATGCCGACATGATCACGCTTCTGCTCGCGCTCTTCATCTACTTGTATTCGATCTCTGAAGTTAGTGCGTCGAAAATGGCCGCATTTACGGCGGCCTTCTCCCAAGCTTTCGGGATCGGGGGCATGCCCATCAAGAACCTCTCCCCCGGCATCAACCCGACCCCGGGTTCCCGCACCGGCCTATCCAAGCCCCGTTCCAAGCAACCCCCCACTGGAGATGGACGTCAGCCCGGCTACAAGACGCCCTCCAAGGAAGAGATCAAGGAAGCGGCGGCAAAGGCGGCAGCGGTAGAAGAAGCCAAACGGAATCTGGGAGAACTCAAGACCCAATTGGAGCAACAGTTCCCCGATTGGCTCAAACAAGGCTCCCTCACGATGCTTGAAACAGACGAGGGCCTCATGTTACGCCTGCGGGACAACACCCTCTTTGAGAAAGGGAGTGCCGACCTTGCTGAAAATGCCCAAGGGGCGATGGCTCTCTTGACCGAGCGCTTGGCTGGTTTGGGTTTCCCGATGCGGGTGGAAGGCCATACCGACGACTTGCCTCTGGCAAAAAACTCCAAGTTCGCAGACAACTGGGATCTTTCGGGTGCACGCGCGGCAAGTGTTGTGCGCTATTTCATCTCCCACAATGTTGCTGGGGAAAAGGTTTCTCTGGCCGGTTATGGTGAATTTCGCCCCATTGAGCCCAATGTTCCCGGTCGCGGAAATCCCGTCAACCGCCGGGTGGAGATTCTCGTTGTCGCGCCGGTCGGAACCCCTGCGGGGGAAGAGGCCGTCAATGAAGCTCAGGAAGCACCGGCTGAAAACGCCCCTGCATCGGCCACAG
>CAIZGN010000225.1 GCA_903932505.1 Candidatus Hydrogenedentota bacterium
GTTGTTCATGAAGTCGAGGTAATAAGGTGCCTGTAAATGAAAGAGCTCGTATTTCTTTTTGGAGTAGGCTTGCCAGGCGTCCCAGACCTTGCGCGTATAAAGTTCGTCCTTGCGAACCCCCGACCGGGCGAAATCCATGTAGACGATGTAGTCAATACCCAACTGCTTGAGATAAGCCTTGAGGGGTTCCGGGCCTTTGAAAAACGGAATCCCTGGTGGGGGGGCCGCCGCGCCAATGACATCCACATTTTCAATGGGATTCCGGGCATAATCCAGCAAAGGTGGGTGCTCAACTGCGGCCATCACTCCTGCAGCTCCCGGTATCGCAGCTTGGGCCCGGGAATACGCCGCGCGCAGGCTCGTAACGTAATAGGACTCGGGCTTCACCTCCGGGGCGTTCTCGGCGGAACGGTAGGCACGCTTCGCCCATATCGCCCCATCGTGCCAGAAACAGTGTAGGAGCAGGTACAGCGACAGTACAGCGGCGACCGCCGCGATGAGGCGCCCGCGATGCACGATGGCTCGCCAGGGGCGGGCATAAATGAAAGCGGAAAGAATGCAGTACAACACGCCGGGGTAAAGCGCAGGAAATGCGTAGCGAAACAAGGTGGTGTATTCGCTCCGGGTGAACGAGGCGACGGTAACGGCAGTCATCAAAATCGCCCCCAGCGCATAGGGCAGCGCAACAGGCCGCAGGGGTCGCCAAAAGGCGAGGAACAGCGGCAGCACCAGACAATAGATGCGCTCCTGCATGAAAAATCCCTTGAGCCACAAGTAAAGTTCTGAAGCCGGTAAATTGGCTGAGAAGCCGGGAAACTCCGGGTTCACATACCCTTTCATGACGGGATACAGAAATCCCCCCGACGATTGTTGGAGTAAAACCATCCAAGGCAGCAAGCACAACACAAGGCAAGCGGTAAGAAACGCTCCCTGCAAGAAAACCGGGCGGGGTTCCCGCCGATGTTCAAACCATTGGTACAAACCGTAGAAGCCGAGCCAGAGCACAACGGCCATGGTGTAGTTTACGCGCATGGTGCAGGGTGCGGCAGCCGCCAATGCCAGCAGAAGCAGCGAAGGATAGCTGGCCTTGGGGAAAGGAATCTTTTCCAGAGTTCGCAGCAGCACCAGGAACACCACAACACCGGAAAGGCTGCTCATGGTGTTGAGCACAGGCACCGGCACACTGACCGCCAGAAAAACCGCGACGTAGTGAACAATGGGGTTCTTCATGCGATGCTGATTCAGGTATCCGCACACAAGGGCCGCCAGAAGGATACGCGACAAGCCTTTTTCCAATAGGTCCAGCTGGTTGTAGTCGTTGAAACCCAGAATAATCGCCTGAATAAACGAATGCCCGCCTAGCGTCGGCAATCGGCGCAAGCTGAAGGGTTCCAGGAGGGTGCCAGTGTCGAGAATCTTTTTCGCAAAGGCAAAATAGGCCACACAATCGTCGCAGATGTGGTATTCGCGGACGTCGAGATACGCCACGTAGAACATGCCGACATAGATAATGATGGGAAGGTGCCACAACCTCGGCAGCAGACGTTCGCGGGCAAAGGCCACCGGACCAGAAGTCACCCAGTCTTCCTGCAGAAAACGAAGCCAGAAAAAGATCCCCAACAGAAGCAAAAAAGCCATGCTGGGCAGGGTGGCAACCCGCAGGAGACACAGCAACCCGCCGATGACCGTGAAAAAGGCAAGTCCCCATCCGGCGTGCAGCCCCCAATCCATTTCGTGGTGTTTCTCGCCTGGCATCGGGCCGAGCAAACGCCCTTGCAGCCACCGCCCCCAACCCACCAGGCTGGCCACCAGCAGCAACCCGAAAAGAAAGTTCCAAACGTGGTTGCGGCGCAGCACGTCAAAAGGACGCTCGTTCCCTGCTGAGATCCATGTGTAGACCTTCCCGCTGTTGCTCAGAAGGATTTCGTGGACGGGCGGGCCGGATTCCATGTAGCTGATTCGGAGCGCACGCATATCCACAGACTTCGGAAGGGAGTACCACACCTGCGCGTAAATATCGGAAAAAGACGCAGGTTCTGGTGCGGAAACCACCGCACGCTCCCAGCCTTCCGCAATCTGGTATTCAACAACGCATCCGCGAAACGGACGCGCATCGGTACTCGCCAGCATCAGCCCCACCCGATCCACGGGTATCGCATCCCTAAAAATGGCAGTCACCGCCCCCGGAAATTGAGCTGGACACCAAGAATGGGAAAAGCCGGTGCGGGGACTGTCGGGGCTTCGGTCAAAAAGAAACCACGGTGGCCCCGTCTTGTCCACCGGGCAATTCGTCCCCACATTGGCAACGAACGCAACCGGCCCCCGGAATTTCCCGAGAAAGAAAAATCCGCCGCCCGCAACAAGCAGGAGCAACAGGCCCAGTATCACCACCCGAACCCGGCGTGCTTGATTTTCTCCCGCTACTCGCATAGGATGACTCCACAATGTACAAAAGGTGTACAGCATAGTGTTGCTCACGCCGAAAATCAATATTTCGTCCGAAGGATCGCTCTTTGAAGCCCATAAATCTTTCCGCAATCGCACTCGTGCTCGTACTTGGCCCATATACGCCCTGCCACGCCCAAACCATAGCCGAACTCGCAAAGTTAGCCCCCGGTTGGGACGGGATCATCGCCGCCATGGTGGCTCAGAGCTACGCCGGATGGGACGTCGAGCTCGGTGACGCGGACAATGACGGCAAGAACGAAATACGGATCACCGCCTGTCCCGACAGCCGTCTATGTCTCGTTCAGTCCGCCTCGGAAGGCTGGCAACCGGCAAAGGTGACCGCACCAAACCAGGCACCTCATTCGTTGGTCCTGCTGAAAAACGCCAACCCATAGGAGACGCGACCATGAAACGGATGGCCCTGTGCGGACTAGTACTGGTGGCGGGTCTTGCTTGGGCCGTGGATAACACCACTCCCGCACGAGGCACCATCGTCGGCGTTTGGGCCAAGGACAGGGCCACCAAAGAAGGGGGCGCTTACCCCGATGACCAAAACTGGCAATTGACGGTTTCCTTTCTCGAAAACGGTCGTTTCATATGGAAGTCGACAAGAACCGAATCACAAGAGGTGACCGATCCAGCCACCGGAAAAAAATCCACCCGGAAAATCGCCACTGCGCATACCCTGCAAGGAACGTACGTCATCGAAAAGCAGGTCTACATCACCTTCCATTTCGACCCCGTGCCCCCCGCCGACCAAGGTGAACTCGACACCTTCGCCTATTGGCCCAAGGGTCGCATCGGCAAACTCCTCTTCAGTATGAAAGACGGCGAATTACTGTTGAGAAACGAAGGGGGGAAACTTTCGATGTTCATGAAACCAACCGCGTGAGACAGAAATCATGTTAACCCACCAAGAAATTGTAGACTGGCTCCGGGAGACCGACCCCGAACGCTTGGAAACCCTCTGGAAACAGGCCGACGATGTGCGCCGATCCCATGTGGGCGATGCCGTGCATCTGCGCGGACTCATCGAATTCTCCAACCACTGCGCTAGGCAATGCGGCTATTGCGGACTTCGGGCGGGCAACCGTGAAATCATCCGCTACCGCATGGATGCGAACGAAATCTGGGCCTGCGTGCAGGAAGCCGTTTCCTACGACTATGGCGCGGTCGTGTTGCAGTCCGGCGAGGATTTCGGCATCACCGCCGAATGGATGGGCGACATCATCCGCCGCATCAAATCAGAGACCCCACTGGCAGTCACCTTGAGCCTCGGCGAACGCGCCGAAGACGAGCTGCAGTACTGGCGGGAATGCGGTGCGGACCGGTATCTCCTGCGCTTTGAAACATCGAATCCTGAACTCTTCGCCAAGGTGCACCCCCCCCGCTCCGGCGAAATCTCCTGCAACCGCATCGCCCTGCTCAAGGCTATGCGGCAACTGGGCTATGAAACCGGCAGTGGCGCATTGATTGGCATTCCCGGACAGACCTATGACGATCTGGCCCGCGATATCGAGATCTTCCACGAACTCAACCTCGACATGATAGGCGTGGGCCCCTATATCCCCCACCCGGGCACGCCCCTTGCCGGGGAACCCCGTGATGCCGCCGACCAGACCCCA
>CAIZGN010000226.1 GCA_903932505.1 Candidatus Hydrogenedentota bacterium
CCAATGATACCGTGGCCTATGAAACGCTGTATCGGCTGGCCATCGCCTATAACAACATGAAGAACTACGAGAAGAGCGCGGATGCCTTCGAGCAACTGCTCAAGCGCAAGGCGGACGGGGTCTATACGGCGGAAGCGCATTACCGGATCGGCGAGTATCGCCTGCGCGAGCAGAAAGACGCGGTGAACGCCATTGAGGCGTATCAGGCGGCTTTGAAATCGAATCCCACGCCTCCGATTGCCGGGAGGGCCTTGCGTGGCCTCGCTTTGGCCCGGTATGAACGCAAAGATTACGACATGGCTGCGGAACTGCTGCTGCAGTTGATTCAAGGGCATCCAGACATTCCACTGAGTGGCGAGTCCTATGCGTGGACCGGGCAATATTTCTTCGACAAGCAGCAGTGGGAGAAGTCCGCCAAGGCGCTCGATGCCCTGCTCAAGAACGTGAAGGAATACCCCGACCCGGATCAGGTGCGTCTCAAGATTGCGGATTGCACCGAAAAATCGGGCAACACGACAAAGGCGATGGAACTCTACAAGGCGATTTCAGAATCTGCACCAAGCACCCCGGAAGCAGCCGAGGCCCGCTACCACGTCGGGCAGTTGTATGAGGCTCAGGGCAAGACCGACAAGGCCCTGGAAGTGTATGAACAGGCGGCCTCCAACGCCGGTGACGCCGCTGCGCGGGCGCAGTTCCGGGCCGGGGAACTGTATCAGGCCAAGAATGAGTATGAGAAGGCCTCGCGCGCCTTCATGCGGGTTGCGGTCTTGTTTCTGCATGAAGAATTATCGCCCAAGGCCCTGTGGAATGCCGCTGAATGTTTTGAAAAGCAGGGATTGCCGGAACAGGCGGCGAAGGCGCGGGCGGAAATCGTTGCGGACTATCCGAAGAGTGAGTTTGCCGAGAAGGCGAAACCGGCGGCAGCACCCGCCCCACCGGCACCGGAACCCGCCAAACCGTGATGCGATGAGTACACTTGCATGATTCGCAGGAAACTTATATTTCTTCTCAGTTTCACGCTGTCCGCCAGCGTGTACGGACTCTTTTTTGCGGCTGCGCCCTATATTGCCTTCGTTAATCTGGCCATGACGGCTTCGATCCCTCAAAAGTACTACCCGGTTTCAATGAAAAGCGCACCCGCGCCCGAACCCGTTCCCACGGCCGCTACGGACGATACCCCCTCCCCCGCTTCTCCTTCGCGAAAGAGCAGCGGGATTCTGGAGAGGACCGATGCTCCCGCCGAGGCGATCACCCTCCCCCCCTCCCCGCCTGTCGAGATCCCTAAGCTTCAGGAACGCGCGGCACAAGACTCTGTCCCGCGCGACCATGACCTTGCCGACGATCCGGAGACCGGGCGGGTGATCGATGCAAAGATTCTGGAGATCGACCAGGATGTGGCGCGGCGCGACATTCAGGTGGCGCGGCGTTTTGTGCGCCCGAGTCCAGAGCGGATTGTGGCGGAGAATGAGTTTCCTGTGCTGCGGGTTCCTGCACCCGGTGGCGATGAGCAGAATCGCCTCCTGCTGCCCCCGAACACCGCGCTGATGAAAGAAATGGCGGATGCCCAGAACGGTGGAGGTGAAGGGGAAGGGAAACCACGGGTGGAAGTAGGTGTGTCCTCGCTCAGTGCCGGCACTCCGGTTGAAGAACAAGCACCACTCCCGGTGGTGACCATGCTGGAGAAAGAACCGGCCATCCAGACCATGAACGAGGTCAAGGAGGAGGGGCAGAAGAAATTCACGTTCCTCGATGACCTCTTGGATCTCACGCTGGAGGTCTACCAACCCGCCGGGGAAGTTCAGGGCTATTTTCAGTTGCGGGCCGCGCCAAAATCGGGGAAGAAGATCCAGATTCTGCCGAAGGATGTGACTTTCGTGGTCGATGCATCGAACAGCATCGGTCAGCGAAAATTGGATCTCACTGTGCGGGGGCTGAAAACGGTGGTTTCACGCCTGCGACCTGAGGATCGTTTCAATATTGCCATTTTCAGAAACAATCCCAATCAATTTCAGCCGGATCGCGTGTCCGCGACCGACCCCAACAAGAAGGCAGCACTCGACTATCTGGGTCAACTTCAGGCGCAGGGCGAGACCGATGTTTACCAAGGGATGCTGCCCGTCATCAAGGAAAGTCCTCGCACGGGATTGCCGAGTGTTCTCTTGTTTATCAGCGACGGTCGGCCCACGACGGGCATGCGCGATGGACGACTCATAATCAATGAACTCACGGCCGACAACGCCCTGCGTAACAGCATCTATGCATTCAGCGGCGGTCGCACGGTGAACCGCTACCTCCTCGACTTGCTGGCCTGCCGAAATAAAGGCGAGTCGCATGTAAGCAACACCATTGATACCATGGAAACGGAGTTGCCGAAGTTCTTCAGCCAGCTAGAGGATCCGCTGCTTACGGATCTTCAAGCCGATTATGGAAAGATCGCACTGGATACTGTGTTCCCGAAAACACTGCCCGATTTCTACCGGGGACAGGCGGTGACAATCTATGGACGTTTTGATCCGGTTCGGGATCATGAATTTGTGATGCGTCTCGCAGGACTCGCGGGTGAGCGCAAGAAGGAAGTGATTTTTCGGGCCAACTTTGCGGATGCCAAGACCGGCGACGATAGTATCGCCCGCCGCTGGGCCTTCAAGAAGGCCTACGAGATCATCGGCGAGATATCGAAGACGGGCGAGACTCCCGGACTGATCGAGCAAATCCGCCACCTGAGTCAGCTTTATGGCATCCACACAAGTTACGATGAGTAGAGCTAAAATCGTCCGCCCAGTAAGCGTACGGTAGGAGAAAAAATGGCCGATGCCAACGCATGACACCTCGTTTTGGTTGAACGCACTGGCCCTCGGGCCGTTTCCCTTTGCCGAGGTCTATGGCCCGGAGCCGGATATACAGCAGGATCGTGCCATGCTGCTGCGGAGGACACTGCAAGCCCACCTTCAACGCTTTGGGGACGGGCCGGTTCGTGTCTTTCGGTCACCGGGTCGTATCAATCTGCGTGGCATGCATGTCGATACGCACGGTGGCTATCTCAACCTGATGACCCACCAACGCGAGGCGGTTGTGGTGGCGCGTCCCTCGGATTCCGACTCTTGCGTGTGGAATAACATTGACTTGGGCTTTGAGGAATCGTCTTTTTCCATCAATGAAAAGGCGGCTTTGGGCGACCTGTCACGCCCTTGGCTCGAATACATCACGAGTGCGGACGTATCCCGCAACTTGGCAGCACGTCGGGGCCACTGGGAGAACTACCTCGCAGGCGCGATGCTCAGCATTAAACATCGATTTCCCGGGGCGGCTTTACAAGGCCTCCACGCCACTGTGGGCAGTGATATTCCGCGCGGGGCGGCGCTGAGTTCCTCCCATGCTTTGTGTGTGGCCGCCCTGCTCGCGGGGGCTGGATGGAACGGCATTACGCTTTCTCCGGCTCAGGGGATACTCGCCGCGCGCGATGCGGAGTGGTATACGGGTGCCCGGTCAGGCGTGAGCGATCAAGGCGCGATGTTCCTTGGCCGCAGGGAACAAATGGTGAATGTCGCCCTGTTCGCCGAGGAACTTGAGGTGGAATCCGCGCGCTACCTTCGCTGGCCGTTTCCGCTTTGTGTCTTGGTGGTTCATTCCCATACGCAGCGCAGCCTGAGTGGCCGGGAACTGGTGGATTACACCCGCAACCGCTTCGCGTATTCGATGGCCATGGAGATACTGCGTCAGGAAATGCAGGCGATGGGCCGCAAAGACACGGCGTATTTCGACCGCCTTTCGAGAATGACGACCGAAGCACTCGGTGGTGATGCGGTCGCTTTTGAAATGCTCAAACGCATCCCGCAAGAAATCAGTATTGATGAAATGCGCCAACGCTACATCCTGCCGAAATTGGATGAAACGTATGCGCAATACTTCGGCGGGGTCGCGGAAGCCGACCGCCCCACGACGGTAAAACTCCGTGGTCCGCTGCTCTTCGGGCTGACCGAATCCGAGCGCGCCCGGGTATTTTATGGGCTACTGGAAAATGCGGCCGACCACCAAATCGCCGGAGAGCTTATGACCTTAGGCCATTTGGGTGACCAGGTATCTGCTGGTACCGGCGCTTCGACAAAGAGATTGCAGATGTGGTCCGACACAATGCTCGACGCACTCATCCGCAGAGCGGAACCGTTCTTCATGTGTCCCGGCGATTACCGCGCCAGCAGTCCTGTCTTGGATCTTCTGGTCAAAACAGCTCGGGATGCAGGGGCTTTGGGGGCGTCGTTGACAGGCGCGGGGATTGCCGGTTCCATCCTGGCCCTATGCAAACGCGCGGATGCAAAGAAGGTAAGCGAAGCACTACGACATTGCCTGCGATCCGATGCCTACCGCATCTTGGCCAAGAAGGATGAACCCCTTTCCGAGGCAGAGGTGCGCGAGGCGGTGGTCGTCAACCACGCGACTGCAGGCGCGGGGGAATTGGTGCTGTCGTAGAACATGCCCACGTCCCTTACGTTCGCTCCCTCAAAATCGCGAGCCAATACCCTCTTTCTTTCCAAGTTTTGATAAAATGAATTCATCAACATCGGGAAAGGGAGATGGCTTTCAAACGGCGTATGCGTTGGTCGGTCTTTGGCTCTCTGGGGCTGCACGCCATTGTTTTATTGCTGGCGTATGTCCTCCTTGTGCGCGCCCAGAATCCGGTGGCGACCGTCCCGCCTTTGACCATGCGCTTTGAAGCGCCAGTACGCGCACCACGTCTCGTAGAACCAGCGGTATCCTCTCCGGAACCACCCAAACAAGCGGATGCAGTCGCCGTGCAGCAGGCTCAGGCCAGCGATGTTGTGCCTGTGCCCGATGCGGACAGCAGTCCGGTTTTGTTGCCCAAGAATGCGGATCTCCTGCCCAGCGCGCCGCCTCCTGATCTCGAAGTTGCGCCGGAGTTGGCTGCGCCGATCGCTGATGCAGAAAAACCGGCCACGAAAAAGCCGGAACCCGAGAAGAAGAAAGTCCCGCCCTCCAAATCGCCCAAGAAAGAGACGGTAGTCGCCTTGGCCACCCCCTTGGAGGAAGTGAAATCCGAAATTGATCAACCTGCACCTCCCGCTGCACCTGTGCCAGACGTGCCCAAGGTTATACCCGGTCCTCCGAATCCGGGAAGTTCCAGAGGGAAGGGGATCGACCGTGTTGGGCAGACCAATTTTTCGGCCATTGAAGACAAAATGGCACCCTATCTTAAGGCTATCCGCAAACGGGTTGAACAGCGCTGGCTGGGTGCACTGTTGACCCGCTACTCGGGTACCTCGCCCACCGAAGCGGAGGTGTACTGCGAAATTGCCCCGGACGGCCGACTCGTGACCGCGATGATCAACGGGAAACCCGTGGATTTGGTTTTTGCGGCGATTTGCCGCCGTTCCATTGAGGAGGCCGGGCCTTTCGGCCCCTTTACCTTTGAAGTACCGGATATCTACCGCGACAAGAATCTGGAAATACGGTGGTCTTTTCAATTCCTGTGAGGCATTTCCTTTGACCGCGCCTACTCGGTGGGTCGAAGGTATATCGTGTCCTGGCGGACTTCATAGCCGAATCGGGCGATGGGCCACTGGCGAACGAGGAGATCCATGGCACTGCGCAGGGAGACGCTTCTTAGTACGCAGGGATTCACCGGAAACTCCAGCAGACGCGGGTCGGCTTCCACGGTAACACCCAATTGGGTGGAGAGGGTGGTCAATAGCCTGCCGAGCCGGTCGGGGGCGCGCACGAATTCAAAGGGTTTGTTAGGTTCGATGGGGCGGGGCAGGGTAAGCGTCACTTTCTTGTTGAGGAGTTCGCGGGCAGATTCACTGAGGGCATCGCCGTTGAGCAAGGCGGACGCAGGACTTGGGTTGCCAACCGTGCCGAGGAATATATACTCCTCGTTGGCTTCAACGAAAAAGGCGTCGGGCGCGGTGCGGGCCGACTGCAGTAATCCTTTGAGTACGTCCGGCAATGGCGCGTCGCGAAACGCGCATTCGCCGCAGGTACTTTCCGCGAGAAGATTGTCCGCAACAATACTGATGCCCAGACTGTGTCCCAGGAGTGCCAGTGCATTGAAAAGCCGGGTGTAGTCCCCGATGTCCAAGTCGAGCTTAAGTTTGGCGTAGCGGTCGGGCAAACGGTCGGCCACCGAGACATCGAGCAGGGTTTCGTATCCCGGGGGGTACAGGAGATAATAAGGGCCTTGCGGGTCACATTTGCATTGGGTGGTTTCGGCCAGTTTCCCCAGAATTTCGCCATACGGCATGTTGTCATAGGCGAAAGCGGCAACACTGCGTTCACCCCATCCATTCATGAGCACCGCACCGCCGACCTTGTTCATGCCCAGCTTCCTGAGAACTTCCGCCAAGGTGGAATTCTCGGCGATACTGAGTGAAACCTTGCCATCCTTGGGGCGGGGTGCGGCAGGTTCTTTGATCGGCTTAGGGGCTTCAGCGACCGGGACTTTCTCGGGCTTACCGTGCCCGAAGAGGGCACATCCGGAAGCGCCGAAAAACAGTACGAATGTCAGCGCAAAACTTGCGTGGCGCATCATAAATGGACTCCGAAAAGAGACTGGAAGCCTCTTTCACTTTGGGCGTGTTCTATGCGGTCACTTCTCCGGGAATAATCCCATGAGCGCATTCACGAATATCACGTGCCCGCGTTCATCGGGATGGTTGATCGAATTGGCGAGCAGTGTGACATAGGGCAGGCCCTGCCGCCACAAGGTACACCATTCTCTCGATGCATCGGCCACAGCGACATTCTCGCGCAAGGCGAAATTGATGAGTCCGCTCACGTAGGGGCGAGGATCGGCATCCACCTTCAGGGTATCGGACTTGAGCCAATCGGGGCGCACAAGATGGGGCGTAATGAAAACGACTTCAGCTCCCGCACCACGCAGGTCGGCAAGAATCTTCCCATAGTGCGGGGCAACCCCCGCCTCGTCGAGATAGGCGTCGTTGACAAACTCAATGGTGACGAGGTCGGGATGCGGATCGATGAGGTCGCGAATATAGTCATGTTCCCC
>CAIZGN010000227.1 GCA_903932505.1 Candidatus Hydrogenedentota bacterium
CGGGTGCTAAGCCGCTGGTGGCACTTCCCCCAGGTGCCGCAACGACCATCACCTCGCCACACGAGTTTCGTGGCCTGTGTTTCACTTGCCATCCCTTGGCGAACACCACCGTGGAACCGCTTCTTCCTGCGCAGCCCGCTGTGCCTGCCGATCCGGTGCAACCGATTGAAGTGCCGACCTTCCTCGACATTCCCCCCGCGCAGAATCCCGAGCCCCCGATAATCGTGGAGAAGCCCAGGGGCCAGAACTTGGATCCTCCCATCCCGCTTCGAGCCGGTGGAGAGGTCGCGCAAGCCGCACAGACGGTGTCCCCGATGGATCCCAATAACGCCGGACTACTCTCCCCGGCGGATCAGAATGCCGCAAGCAAGGTCATTGTCGAGGGGCACTGGCTGGGGATGGAGCTTATGGATCTGACCCCGGCACTGCGGGGTATTTATGGACTCTCGCCCGATGTGCAGGGTGTGATTGTGGATGAAATCACCTTGGAATCGGCGGAATCCGGCGTATTGGCCGGCGATGTGATTACGCAGGTCGGGGATCGCCCGACGCGGGACTTGAAAGAGTTCTTGCGAGCCACCGAAGCGATAGCGGGCGCGAAAACCGCCAATGTGGTGGTCAACCGGCTCAACGTTGAGAAGCGCTTTACCTTGGTGGCCAAGAACACGAAAACGGTGGGATTTTCCCAAGTCGAAGGCGCTCAGCCCATCAAGCCGGGCGCAGTCAGTCCGCATCGAACCCGCAACCGCGTGTGTACCGAATGTCATGTGATTATGCGAACCGGTGGGCAGTTGCCCGTGGATGAGGGCGACATCACGCCCACGCCGCCGCCGATTTCGGCGAGCGCGACCGCCCCGCACCCGAATCGCGGAGTCTGTAACAGCTGCCACGTAATTACGACCCCTTAGGAGGACACGACAATGAGCGACAATGAAAATTCGACGGCTGAACTGGTTGTGGAAACTGTGCCCTGCCCCTTGTGCCAAGCCGGTGTCATGCGCCGCGCCGTTATTAAGCCTTATAACCTGAATGCGGGAATAGTGCTTGTGCTTTTCGGTTTGCTCGCCCTTTTTACCGGGGTATTGGCCGTCTTCGGTCTGATCGCCCTCCTGACGGGTATCTTTTTTCTCACGGCCCGAAAAGAAGTATGGCTTTGCGATAAATGCCGGGCGATCGTGGAGCGCGTCTAGTTGGTTTTCCCCGTCTGGTGGCGTTGTGCGACCGGAGTGGCGGGGGGTCTTTGATGGCAGGAAATAACACGGCAGCGTTGGCGTTGCGGGAGGAACTGTGAAACTCTTTCGATTCCCCGATGAGTTTTGCGCGGACACCCGCCCGTACTGGATCTTGTTCGCGGGTTTTGCGATCTCGATTACGCTGCTCGTTTTCACGTTGTACACGCGTCAACCGGAGCGCTATCGCGGCGTTTGGCACTTGCTGGCCGGAGAATCGCGAATGCTGGGTGTCACCCCGCAGCCTGAGATTCAGATGGCCGCGCTCGCGCCAGCTGCGGAAAACCAAGGCACTGCGCAATCTGTTGTGGTTCCGCAGGTCAATACTGTTTTCGCACCGGTGCCCGCAACGATACAGTTTCTAGGAATGGTGCTTGATGAGGCCAAGCCGGATCCCGCAAACCGCTTTCCGGGTGACACGCCGCAGAAGGGTATCGTGGTGAGTTCGATGCCCATGGGCAGTTTGGCCTATGAATCCGGGCTTCGTCAGGGCGACTTGATTACGTCGCTTAATCGTCAACCGGTGCCGACGATGCTGGAGTTTCAGCGGGTTGCGAGTTCGCTCGACCTTTCTCAAGGTCTTTTGTTCGATGTGTTCCGGTTTGGTAAGCCTTGTTACATTACTATGGATACGCTGAATAAGCTAAGGTGATTGTTCGATTATGGCGCGTAAGGCATATTGTGAAGGGTCTAATAAATATCTGGTCTGGACTGTAGTGGTTCTGACCGCCCTCACCTTTATCGGCGCCTATATCAACCGTCAGTCTCTGATAGATTCCGGTGGCCCGGCGGCAGATCCCACGGCGGGACTTCCCATAGCCGGCCCCCTTCCCGTAGCCGGGCCTCTTCCCGTGACTCCAGCCGCATTTCGGCCGCTCCCCAAAGGCGTTGTTGACGGGGTGACCAAGGCCACTCCCAAGGGCGGGGTCAAGGTCATTGGTCAGGTGCAACTGGATGCCACGCAGCCCACGGGACTGGAGAATATCCAAGAAGTCCTGAACAACGTGGCAGCCACCATCAAGCCCGCAGTGGTTCATCTTGAAGTTACCCGCAGCGATCTCACCGGTGGCAACCGCGTCATGGTGGAGAGTATCGGTTCAGGCATGATCGTGGATCGGCGCGGGTATATTCTTACGAATTACCATGTGCTGCAGGATGCGGCGCGGATCACGGTGACGACGTACTCGGTGACCGGGCAAGCGACTTGGCGCGGGAAACTCGTCCATAGCGATGTGCGCACCGACCTAGCCGTGGTGAAGATTGATGGAGATGGCGATTTTCCTGTAGCAAAGCTCGGCGACTCCTCCACCTTGGAGGTCGGCGACTGGGTGATGGCGGTGGGCAGCCCACTTGACTTGACGCAAACCGTGAGTCTTGGCATTGTCAGTGCCTTGCGGGAGACGGTGCAGTTGGATGCCCGGGTCTATCGCAATATGATCCAGACCGATGCGCATATTAACAAGGGAAACAGCGGTGGCCCTCTGACGAACGTCTACGGCGAAGTGGTCGGTATCAACACCGCCATTTATACGCCGGATGCGGCGTTTACCGGCGTGGGTTTTGCCATTCCCATTGATCACGCACGTGCACTGCTCGACGAACTGAACATTGCCCAGCAGCGTTTCTCCGGCGCGGTGGCTGGTTTCGCGCGCCCCGCCGCCATGCAGGCGGCCAGTAAGGCCAGCTGGATAGGCATCGAGGGATTCTCGTTGTCACGTGAACTTGCCGCCCGCAACAACCTGTCCACGACCCAAGGGGTGTGCATCACGGGTGTGATCGTGAATTCCCCCGCACATCTGGGCGGCTTGCAGCGCGGTGATATCGTGCTGGAAATCGATGAGACCCCGATATTAAGTATTGACGAACTGAAGGCGGTGTTGAAGCGCACGCCTCCAGGCATTGAACTCACTTTCCTCGTGCAGCGGGGAAAAGAACGACTGGATATCCCCGTGAGAACGAATCCCAAATGGTGAGACGGCACACGGCTTTGGATTTTGCGGACTGAGGCAGTCGGCGTTGACCGATGATACAATTGGAGGAAGAACGGTGAAAAAATTTGTGGAAGATTGTCTGGAGTTTCTCTTCAGGACGGTCGGTGGAGTCTTTGTGCTCTGCGTCCTCATGCTGCTGGTATTCATGGCCATATTCTGGCCAAAACCCGAGAGAGAACCGGTCGCTTGGCTGGGCGTTGTTGGCACCGATGTCAACGCACAGGTCGTTCAGCAGTCCCGGCTTCCCTTTAGCCGTGGCGTGCGCGTCGACCAAGTGTTCCCCAATTCCCCAGCCGACTACGCGAATGTCGCCCCGGGCGATTTCATCGTGCAGTTCGGCAAACAATTGGTCATGAGCCAGAGCCATCTGCGCACCCTGCTCTTCCAGACCGAGCCGGAGGGCAGTGTCCCGCTCACGATTTACCGGGATGGTGCCTACTACAACCTCCTCCTGCGTCTCGCCATCCGATCGATGGAAAACGGCCTCCCCGCGAACGCTGCCGCTTTCACACCGACCGGTCAGCCTAGCGTAGCCAGCGCCCCGCCGATCACGCCAGATGCCACAGAAGTACATGCCTTCAGGGGTGTTTGCTCAAACTGTCACATTATCATGAGCAAGCTCGCGGTGAACCAGTCGAGTGCGCAGCTCGTCGCGGCCCTCCGTCAGCAGCAGAACACGCCCGCACCGCAAATGAGCATGCCACAGACGAACATGCAACAGGCCGCCCCCGCACCTCAGGCCGCCACCGTTGATGTTATCCCGCCACCCCCAACGGAAGAGTTTGCTTGGGCGGGCATTGACGTGCAGCCCTTGGGCCCTGGCGTCTCGCGAGTACTTGGCCTGCCGGCCAACAGCACGGGTGTGGTTGCCGATGAAGTGCTGCCCGGTAGCCGTGGCGCACGCGGCGGGCTCAAGAACGGTGATCTCATTCGTGAAATTAATGGTATCGCTGTTACCGATGTGAATACCTTTGCCAAAATCCTCCGCGCGCAAAAACTCACGGGTGGCGTTCTGCTCGTTCAGCGCGTTGGTGAAACTCTTTACGTAACCGTTCCCGAAATCTAAAACGGGAACTTCCACCACGAAAGGCCTATTCTGATGAAGTGCATTGTAAAAGGTTGCGAACAGGAAGCATCGAAAAATCGGCTCTGCGACGGCCACTATGATCCGGAAGCGGCGCAG
>CAIZGN010000228.1 GCA_903932505.1 Candidatus Hydrogenedentota bacterium
AACATCGACTGGAACTTCTAGATCCTGCTATTCGCGATCCCATACCCCCTCGAATCGATCCACGGCTACGCCTCGCAGCCTTCATCCCCGGGGGTGGAGATGATCGAACGGAGGATGTCCGATGAACCTTGTCTATCCTCCGCAGGGAAGTAGCAACACAACACTGCCCCTAGTGAGTCTCACTGTGCCAATGGAGGCGGTTCGCGGCCTTCGTTTTGACAGCGGGCAATGGCTCATATACGTGAGTGATCCAGAGCACATGGCGGTGGCGAAGTTTCGACTGAGCAAAGAAGTTCTAAAGGGTGCTGCCGAACATTTTTACCGGGACTTCCCACCGATTCGACCCCTCAACGCCGATCAGGGCGAGGAATTGCTCCGGTGGCTGCTCACCGAGAAAAGTCTCCGTGTAGAGATGATTGGCACCGATGGATTACCATCGATGTTCCCAAGAATTCCGCGTATCGGTGGATCGCCCGGCTTGGGAATGCAGGGGCCAGAGGTTGCTCGCTGAGGCCCGTCGAAAGCCAGCTGACCGGGGTTCACAGCCCCGGTCTTGCTTTTCAATTGAATTGAACTTCGCGACCTCCATTCACCGCACGACCGAACGCTACGGCGGCGGGGGCATAATCACGGTGACGAGATACGTGCCTCTGCCAGATTTCGACCTCCCGCCCAACGGCAGTCTGCAGTGCCAGGAGCCGCGTGAAGCATAGGGCCGGCAACCCTTGCGCATACACACGCATCCAGAATGTTAGACGTGGGGAGGCCCCGAACATCGCAAGACAGACCGCATCAACCCCTTTGCACATTGCCCAGTCGAGTGGCGCCGCTCCGGTGCGTCGTTCATTTCTTTCGACCAATCGACACGCTGTCCTGTAATTCGTGCTTTCCCTAGGAATCGCCCCCCCATCTCCCTGGCGCAGGACACCACACGCCCAGGGTCCGATTAACCCGAGCCTTTTTGTTGTGCCCTTGAGTAGTTTGTGGTCATCCCCGATTCGGGTGCTGAAAACATGGGCATGGAGATTGACGGTGTCGAAGTGGATCTGTACGGACAACACTTGGCGACGGGTTTGCCGTTCCAATGTCGCCTGGAGTTCCCGTGCAACCTCCCGGCTCAGCTCCTTAATTTTTTCCGCTTCACCATTCTGAGCTGCTTCGAAGATCAGGTGCGACCACCATGGGCTACAACTCACAACCATCCCCTGCACACCCTTGCTTGACGTTTTCTTCCACCGCTTGCCGCCTGTGCATTTTGGATCAGTGATCTCCCTATAGTACCACGATTTCTGCTTAACCCAGTCGTCCATCTTGGCGATTAGATCGGCCCCTCCTACCTGCTGAAACTGGCCGGTAGCTCTATCACGGACAAAATATAATCCGCCACCCAATTGCGGGATTTCGTGGTGTCCATCCTCAAGACCCTGTTCCACGCCGAGCCAATATAGAGATCGACGCCGATTATTTTCCGCTACGTCGGCTTTATGCACGGCTGATTCAACAACGGCATGTCTGATAGCTCTGGCCCCGATTCTCCTTTGCAGTGTTCCCATATCAATATGCCATCTGTCACCCCACCGCATCGAAACTGGACCATAAGAGGGACCCGCTGCAGTTTTGTACGGACATCCTCCGAAGGCGGTCACACTTGAGCGAGAAGCGGTGCTGTCCGCCGGCGCTCTGCGCCGTCTGACAATCACTGTCCCTCGCTCCGCTCCCGACAGTGCCTCTCCTCGAACCTTGGGCCGGTTGGGCCTTCTTGATGCCTCGGTGCCATCCAAGCAGGCCTTCGAGTGTGACTCGCCGGGCTCCCTCGGCTTAGACTACGGCGAGGGTGACAAACTCCAAGGGGGTATGGATCTATCGAAATATCTCATCATAGAGCGCCGCGGCGAACCGCAGGCGGTGGCATTCCCCAGAAATGTAAACGAGCTCGACGTGTGGGAGTATATCCACCGCGAGGACCCTAGAGCTCACTTGGTTTCTGCAGGATTCTTCCTCGACGACAAATCCGAGTGGTGGCACGGCGGGGAAAGTGAGGCCCTACACATCAAAAGCCGACAGCAGGACGGACAGATCATCCAGATGATGCTCCGCAGTCGCGACCGCCGCGATTGGGATTTGAGGGTCCTCGTCTGGGAGGCGTGCGAATCTGCCCGGCGGCGTGCGAGCCAAACCATCCCGGGCATCGAGCCGAATTGACCACCGACACCCCCATTCACACAGGATTTCCTCCCTGCAAGCCCGACCATGCCAGTGGGAGAGCTAACTGCCCAGGACGCCTGCTCCACCCCGGCGGGCCGCCTGCAGCATACCCGGTCATCCATCTTGGGAGGACTGTTACAAAGCAGGGGGTGAGCACCCCCTGTCATCGGTGGGTCTGTTTACCAACCAATCATTTCCGGGGAATCTTAAATCAACTATGGATCAACGATATTTTTTGGACGACAACGTGGTCAAAACAACCCGCATGCCGGGCAGACCGGGTGATGGGCATATTGATATTGCCCGCGAGGTGTTGCCACAGCGTGGTGTAGCCCCGAACAACGACCATGATGTCTACGTTCAGATGTTCAACCTGAAGTTCGTCCGTATCCTTGAAAAGGATGATGGAAGTGTGGACGTGGAGCACGGAGCGGCGTTGACTGCTGCCCAGAAGAGGGTCGTCAAGGAGTTCAAGCGCCAGCAACGGGTGATCAATATTATCCGGAGGAGGGGTGGAGCCTTCATCCCGCTCAAGTTAATGACCGAACTTTCACCACAGCCAACCCGCCCAGACGCGGCTGATTTTGATCCGCCCGGCGACACAACCGGGGTATGGGATGCCTCAAACACAGTCAGCCGATGACGGTAACTGGTTGGATTGGATTCGGGGGATCTGACACGCTACTCGCAGCAGGAGTCACAAAATCGTCACGTAAACGATATGCAACCGAGGATCCCACCTCGACGAGTTCATCAAGAACATGGAGCACCGCGTCTTTCAAAACGGGCTTTTCCTTTAGCGTCCCCGGCTGGCTCAATACCCAGCGACGCAGGAGGGATTCCAAGTAATTCTGCGCGTCGGAATTTAGGAGCGAAATTCGCTCTCTGGCTTGGTGAAGCTTTCCCGCCAACAACACGA
>CAIZGN010000229.1 GCA_903932505.1 Candidatus Hydrogenedentota bacterium
AGACAGGAATGTCAGCGGCACATTTTGGGGAACGCAGACAGGAATGTCTGCGGCACACTTTTGGGGAACGCAGGCAGGAATGTCTGCGGCACATTTTGGGGAACGCAGACAGGAATGTCAGCGGCACATTTTGGGGAACGCAGACAGGAATGTCAGCGGCACACTTTGGGGAACGCAGACAGGAATGTCTGCGGCACACTTCAGAACAAGGCCTCCCTGGGAGCGCGGGCATCCTTGTCGGCTGGGTAGGCTTGACTGCCGCTATGCATGGGAGTCGCCAAGCATTTGGAATCCGGCCTTCTAGCGTAGGTTTCGATCTAGAGCTGCCAACAACAATCTCTGTTGATGAAACTCCTGGGATCGACTCAGGCTTCGGTTTTCAATAACTGCTCTTCTAACAGAACGACTTGCTGCTTGAGGTGGGGGAGGAGTTCGCTGATTTCGGCAAGTCGCCCCGCCTTTCCCGCATCCTCCATTTGTGAGGCGACTTCGCTGAGTGCCATACATCGTGTGTTGGCCGCAGCGCCTCTGATAAGGTGGGCCTGTCTTTCAACCAGTTGTATTTTTCCTTGGTCTATATTCTGTGAGATTTCTTCCAGTTGTCCGGGCAGGCGGTGCAGGAAGTCGGTGATGATTTCGGTGGCGATTTCCTTGTCGCCTGAGAGAAGGGTGAGAAAGGCCTTGCGATCGAAAATCGGCAGGGATATCCGGTCTTCGGGGGCGACAGTTTCCGCGACCGCCAGAGGCGTCTGGTCCTCGCCGGTCGAGCCCAGCCATTTCTCAATGGCCCTGTTAAGGGCTTCGGGTGAGATTGGCTTGGGGACATAGTCGTCCATGCCCGCCTCAAGGCATCGTTCTCGGTCGCCCTTCATCGCATGGGCCGTCATCGCGATGATTGGAATGTTGGGATTCGCGATTTTGGTGCCTCGCGAACGGATCAAGCGTGTGGCCTCAAATCCGTCCATGACCGGCATCTGCACATCCATGAAGACCATATCGTACGGGATGTTCTCGAGGGATTGGACGGCCTCTTGTCCATTGCCGACGGCATCCGCCCGATATCCGAGCTTGTCGAGCAATCGGAGAGCCACCTGCTGGTTGGTGGGATTGTCATCCGCCAGCAGGATACGGACTTTGTCCCTGCGCGCTTCGGAGACCGTGTATCGGGTGATGAGGGCTTGCTCGGCCTTTTTATCGGGTGCGGTGGCTGAGCCAAGGGCCGTTGCCAGGCAGTCGAATAATTGGGATTGCTTCACCGGCTTGGTGAGGTAGGCAGAAAAACCGATGGATTCCAGCCGTTTTGCATCGCCCCTTGTGCCAAGGGACGTCATCATGATCAACACGGTGTCCTTGATTCGCTCATCCGCTTTGATTGTTTTCCCCAGAGTCTCGCCGTCCATGTCTGGCATTTGCATATCGGTGATTACGAGTTGGAAGGGGTCGCCCTGCTCTTGGGCGGTACGAATGCTCTCAAGGGCCTCTTGGGCATCTGCGGCCTCCGAGTGCCGCAGCCCCCACGAGGAGAGTTGTTCCGCGAGTACCAGACGGTTGGTTGCGTTGTCGTCCACGGCAAGCGTGCGCACCCCGTGCAGGTCGGCCAGCGGGATTTCTTCGGGGAACTCACGGGGAGCCTGTTTTTTCAGGGTCACGGTAAACCAGAAGGTCGACCCTTTGCCTTCGGTACTTTCAATGCCCGCTTTCCCGCCCATCATTTCTGCTAGGCGTTTCGATATGGCCAGTCCAAGTCCCGTCCCCCCGAATCGCCGGGTTGTAGAGGCGTCCACTTGCTGAAACGGGGTGAAGAGGAGCTGGATTTTGTCTGAGGGGATTCCGATGCCGGTGTCCCTGACCTCAAATCGGGTGACCACCTGTTCCTCGGTCTGGCTCTCCAGTTGGACATCGATTACCACCTCGCCCTCTGCGGTAAACTTGATCGCGTTTCCGCCCAGATTAACCAGTATCTGCCGAAGTCGCCCGGGATCGCCGGTGAGTCGTGTGGGCACTTCGGGCGCGATGTGGCACACGAATTCCAGCCCTTTCTCGTGTGCGCGAAGTGCGAGAAGTTCTGCCGTGTCCTCGAGGGTGGCGCGAAGATCGAAGGCGATATCATCGAGGTCAAGCCTCTCGGCTTCGATTTTGGAGAAGTCCAGGATATCGTTAATGACACTCATCAGGGCTTCACAGCTTGAGCGCACGACCTCGGCGAATCGTCGCTGATCCTCCGAAAGCGGAGTGTCGAGAAGCAGTCCGGTCATGCCGATGACCCCGTTCATCGGTGTGCGAATTTCATGGCTCATGTTGGCCAGGAATCGGCTTTTTGCGATGCTTGCCGCTTCGGCTTCGAGGGCCATTTGGTTTGCCCTGCCAATGGCGGTCTCAAGCTGGCTGTTGGACTCTTCGAGCTCTTCCATGGCTCGCTGTAATTTTCGCTCCGCCTTCTTTTGTTCGGTGATGTCCCGTACGGTGGCCTGTAGGACTACTTTTCCACCGAATTCGATGCGGGCGAGGAGGACGGTTGCGGAGAATTCCTTTCCATCGGCGCGCATGTGGGTCCACTCGAAGAAATTAGAACCTTCCTGCATCGCCTTTTCAATCATCGCCCCCGCGCGTACCGCAGAGAGCGAACCGTCGGGTTGTTTTTCGGGCGATAGGTCTCCCGGGCCGAGCGATGTGAATTCCGTAAGGTCTTTGGTTCGGAACATCGCGATGGCGGCAGAGTTTCCCGAGGTGAAACCCCATGTCGGTGGCTCAAGCGTCATAATAGCGTCCTGCGACCCCTCGAAAAGGATGCGGTAGCGCAGCTCGCTCTCCATGGAGGCGAGTTCGGCCTCCTTGAGTTTATCGATGTCGGTGTGGATGCCGATCATCCGGGTAGCTCGCGTCTCGCAGCCCCACTCGACGATTTTCCCGACTGATCGAATCCACTTCCAGCTACCGGACTTTGTCTGCGTGCGGTATTCCATGAAATGTGGCCC
>CAIZGN010000230.1 GCA_903932505.1 Candidatus Hydrogenedentota bacterium
ATGTCAAATCCTGGTAAGGTTCTTCACGTTGCATTGAATTAAACCACATGCTCCACCGCTTGTGCGAGCCCCCGTCAATTCCTTTGAGTTTTAATCTTGCGACCGTACTCCCCAGGCGGAATGCTTATCAAGTTATCTTCGACACCGGGAATCCCCGATATCTAGCATTCATCGTTTACAGCGTGGACTACCAGGGTATCTAATCCTGTTTGCTCCCCACGCTTTCGTAGTTGAGTGTCAGTACTTGTCCAGGTCGCCGCCTTCGCCTCTGGTGTTCCTCCCGATCTCTACGCATTTCACCGCTACACCGGGAATTCCACGACCCTCTCCAAGACTCTAGTCCTACCGTTTCTGGGGCACTTCTTGAGTTAAGCTCAAGGCTTTCACCCCAGACAAATAAGACCACCTACCTACCCTTTACGCCCAATAATTCCGAGCAACGCTTGCACCCTCCGTATTACCGCGGCTGCTGGCACGGAGTTAGCCGTCCCTTATTCCTCGGGTACCGTCAAGCCTGGATCATTTCCTATCCAGGGTTTTCTTCCCCAAGAAAAGAGCTTTACAACCCGAAGGCCTTCGTCACTCACGCGGCATGGCTGGTTCAGGCTTGCGCCCATTGACCAATATTCCCTACTGCTGCCACCCGTAGGTGTCTGGACCGTGTCTCAGTTCCAGTGTGGCCGATCAACCTCTCAGCTCGGCTACCCATCGAAGCCTTGGTGGGCTATTATCCCGCCAACTAGCTAATGGGGGGCGGACTCATCCTTTGGCGACGCCGTGAAGCGCCTTTCTTTGTCAGACCCGAGAGCCTAACAACCACATGCGGTATTAGCAGCCGTTTCCAGCTGTTGTCCCCCGCCAAAGGGCAGATTATCCACCTGTTACTCACCCGTTCGCCGCTCTATATGCCCTTGCGGGCTTTAATCGCGCGACTTGCATGTATGAAGCCTGCCGCCAGCGTTCGTTCTGAGCCAGGATCAAACTCTCCGAATAAAATTCACACGGCCTGCAAGCAGACCGCGTTGTCGACGAGCATGTTCCTGCGACCGTTTTACTAAACGGTCAAAAGGAATTTTGTTTGGGGTAATGCCCCCGAAGGGACATCACCGTCACAAGAACAGTGTTTATTACAACGTACATCGTATTCAATTTTCAAAGAACATCGCCGGGAGGGCGCTTAACGTCCGCTTACGCGAAATTCGCTTTGCATCCATCCATTCACCGGCTCTAACCAGTCGAATGTGTAGTGTAGCACTTGTTTAACGCTTATGTCAAGCTCAAGTTCTTACTACTTTCAACCCAGCCGCGCGGTTACCCACACTGGCTGACCGCCCACGTTCCCGAGGACAAGGAGCATTAAGTCTACCACAAATTTACCCGATTGTCAAGCGCTTTGTTCAGTGCGTTTTGCGCGGCTGTTCAAGGCGTTCCGTTGGCAAGGTGATAAGTATACCCTAATCAGGAAGGAATGTCAAGCATTATTTTTTCCTGTTCCAACGCCCGGCGTAGGGCCGGATATGAGATTCAAATTTCGTTCACGCCCTGTTGCCAAGGCGCGACTCGCTGCCTCGCGGCAACGAGTGAGAAGCTTAGCATTTGAAATAGGGCTATGTCAAATACGAATCCATTATCGCGCAATCTTTTCCTTTTCCGTCCCTCTTCTTCTACCCGCATATCATTAACATCAACAAGCCTAGTCTTGCAGTGTTTTAGCACTCCATTTAACTCCAAGTGTAGTTGAGAACGTCAAGCAAATTGTGAATAGAAATGCTCCATTTTTTCTGGCATCGCGCCTTAGTCTGCGGGTATAGTTAAAGCACTCTATATGAAGGAAAGGTTATGGCAGCAAACGATAAAGTCGGTTTACCCGAGGTCAGTATCGGCATCCCCACGCGTAATGGGATGCCCGTATTATCCCGATTGCTGGAGCAAATCTTTAGGCAGAAGACCACGCGTTCTTTTGAAGTTTATGCATTAGATTCCGGCTCTAAGGATGATACGCTCGAGGTTCTTCGGGCCCACCCTGTCCGCATCATATCCATCGATCCTCAATCCTTCGACTGGGGACGACTGCGGCATCGTCTCTTTCAGGAAGCCCGGGGCCGCATCGTTGTAAATCTTTCGCAAGACGCCATCCCTGCCGACCTCACTTGGTTGGACAGGCTTGTGGCCCCTCTGGAAGATCCACAGGTGGGGGCTGCCAGTGGCTCTTCGATTCCCGACCCCCACCGAGAGTTTCCTCAGTTTCAGTGGGAAAAAAACGGGCATTATTATTTCACCCGGGAAATTGGTAAATTCGTTGCTCGATACGGCAAGGGTATGTCCTTCGGCAACACGGCCGTTCCCAAGGCGGTATGGGAGCGCTTGGGGATCAGCCCTCAGGCTACAGGCGAGGATTTTGGATTTCAAATGAGATTGCATGCCGCAGGACTGAAAATTGCCTTTCCGCAGGACGCCCCTGTTTGGCATCACCATAACTACACCCTCCAGGGTGTTTTCCGCCGATGCAGGAACGAGGGTCTCGCCCTCCGCGAGATGGGTTGCGCCTACAACGAGTTCGATTTGCTTGTCGATCTGCTACAATCGCGCAAAAATATTCAATGGGCGAGGGAGATTCGATATGCTCGATTGCATAGCGCAGCCGAGTGGCTCTACCCCGTCTTACGCCCTGTTGCCGTCTATGTGGGCAGCCGTTTCGCCCAAAAAATGGTGTGGTACTGATGTCGCCATCGAATAAAATCCGCGATTTTTATCTCGAAAATCCCCGCATGGTCAGCTCGCCCTTCGGAGGCATCGAGGGAATCAACGACGACCTTTTCGGCGAGATTCTCGATAGCCTTTCCATCAATCTCGAAGGATGCCGGGTGCTCGACGTGGGATGTGGGCGGGGACATGCCGAAAACTCGGTTCGACTCCGGGGCGGGCGATATATAGGTGCCGATTTTTGCGTGAGCCGTACAGGCTTTTCATTGGCGCAGTCGGATGCCGCTCATTTACCCTTCCCGGATGCCACGTTTGACGCTCTTTTCTGCGTGGATGCTTTTGAACATTTTCCTTGCCCGCAATCCGTCGCAACCGAGTTTTACCGCGTCTTGCGCCCTGGTGGCGTTTTTTTTCTATCCGCCCCCAATTACGCGAACGTGGCCGGGCTGGTCAAGTGGTATTGCGAGCACTTTGCCGGCTATGCCAAGGGTTCTTGGGCACCCTTTGGTCGCTGGCAACCACAGGAACTGGAGCAGGCCCTCACTCCCGCCCTTATTCGCCGGATATTTTCCGGTGCTGGTTTCACAGCCCTTCACGCGCTTGCCTATGGCCCAGAAGTGGGTCTGGGACTCTTTCCCTGGATCGACCACCCCAACACACCCGAGGCCATCCAATATCGCTTGCAACGACTTTTCAAATGGGTTGGCCCCACGCTGGCCAAGCTTTTTCCCACCCTGAGCCTTCATCTTTTTTGGCGAATGGAGAAGCCATCGTCCTCCCGTATTCCGGGGAAAACATAAGAGAGGAATTCATTCATGAAACTGGATCATGTAGCCTTGCGCGTCAGTAATATGGAGCGGGCAATCCGATTTTATCAAGAAAAGATTGGATTGCCCCTGATGTTTGACCAAACCGATGAGACGCACCACGAGCGATTCGCCTTCCTCCGGATTGAAGGAGGGAATCTGGAGTTGTTGCAGGTTCTCGACGAGCACAATCAACCGCTTCCGTACGCCCCCCCCGCGCCGGATGCCTCGAATTGTCCCCACGTGGCCTTGGGCACGGATGATCTTGACGCCCTTTTGGCCCTCTGCGCACGGGAAGAAATCCCGATTTTGAAGGGGCCACTGGAAATTCCAGGACAGGTGCGCTGGGTCTATATGCTCGACCCAGACCGCAATATTCTGGAGTTTGTGCAGTGGATGAATGCCTGATTACTGCGGCACCTAATCGGTAGCCACCTCTAATCCGTATATGGCATCGAGATGTCGATACCGCTCGTTGTGGTCGAGTCCGTAGCCCACAACAAACTGGTCTTCGATGGTGAATCCAACGTACTGGGCTGCAATCGGAAGAATGCGACGAGACGGCTTGTCCAGCAAGGCGCAGATTGACACAGAGGCGACGCCCATCGCGCCAAGCTTCCCTTGGAGGTCATGCAAGGTTCGACCGGTGTCCAGAATGTCCTCCGCCACCAGCACATGCCGGCCGAGGAGGTCTTTCTCCGGCAGATGCAGCCATTCGACGTGGCCCGTGGATTGCGTCCCTGCGTAACTGCGCGCGCGGACATACTCGATCTTGTGTTCCATGTCGATTGCACGCATGAGATCTGAGGAAAACGCCGCAGCCCCTTTGAGCACCGCAACGATTGTCAACGGACGACCTGCGTAGTCCCTTGAGATTTCCGCACCCAGTTCAGTCACGCGCGCCTTTATGTCGGCCGCGCTGAATATTGGTTCCTGACTTAATCGCATGGAGTAACCTCGATTTGTAAGAAGCGGCGTGAGGCCGCAGTGATTGCGGTATCGGCCGACACCGCATGCCCCACCACCCAAAGGATGCGCCCACCCGATTCAAGCAAGGGCAGCGCCGGACGATGCGGGGCGGGTATCCCGGCATCCACAAAATAGTCCTTGACCGCCTTGCTGCCATTCATTCCTAACGGATGAAACCGATCTCCCGGCCTTCGCTGCCGCAACCACAGCTCCTCCCCCGCAGCGTCAGCATCGAAGAGCTGGCGTTCCGAGGATGCATATTCTGCAAGCGGTACCGGGGGCAACGCTTCAAGAAAAGAGACTTCGAATCGGCGACCGAAGGCCATCGTAAGCCCCGGCACGGCCAGCCGAGTCCGTTCTTCGGGGTTAAGATCGGGTTCACTGGGAATCAGTTCGGTATGGACGCGGCCATTATACAAGTCCCAACCATTCCCGAAAGAAAATCGCTGCCCCACGGCTTCCTTCGCGATAAAGCGCACTGCCCCGACCACCCGATCATGGGAACAGACCACCCCATGCCGCCAGCCCCACTCCAGCACAGTCCTTCGTTGGAGTGCCTCATGCAAACACGCAAATTGTTTTCGGTCCAACCGCAGACCATCGTCGGTCACGAGGATATCGAAAACAGCGCACGCCTGCGCCTCCACAAAATCACTTTCAACCCGCAATCCATCAGCCAGACGACATAAAGCCTCGGCAATCCCTGGATTATATTCACGGCACAGGACGGGTATGAGTTCGTTGCGCACCCGATTACGGAGAAAATCGGAAGCATTGTTGCTGATATCCTCGCGCCAAGGCAGCCCATGCTCACGCAGCCAATCTTCGATCTCCGCCTTGCTTACATCCAAACAGGGTCGCACCACGCGCAGCTCACCGAGTCGTCGTACCGGCGGAATCCCCGCCAGTCCCGATGGCCCCGCCCCCCGCAACAAACGCAACAGCACCGTCTCGGCCTGATCCCCCCGGTGATGTCCGGTGGCGATGACCGCACATCCCCGGGCACGGGCCGTGCGCTCAAAAAACGCATACCGCGCATCCCGCGCGTGCATCTCGAAGGAAACGCCCAAGGTTGCGGCTTCTTGCGCGATAGGACGGCTCTCCACGTGAAAGGGAATCCCCAGACCTTCAGCCACTCCACGCACAAACTGAGCATCTGCGGTGCTTGCGCCATCACGCGTCTGGTGGTCGAAATGGGCCACTTCCACCGCATGTCCCAACGCACACAAAATATGCAGGAGCGCAATAGAATCCGCGCCGCCAGAAACGGCGACCAGAATTGATTCGCCCTCAGCCGCCATCCCGTGGCACTGCATGGTTGCGCGAATACGCGATTCGAGGGATTGTTTTCTTGCCGGGTTCATGAATGCTCCGGGCGGGGTATCGTATCCCGACCCACCGCTTGCATTATAATGCACCTTGTTGCCTTCCCGACAACGCGCCCAAGAAAGGCCCACAATATGAAACGCATACTCAAGTGGATATTCCGAATCACCGCCGCTGTGTTTGGTCTCGCCCTGGCCGCCGTTTTTATCGTCACGGCCTATTATTACTGGATTGTTTCAGGAACGCCGGGCCGATTGAAAACCGGGGTTACCGCTGGCAACTTGGGTGCCTCTGTCAATGTTTTCGCGGGTACGGGCGGTTTCCCGTGGATGTGCGCCTACGACACACCAGCCGCCGCCGTGCCTTTTGGGTGGGTACGGCTTGGCCCGGACACCGCGTCCATGCTAAACGATACGCAAGCCTTAAACGCCTCGGGCTATTATTACGGCGACCCCAAAATCCTCGGGTTCAGTCACACCCGCCTTATCGGTGCGGACGCTGAAGAAGGTGGATGTTTCCGCATTTTCCCAGCGAACGCAAGAAAGATTGAAGCGGCGCGCAAGAAAGGCCGCTACGCCGGATATTCGCACCGCACCGAAACTGGTTTTCCAGGGTATTACGCCGTACGCTTGACCAAGGAGAATATCCTAGCCGAATTAACCGCCACCCCCCGCGTGGGTATCCACCGCTATACCTTCACCGCCAGTGGCGCGCATCATTTGCTGCTGGACGTCACCAGCGGCATCGGCGACCAACGATCCGAGTTGGGGGTCGCGCGCATCCTGCCCGAAACCCAGGAAATTGAGGGGTCGGTGCGCACTTACGGTTCTTTTTCAGGCCGCTACGGCGGACTCGATCTCTATTTTGTGGCCCGTTTCAATCGCCCATTCGCCGAATGGAGTGTTTGGAACGGCGCAGTTTTCTCGCCGGGCGAAAAATCAGTTTCAGGCAACGATATCGGGGTGGACGCCACATTTGCGGACGACGGTGCAACCTCCGCCGTGGAGGTTCGGCTCGCCCTGTCCTCGGTCAGTATCACCAACGCGCGTGGAAATCTGGAAGCCGAAACGGCAGGCAAAAGTTTTGAAGCCCTCGTAGAAGCGGCAAAAACCGCTTGGGAGACGCGACTAGCGACGATAGAAGTGAGTGGCGGGAGTGAAAAAGACCGTCGCATCTTCTACACGGCCCTCTACCATACCCTGCAAATGCCCACCACCTTCAACGATGTCAACGGCGAGTACACAGGTTTCGACCGCGCGGTACATCGCGCGGAGGGATTCACCTACTACACTGATTTCTCCTTGTGGGACAGTTTCCGCACCGTGCATCCGCTGTTCACACTTATCGCCCCTGTTGAACAACGCGACATGATGGTGTCATTGATTGAAATGGCGAAGGTTGGCGGCACCTTTCCCCGCTGGCCATCGGGTTGCGGGTATACGGGCTGCATGTTCGGCACCCCCGCAGACATGACCATCGCCGAAGCCTACCTCAAAGGTATCCGGGGCTTCGACGCCGAGTGGGCTTATCAATGCATGCGCCGCACCGCCCTGGAGGGTCCACCGCCCGGTTCCAGGGGTGACAGCCGCGAGGGCTTGGCGGATTACATCGCGCTGGGCTATTGCCCCTCAGACAAGACCGACAAATCCGTGTCGAAAACCTTGGAATACGCCTACGCGGACCAATCCATCGCCCTTCTGGCCAAGGCGCTGGGGCACACGGAAGACACAGAGCTTTTCTTGAAGCGCGGACAAAACTATCGCAACGTGTGGGACAAAGGAACCCAGTTTTTTCGTCCGAAGGATTCTTCAGGCAAATTCGGGGATTTTGACCCGTTGGCACTCAGCTACACCGATTTTGACGGCAAGATTACAAGAGCCTACTGCGAAGGAAGCGCGCTGCAATGGCGCTGGTCCGTGCCTTTCGATCCCGAGGGACTCGTTTCCCTATTTCATGACCCCGGTTATTTTTCGAGAGAACTTACGAAGTATTTCCAGAAATCGAACAGCCGCAAGGGATGGTGGAACCCGCATTCCTATTACTGGCACGGCAACGAACCCTACATTCATGACGCCTACTTGTTCAACGCCGCAGGGCACCCCGAGCAAACCCAATACTGGGTACAGCGCATCCGCGAGGATAAATATGGGGACGATTACGTAGGTTTGGACGGGAACGACGATGGCGGCACGCTCTCCGGCTGGTATGTGTGGAGTGCGCTGGGCCTTTACCCCCTCGCGGGAACCACGCGATACGAACTAGGGATTCCCCTCTTCCCGTCCGCCAAGGTGCACATGGGCGACAAAACCCTGGAAATTCAGACCAATCCCGAACCAACTAAGAACGCCCATGTTAAGCAGGTGCTGCTAAACGGAAAAGCCCTAGAGCGAACCTGGATATCCCATGAAGAGATTGCGGGGGGCGGAATACTCTGGTTTGAGTTGGAGACGGAAGCCCCAAAGGGGCAATAGTCCACATACCTGTTACAAATGAAAAGTAGCGGAGGATTCGCTTTACACACCGTATTTTGGTGCTTGTGGCGCAACAGGCTTGCGAGCGCGGATGAGTTCGTTTACCACGGTCGAGATGTCGCAACTTCTGCTTTGCGCAACGCTTTCGACATAAGCGCGATTATCCTGATCAAGGTAAACAGGAAGAGAAAACACCGCATCGGGTATGTAAAACCGGCCCTTCTGAGCATTAGAAAAATCATGTTCTTTTTTCATCGTTTCACTCCGTATATTGCTGGTGTTCCCGTTTTGTTTCCTTTCGCGCCGATATCAGGCGTATGACCACCGTCTCCGTGTCGGGCTGCGTGAAAGTGTGATTTACAACCAAGAGGGCACCTGCCGAAGCAAGACCCAACGTGAACCAGCGATCCTCCTTCTCACTGCGTTCCATATCATAAAGCGAAAGGTGGCTGGGATCCCTAAAACCATGGCCGCCTGCTCAAATGACACCCCGTGCTTTGCTGCGTTAGTCGCGGCCTTTCGAGCATCCCATTCGAACCGGTACTCCATAACTCTATTTTAGCAGCGACGGGCCGACTAGACAAGTACTTGGGCATTGCCTAACTTGGGGCAGGCGTTGTTGCTTTGAGTTCTGGGCAGATACCCTGAATTCCATTATTTGATTTGTTTCACTTTGCCGCCCCAGTGACCTTATTGACCAGCCACTGCCCGAAGGCCGCCGGATCTTTGAGTTTCATTGCGCAGCGGACGGGTCGGCCTTGCTTCTCATCCTCGCGGGTGCAGCCCTTGTCATCTATGCTGAGCTTGACCGTTTCCATGGTGCACAACAGATCCTGCGCCAGCAGATAGACCGCAAGGGTATCAAAAAGGGTGCTGCTAGAATCCCCGGGGTACTGCTTGCGATTGGACCACATATCATAATTGGCGGTCACGGTCTTGGCCAGAGGGGTCTCCGAGGTGGTCACGGCCCGAAAGGGGTCGCCCTTCAGCCGGATTTGACCGCAGGCATCCAGCGGGGCATAGGTAATCTCCCAAGGAGCTACAAAAACCGCACGCGCAGCGGCGATATCGGCCACCACGTTCCATTCTGGGGCAGGTTGCGGCGCGCCCTCATACCCAACCCGCACACTGCCCGCCATGCTGACGATGCGCGCCTTCTTGGCGATGGACGGGTCGCGCTCCAGTGCCGCCTTGATATTGGTCTGTGGCCCGATAACACAGATGGTGACAGGAACCGTGGAGGCATGAATAGCGGCGATCAGAGCCTGCACCCCGTCCTCATGGATCTTGCCGGGATAGCTGGATAGGGCATAGTCTCCCAGCCAGGCGGACTGGTTGATTGGTTTATTGCTGGTCTTCACGCCGGTTCCCAAGGGAATATCGGTTCGACCCATGGCCTGCAGAATTTTGGCCACCAACGCCGTTTTCTTGGGTGTATCATCAAAAGCGAGGGTGATGAGCTTCAGGTCAAACTCGGGGGAAGCCAGCAAAGCGGCCAAAGCCCATGTGTCGTCGATGTCATCCCCCAAGTCCGTGTCGAGGATAACGGGAACCGGTGTCGACGATATGCCCGCAACGGCGAGGATAATCAAAGAAGTCATTCCAATCATAGCGAGATCTCCTTATTTCTGACCATCGCCATTATGCGCATCCGGGGCATCCGCCGCAAGTGCTCCACGCGCGCCGTTTTACGTTTGACATTCCTCCCGTTTACGGACTATAATACAGCCCAGTTTGAGCCATTGCGCATCGCTGCCATACGGATCGGCGCTGGGGGAGCTGTTTCTCACGCGGGCCGGAACGTTTTGGAGGTGGTGTGTCGCTTTTGTTTATGGGGTCTCAATTAGATCCTTGGGCCGTTGACATAATCCTTACCCCGGCACGGTGTTTCGCGGGTGAGCGCGGCTCGAAAAGTGGCGTTAAGTTATCAAAAGGAGCATGTTGTGAAACAGACGTTTCAGCCTTCAAACCTCCGGCGTAAGCGGACGCACGGATTTCGCGCCCGTATGGCCACCAAAGGCGGTCGGGATGTTCTCAGCCGTCGTCGCCGGAAAGGCCGTGCACGCCTCACGGTGTAGCATGGCATAGCAGGAGCGCCCTTCCTGGTGAGGGGTGCCCCATTGGAGAGATGAGCTTCTTGTGACGGGCCAATGCAGGTTTCCCCGAGCAGAGCGCCTCACCCGGAAGTCCGAATACGCCAATGTCTTCAAGAACGGCGTTAAATGGGTGGGACGATACTTCATCTGCTACATGGTTCGTTGCGAGGGATCGGGCTCGAGACTGGGTATGGCCGTGTCGCGCAAGGTCGGCAACGCGGTGGTGCGCAACCGAATAAAGCGTTACCTCCGGGAGTATTTCCGGACGCACCGCGCCGAATTTTGTATGGACGCCCATCTGGTGATGGTTGCGCGACCTTCAAGCGGGCAACTCGGTTACGAGGAATGCGCCGCCGCTGTGGCGGGATTGCTCCGGCAAGGAGGAATGCTAGGTGGTTAGGCTGATGGTGGCGATAATCCGGCTTTATCAACGGATACTATCCCCCCTTCTTGGCCCTAACTGCCGCTTTCAGCCCTCTTGTTCGCAGTATGCCATCGAAGCGCTGCAAGTGCATGGCGTCTTCATGGGCAGTGCTTATGCGGCATGGCGCCTGTTGCGGTGTCAGCCCTTTGGAACCGCCGGCTATGACCCCGTACCCGCCCGGCCTGAACCACCCGATTCCGTCCAGCCCCGCGTATAGAAGCTCATCCGGAGTTCCCAGAACAGCGGCCCATGCGGCCGCGAGGAGAATCCGGTTTGCAGGATGACCCCAACGAAAGGGACGGGCAGTCCAAACAACTGCTGATGATGATGGCGTTGGCAGGCCTTCTCGCCGTCTCATTTTTCCTATTCCCATCCACGCCGTCGACCCCATCCAAAGCGCCAGAGGCGCAAACGGACGCCGCGAACAGCGGGAATCCGTTGCCGCCCGACAGCGCAGCCGGGGGCTCCTCTGCGACGCCACCCCAAGCCGTCAGCGGACCTCAGGCGGGTCTCCCCCCCTCGGCAGAGACCACCGAGACTACTGATTCGATTGTCCTCGAAAATAAGGCGATTCGGGCTGAATTCACCCGAGTTGGTGCTCGCCTAAAGAAAGTGACTGTGGTCACGGGCACGCATGAGCACGACACTCAGCAGTTGGTTCCTTGGGACGATCGCCCCGATGCACAGGCCATCTACCCCTTGGGCCTGCGTTTTCCCGCCTCTTTTCTGGGTGAATCGCTGGATAGCAGACGCTGGGAAGCACGCGTGGATGAGGCCAACCAATCTGTGACTTTCACCCTCGTGGCTGCCGGCTTGGCCCAGATTGAAAAGACTTTCCGCCTTTCCGAGACCCCTTTTGTGCTCGATGCTTCCATCAAGTACACCAACGCCTCGACCGCGCCCCAACTTCTGGGCACGGACACCGGCGAGCCCGCCTTTTCCCTGACTTGGGGCCCGAACATTGATTCGGGTGACAAAGACAAGTACATGACCCAGCAGGAACTGCTGTTACGCAAGGGTGGCAACAACATCCGCACGCTGACCTCAAAGTTAGCTTGGCCCGCCTCCGGGTTGAACTATTCGACCTCTGAATCGGGTATCGACTGGATGGCGGTGACCAGTTGCTACTATGTGGTTGCCATGAAACCGGAGTTTGACGGAGCCAACGGCTGGGCATTGAGTCAGGCCGTGGATAAATCGCGTTATTTGCAGGTGGGTCTGGGAGCGCCACGTGCTGAAGTGGCTGCGGGCGCCAGTATCGATCGTGGCTATAAGGTCTATCTGGGCCCAAGATTGGGTGAAGCCCTGAATCCGGCTTGGCCAAAGCTTGATTCCGTCCTTGAAACCTTTACCGTTTGGGGTTTTACCCCCTTGGCCCGATTCATGAACTGGTTCGCCCTCTTCATGTTGCGGATCATGACGTGGTCCTATCAGGTCGTGCCGAATTACGGTCTGGCTATTATTGTCGTCACGCTTCTTGTGCGTACCGCGACACTTCCCTTCATGCTCAAGAGCACCAAGAGCATGAAGAAGATGCAGAAACTTCAACCCGAGATCGAGAAGATCAAGGAAGAAGTGGGCGAAGACCAGCAGGAAATGCAGCGGCGCATGATGCAGCTTTACCGGGATCACGGGGCGAGTCCGCTCGGTGGCTGTCTCCCAATTTTCCTGCAACTGCCGGTGTTTATCGCCTTCTACCGCATGCTGGCCAACGCCTTCGAATTGCGGGGCGCGCCCTTTGGCCTGTGGATTACCGACCTTTCGCAGCCGGATAGCCTCGTCAAGTTTTCCCATAGTTTCAATCTCATATTCTTCCAGCTGGATGGAATTCATCTCCTGCCTATTCTGGGCGGCATTGCAATGGTGCTCAGCAGCAAGCTGACACCCACCGCAGGCCCTACGCAGAACCCGCAGCAGAAAATGATGATGACCTTCATGCCCATTTTCTTCTCTGCTGTTTGCTACAACATGGCGGCGGCACTCAATTTGTACATTCTCGTGAGCACGCTGTTTGGCATCGGCCAAAGTTATCTTGTCCATGTCACAGATGAAGATTTGAAGGCGGTGTCAAAGAAGACACCCGCCAGCACCCGTCCAAAACACTTTTATGCTGCCGCCCACGCCCGCAAACGGGAGGCCGAACGCGAGGCGCGGCGGGAAAAACGGCAGACTCAAACCAAGCCCCGCCCCGATGCCAAGAATGACAAGACTGGCCGGAAAGAAGACTAGCCGCCAAGCGGTAGCGGAGCCGACCAAAAGGAGACAAGAAAAAACAATGCGTAAAGTCGAAGCAAGTGCAAAGACCCGGGAAGAAGCCATCAAGAATGCGCTCAAAGATTTGGGCGTTGAGATGTACGAGGTCGACAATATCGAGATTTTGGATGAGGGAAGCGGGGGATTTCTCGGATTCGGCGCAAGACCCGTTCGCGTCCGAGTCACGGTTGAAAACCTTCCCGATGAACCCGCCCCTTCCCCCCGCTCCTCTGAACCCCGCCGTGATGACCGTCCGCAGAACCGGGATCAAAACCGGGATCAAAATCGCGGTCGTGGCCGTGAACAAGGTCGCGATGGTGGTCGAGGCCGTAACGACCGTCCGGAACGCGGACGGCAAGGTGGCGAACGTCGCCCCGAAGCCCGACCCGCGCAGGGTGAAGCGAGTCCGCAAGGTGGCGGGGCGGTGGCACGTCCCCAGGAACCCCGCAGGGAACAGCAAGGCCGCCCACAACGCCCTCCGCGTCCGCAGAATAGTCCCCGCCCGGATCGTCCGGGGGATCGTCGGCCATCAGAACCGCGCGATGCCGAAGCCCGCGCACCGCGCGAGGAACGTGCCCCACGCGAAGATCGCGCACCACGCGAAGATCGCCGCCCGGAACGTCCTGCCCGTACTCCCCGGCCTGAAAACCGTCGCACCCCAGATCCGGTGAGACGCGAAACGCCGCGTCCTAATGATGAGGAGGAATTCGAGGAAATCTTGGAGGTCGATAACGGGGTCGAAACCTCCGCTGCCGAAGAAGAAGCTATCACCGCGATCACCGACGAACAGGGCCAGGAAGCAGCGGCCCTCTTGCAGGAAATCATTTCAAAGATGGGCATTGAATCGAAAGCCGTCTTTGATCGTCCCGAAGCCGGTGGCGCACGGGTTTCGGTTGAATCAGAAGACGGTGCAATTCTCATCGGGCGCAAGGGCCGCAACCTCAGTGCCATGCAATATCTTATCAACCGTATGATATCCCGGGCCGACCAAGCTGAAAACACCGAGCGTCTGGTTGTTGATGTCGAAGGCTATGTGGATCGTCGACGCGAGACCTTGGAGGATATGGCACGCTCCCTGGCCAGCCGGGCCAAGGAAACGGGACGAAACATGCGCCTCAAACCCCTCAGCCCGCAGGAACGGCGCATTATTCACGTCGCACTGCAGGGCGACACGGAAGTGCGTACCTACAGCCTTGGGAGTTCCCTTTTCCGCAGCGTCATCATTAGCCCCAAAGATGGACAATCCGACCGTCCGCGGTCGCCACGGCCCTCTAGCCGCCCGCCACGTCCGCGCTCCAATCGTGGCGGAAGCGGGGGTGGAAGCCGTCGACAACCCGATGACAATTTCGATGCCGGACATTTCGGCGACTGATTCCAGTGGCACTATTGCCGCAATCTCCACGCCGCCCGGTGAAGGCGGCGTGGGGATTGTTCGTTTAAGCGGACCACGCGCCCTCGCAATTGCTTCGTCGCTGTTTGCCTCATCTCGCGGGATTGCCTTGGAAACCGCGCGGCAGCGGGTTTTTTATGGACATGTCCGCGCGGCCAATGGTGAGCCAATCGATGAAGTTCTCCTGCACGTCATGCGTGCGCCCCACAGCTACACCCGCGAGGATGTAGTCGAAATCAATGCACATGGTGGGGCGGCTCCACTGCACGCCATTCTCGAAGAGACGCTCCGCGCCGGTGCACGCTTAGCCCACCCGGGCGAATTCACCATGCGTGCCTTCCTCAACGGTCGCATCGACCTCGTGCAAGCTGAGGCCGTTATCGACGTTATTCGCGCACGCACCACGACCGCCCTCCACGCCGCACAGTCCGCAGCCAGTGGAACGCTATCCAAGGAGATTCACACACTTCGCGGCCTGCTGGTACAAGCCCTGGCGCAAATCGAGGCCTCGTTAGACTTTCCCGAGGAAGACCTGCCAGCGTTGCTCAACACCGCCGTATTGGCGCGGCTTGCCGAAGTTGGGGAACGCATGGATGCCTTGCTGGCCACCGCCGAAAACGGACGCCTGTGCCGCGAAGGTGCCTCAGCCGCCATCGTGGGGCGACCGAATGTCGGCAAGTCCAGTTTGTTCAACGCGCTATTGCGTGATGCTCGGGCTATCGTCTCTGAACACGCAGGCACCACCCGCGACCGCATCGAGGAGTACATCAATCTCGCGGGCATCCCCGTGAAGCTCATTGACACCGCCGGGGTGCGCGACACCGGCCACGAGATTGAACGCTTGGGTGTGGAGCGCGCCCGCGAAGCCCTTCGCACGTCGCAATTGATCCTCTTCGTACTGGATGCTTCCGCCCCCGACACCCAAGAGGATCGTGACCTTGCCGATGAACTTGCTGCGCAAGGTACACCGGTGACGGTCGTCCTTAATAAAATCGACCTTGCCCCCAATGCCTCACCCCCTTCTTTGCCTTTCAACCCGACGGCCACAATTCCGACCTCCGCACAAACCGGCATCGGCATTGGTGCGCTGGAAGACGCTCTTGCCCAGCAGCTCCTTGGAGGCGCTTCCCTGGCCACGCATGCACCGCTACTGACCCGCACCCACCAGACCGACAGTCTTCGCCGGGCTCGTTGTCACCTAATACCCGTACTTGACGGCTCTGCAAACTCGCCTGAATTGATGGCCGTGGATCTGCGGGAGGCCTTGCAGGCCTTGGGAGAGATTACCGGTGAAACTACGCCCGAGGATATCCTTGGCCTGATTTTCTCCTCCTTTTGCATCGGCAAATAGGCTCACCGTCTGCGTACCGCCCAATCGAAAAGCGACTTCCTGACTGCGCTATGATAGAATCGATAAGAAGGTGTGGAGATGATTCCATTGCCCTGCAAGGAGAATTGCCTTATGTGGACGTTTCTAAGAATCGGATTGCTAGCAATTGCGGTGTTTTTGCTCTCGGCAACCGGGCACGCTGCGGACAAGCATGGAGCGAAGCTACGCGTGGCTCTGCTCACCGGTGGCCATACTTTTGAAGAAAAGTCATTTCTTGAGGTGTTTGACGGCTTCAAGGGAATGAAGGTCACGCATATCGCGCTGGAAAAGGAGAATGGATTTCTCGAAAGCGATGCGGCGAAAGAGTATGACGTGTTTGTGCTGTACAACATGTCAGCCACGATTCCCGAGTCTCAGCGGAAGAGCTTTATTGATTCGCTGGATCGGGGTGCCGGTTTCGTGGTGATGCACCATGCCATTGCCAATTACCCCGATTGGCCCGCCTATCCAGAAATCATAGGAGCCAAGTATTTCCTGTCACCGATGGACTGGCAAGGATCCTCTCGGCAACAATCGGAGTACACCCACGACATTGATATGCCCATCCATGTGGAAGACCCTTCGAGTCCCATCACCAAGGGGCTTTCCGATTTTACCATTCACGATGAGGTCTACCGCAAATGGATGCTTTATCCGGAGAGCCATCTGCTGCTGAGTACCACGCACGAGCTGAGCGACAAAGCGATCGCCTGGACCCGACTCCACGGGAAGGCAAAATTGTGCTTTATTCAGTTGGGGCACGGCCATGAAGCCTACGCCAACCCGAGTTTCCAAGAGATCACCAAGCGCGCAATCCTGTGGAGCTGCGGCCGTTTGCCGGACCAAAAACCCAAGCAGTGACGGTATCTCCTTGACATGAAATGCCCCGGCGACGATTGCCGCCGGGGCGATGGCACTTTTGCTCTTGCTTGTCTACGTCGTCTTATCGAACAATAGCCCTTCCAATTTTCGCATCCGGGCGGCCACCCGCAAGAGATCCTCAGGTGGGATCTGACGGACGACCTTGTTGTGCTCGTCTACGATCTGGGCAATCACCTGCTTCGTATCCCCGTGTATGGTGAAACGCGGCACGTTCGCATTGATTCCAGGCATTTGCTGTTCGACAGGCTTCGCGGCTTGCTTCACCTGTTCCTTCTTGGGCTCCTGGGGCTGCTGACTTTTCAGGTTGGCCTCCGAGGCCCCTTCGCTTGCACGAAGTTGAGGAGCAGGGACCCGCGTCGCATTCATCGGATTGAGAACCGCGGGGGTCTGTCCGTTTATGCTATTGATTCCCATGCTCCGTCTCCTTTATGCCGGTTAGCGCAACAGCGTCAAAGCCGTTTGGGGCAATACGTTGGCCTGCGCCAGCACCGAGGTGCCTGCGGTCACGAGAATTTGATTCCGCGTGAACAGGATGGTCTCGGACGCGATGTTGGCATCGCGAATCGCACTTTCGGAGGCGGTGGCATTCTCTTCCTGAATCGCCAGCGTATTGATGGTGAACTCAAGCCGGTTCTGGAACGAGCCCAAGCTGCTCCGAAGTGTGTTCACACTCTTGATGGCCACGTCCAGCGTGCTGATGGACGACACCGCCTGCACATAGTTTGAC
>CAIZGN010000231.1 GCA_903932505.1 Candidatus Hydrogenedentota bacterium
ATTACGGAATTACCGAGGCAATGGCCGCAGGCGTATCGCCGCTTGGTGGAAAGACGGATCGAGCTCATTGAATCCGACCGCAGTATAAGGCTGATTGAGCAGCCCGAATACAAGCGTCGCTGGAACACGGAACCATGGGAGGAGCAGCAGGAACGCGCTTTACGCGAGTGGTTGTTGAATCGGCTGGAAGATCCGCGCTATTGGCCAAACCCGGAGTTGACCTCGTGTGCACATCTAGCTGATAAGGTCCGCCGTGACACCGAGTTCATGACCGTGGCCAACCTCTACCGCAACCGAACCGATTATGATTTGACGGCGCTGGTGGTTGAATTAGTGGAGTCGGAGGCCGTGCCGTTCCTGTCGGTGCTGCGCTACAAACCCAGCGGCCTGCGCAAACGCGAGGTTTGGGAGCAAACTTGGGCCAAACAACGCGAGGAGGACGCGATTGATGCGCGCATGCAGTTGCCCGAAGGCGATCCCAATCGGCTGTCCGCCATGGAAGCCAAAACGCTCAAGCAACAACAAATCGGCGACATCCCCGTCCCGCCGAAATACGACACGAAGGATTTTCTGGAAACCACTTTCTGGCGCATGCGTGGGAAATTGGACGTGCCGAAGGAGCGTTTCATTGTCTATCCTCACTGCAACCGCGATGCCGACCGAACCCCGGTCATTGGCTGGGCCGGCTGGGAACATTTGCAGCAAGCGCAAGCCGTAGCTGGCTATTACGAACGCATGCGTACCAACGAAGGTTGGTCGGATGATCGTCTTTTACCCTTGCTCGCCGGCGTGCTGGAATTATTGCCATGGCTAATCCAGTGGAGCAACGCTCTCGATCCGCAATACGGCATGGGCCTCGGCGATTTCTATCGCACGTTCGCGGAGGAAGAAGCCCGCCGCATGGGCAAGACCCTGGACGAAGTCCGCGCCTGGCAGCCACCGGCTAAAGCGGGAAGGAAGAAGAAAGGAACCTAAACTCACATGGACCTTCAGATTGACTTTTACTCGGATTGGATCGCCATCCTTAGGACTGAGTTGGTGAATTTGGGATATAATCTTCCCGCCGAAACCAGCCCGAGGGATGTTGCCCTTCTTTATTTCAATGCCGTTTTTCGACGAATCCCCAAAAAGCCCCGACAACTCCTCCGAGCACCGGGATTCCAATGCCCCGTAAACCTCCAAGCTGGGCTAAATTGGCTGGAGGAAAAAATTGCTGCTGGTGACGATTTGAATCCTCATCTCAGCAGAAAGATCAGAGCGCTCCGATACGACGACGCTCTATTGAACGATTGGGGAATATTTCATTTTCACCTTGGAACAACCTACCTCCTGAATGGTCTTGTGCAGGGAACTGAACCCGTGCTTTTCGCGCGTGTCACAGACAATGAGTTTTACGAGCTTTGCACCGCATCGCACGGCACATGGGCCGACGTAAACCTAATCGAGATTCTCCACACCAACTGGCCGGACGCAATCAGGCGCCATCGTATTGATGGAGCCCTCCTGCATGGCACCGATACTCAGGTCATCCAAACCATGCGAAGGGCAAACGTTAACGCCCCCGCGCAAACTCTGGACGGGACCATCTACAGACAATTAGGCGGGGGATACGCGACTGATGGAACAGGCATGGTCGTGGTAATGACCGCTAATATGCGCATGACTGATCTCAGGCATCTCGAAAGGTGGCTGCGGCGACACACGGACCTCTTTGAGGACGACTTGAGAGCCCGCGGATACATTGCGCCTGCGACCGTCAGAGGCACTTTCACCGTGGATGAGAACGGTTGCTATGCGCTTTTTCCTGAATGGAATTACAGATTCAAACTCAGGCCGACCACCGGACGCACCCTTTGAACACAATATGGCTACTTTCATCAAAGACCTGTTTGACCTACCCGACGTCGTGCGTGGCGGGGATTTCGTCCTTCGCCTTGCCGAGGGCCTTGAGCGGCCGGAGCAGACGTTGCGGGACTATGTCGTCACGCCGCAACTCGCCAAGTGCTTTGACGAAGCTCTTTCGCTCGTGCGCGATGCGCTCGAGGGCAAGACCAGCAAGTCCTGCTACCTGCTCGGAAGTTTCGGTAGTGGCAAAAGCCATTTCATGGCGGTTCTGAACTTGCTGCTTCAGCAGAATCCCACGGCACGAGAGATTCCGGAGTTGGCCGGGGCAGTGACGAAGCACAATCCCTGGACCAGTGGGAAGAAGTTCATGCTGGTGCCCTTCAACCTGATTGGTGCGATCGGCCTGGAAGCTGCACTACTGGGGGGCTATGCCGATCATATCCGGCGTTTTCATCCCGGCGCACCCACGCCACCGGTGTATCGTGCCGAAGCGTTGTTCGATGATGCCCAAGGTCTCCGGGGAGCTATGGGAGACAAGGCGTTCTTTGCCAGGTTGAACCGTGAGGACAAGGCCACTACCGCGCCAGTCGGGCTAGAACCTGCGGGCTGGGGCGAGTTGGAAGGCGGCTGGGATGCCAAGCGCTTTGACCGTGCGATCGCTGCTGCCGCGAACCATGCCGACCGCCGACAACTCGTTACCGATTTGGTCGAGACATTCTTCCGGGCAGCCCAAAACAATTCCGAGTTCATCAGTTTGGATGAGGGTCTGTCGGTCATAAGCTATCACGCTCGCGCGCTGGGGTTTGATGCGGTTATCCTTTTCCTGGACGAGCTGATCCTGTGGCTGGCCAGCCACGCCGCAGACCCGTCGTTCGTTGCTCGCGAAGGCCAAAAGCTGGTGAAGCTGGTCGAGGCATCCAGGGCGGATCGTCCCATTCCATTGGTGAGTTTCATCGCGAAACAACGCGAGATTGCGGACTTGGTGCGCGACCAGGTGACGGGAGCTCAACTGGCGGCCATTAGTGATATCCTGCGGTATTGGGAAGCCCGGTTCTCCAGCATCCGGCTCCAGGACAGCAACCTGCCGGCGATTGCCGAGAAGCGGTTGCTGAAGCCAAGAAGTGAAGGCGCTAAGGCGGAGATTGATACCGCGTTCGCCCAGACCATGTCGGTCCAGAAGAACATCCGGGACATCTTGCTCACGGACGAGGGCAACCCGGAGATGTTCCGGAAACTGTATCCCTTCAGCCCCGCCTTGGTGGAGACGTTGATTGTCATGTCGTTTGCCTTGCAGCGCGAGCGCACCGCTTTGCGGGTCATGCTGCAGATTCTGGTTGAGCAGAAGAATCGGTTGAAGCTGGGCGACATTGTTCCCGTCGGCGACATCTTTGACGTCATTGCGGAGGGCACTGACGCCATCAGCGAGGTCGTGAAACGGGATTTCGAGAAAGCCAAACGGCTGTACGAACAAAAATTGCGCCCGGTTCTTGAGCAGCAACATGGCATGCGAACGGAACAGGCTTTGGCCTTGCCTCCGGAGGACGCCAAGGGGCTGGCTTTCCGCGCAGACGACCGGGTCATCAAAACCCTCTTGCTCGCGGCGCTTGCCCCCACGGTGAAAACGCTCAAGGACATGGACGCGCAGCGGCTCGTGGCGCTAAACCACGGCAGTTATCGCACGCCCATTCCCGGACGGGAACAGACGGTGGTTATTGATAAATGCCGTCGCTGGGCTGCGGCGACGGGCGTCATCAAACTGGAAGGTTCGAGCGACAACCCCCGCATTTCGCTCCAAGTGACCGATGTGGATACCGACCGCGTCGTCGAACAGGCTCAAGCAGAAGACAATGATGGCAATCGGCGCCGCAAGATCCGGGAACTCTTGTTTGAGGAGTTCGGGCTGCCAAAGGAAGAAGCTCAGCAACTGTTCTATCGCTACAAATTCCGTTGGCGCGGCACGGACCGCGAATGCGAACTGCAGTATGCGAATGTTAGGGAACAGGCGTTTGACACCTTCAAGAACAAAGCCGAGCAATGGCGGGTCATTATTGATTTCCCCTTTGACCAACCGCCGCACGGGCCGCGGAGCGACATTTCCAAGTTACAGCAGTTTCGCGAAGCGAACGAGGAAGGCTATCGCACAATTGTCTGGATTCCCTCTTTCCTAAATCACGATGCGCTGAGGGAACTTGGCCGGCTGGTTATCCTTGACCACATCCTGACCGGTGAACGTTTTGACGGCTACGTGACGCACTTGTCGCCCGCGGACAAGGCGAGCGCCAAGGGCCTGCTGGAGACACAGCAGAAACAACTGCGCGCGAAAATGGTGGCGCATTTGCAGGCGGTTTACAGCGCCGGGAGTGGCCTGGGGAGTTCTGCAGACCCCGCGCACCAACTGGAACCGAGCGAGCAATTCCAATGTCTCGATGAAACCGGCGATATTCAGCCGCCAGTCGCAGCGAACTTCAAACAGGCGCTGACTTCGTTGCTGGGCCAAGCGCTCCAGAAACAGTTTCCGGCTCATCCTATTTTTGACGACGACGTGAATCTGCGTCCGGCCGCGCTCGGCCGAGTGTTGGAGGAAGTCACACGGGCTATTCAAACGACGGACGGCCGCATCATCGTGGACCAATCGAAGCGGCGCGAGTTGAGGCAAATCGCCAACCCGCTCAAGCTTGGCGAAATGACGACGGAATCGGCATTCGTCCTGGGTCACCACTGGAAGAACCACTTCGACCGCAAGGAAGCTGAGCATGGTGGTCCGGCCACGGTGGCCAAGTTGCGTGATTGGATGGACGAGCCCCAACGCTGGGGATTGCAACGGGATATCCAAAACCTGGTGCTCATCTGCTTCGCCACCCACGCGCAACTGAACTTTCATTTGCATGGCAGATTAATCGCGGCAGAGATCACCGATCTGCCGGATGGCGCCGAGTTGCGCACTCAACGGCTGCCATCCCAAGCCGATTGGCACGAGGCTGGCAAACGGGCCTCCAGCATTTTCGGTGTGGTGGCGCCCCCGTTGTTGAATGCGGTCAACGCAGCCAAGCTCTCCAACGATATCAAGACGGTTGCCCAGCAATACAAGACGCCGGCGGATCAGTTGGTCCCACTCATAACGGATCTCTCCCGACGTGTTGGGGCTGATACGGCGACCGCACGGCTTAAAACCGCCCGCGCGACCAAGGTGCTGGTGGATGCATTGAGTGCCGCCGAGGGAGTGCCCGTCATCGAGGGCCTGGCACGGGCTGCCGTGGAAACATCTCCGTCTGCCATGGGGACGAGCTTGAAATCGTGCCAGGCGCTTGGAGAAAAGCTGCGCCAGACCAATTGGCAACTGTTGGAGGCTGTCCGGCAGCTAACGGATCACCGCAAGACGGAAGCCGAGGCGATTTGGGCAGCGTTGAAAGACGCGGCCCAGAAGGACGAGTATGTCGTGCCTCTCGAATCCTCATTAAAGACAGCCGAGTCGAGAGCCATAGCTCTTTTATCCGCGGTAACGGTCCCCCCCGTTTTTCCTCCTGTGCCTCCTCCTGGTGGGCCGGTTGTTCCACCTGCGCCAACACCACCTCCGACGGGACCTAACCCCCCTCCACCGGGTGGACATCTTCCTCCTTCGTCGCCGCCGGGCAAACCCGGTTTGCCCGCAATCGTGTTCAGACCGAACGTTGTGGCCTCGCACCTCGCCGTGCTGAATAGCGATGAGGCCGAGATCCGTGGGTTCTACGGCAGTGAAACGGAGCGTTTGCAGCGCAATCGGCGTATTGTTGAAGAACTGAGGAAGCTCTACGGCGAGAGCCAGGTTGAAGGGGACAGCCTTCCGGAAGGTTTGCCGACAGAACGCATTCTGGAGGCTCTGGAAGTCCATCATATCAAAGGCCTGGCCGAGGGCGGGCCGGACGAGAAGAAGAACATGATTGTTGTGTCGGCCACCTTGCATGCGCTGATCCATGCGGATCCCGGGTGCCGGATTGACCTGGCGAATGGGACCATGGCGCTGTTCGGCGTGCAACTCAAAGTCAGGGTTGAATCGCCGCACTTGTAACACTGAAAGTATGCCTGCCCCATCACCTCAACAGGTTCGAGCGCTGGTAAGCCGGTTGTGTCAAAAGCGGCACGAATCGCCGCTGGTCGTCGGCATCCAGTCGCCGACCGGCTGGTCTGGCCCATCGGAACTGGAGGTGGAAGGAGAGAAGTATGCTGTCGTCGAAGCGGACTCCCCCCTGGCCATCCGCGAACGCCTGCTGGCGGCGGAAGCTGCCGGACAGCGGTTGGTGCTCTTGACACCACTCGAGACTCAAACGCTCGGAGATGATTTGCTGGGGCGCTTGTGCAAGTCAAAGTTGATTCCGTTGAGCGCACGGGAAAGCCTGAAGGACATCTTTCAGGCGCAGGGTGTCCACCCATACATTCTTGCGAACCGTTGGTTCGCAGAAACCCTTTTGGAATGTGTTCCTTCGGAGCGCGTTGCCCCAGCTCCGAGCGGGTTTCTGGATTTGGAAACCTCCTGGGGGCTGGTGTTATGCCGCAAGCTGGGGATTGCCCAAGGCCATCCTGATACCCAAGACCTTCTTGCTTGGAGCGCAGATGACGCCCACCGACTCGCCTGGCAGAATTGCCGAACGGAACTGCAAACCGCCGCGAGGGAATGGATCAATCAAACGGCCGGCCCGAGCGGGCTTTCAATCATCGACTGCGTCGAGGCCGGTCATGGGAAAGAGGCTGCGGCCCTGGGGTTGGCTTTCCACGTTGTGACGTCGCCAGAAGCGGCGAACATTGCTTCGCTCCGGGATGCCGCAGTAAGGCTGGAGCGATTCACGGGGAACCGCCCCATTTCGCCAATCTCCGCAGAGGCTTGGAAGCGGGCTGCGACCGAACACTTCGAGTCATTGGGTCGCCTGGGGAATGAGGGCGCCGCGCGGGATTGCCTGAAGCAATCGGATGAACTGCTCCGGCAGGTTCAGGTGGAGGCGTTTGCATATCTGAGTGACTATTCTCCCGCTGGATTCGAGCAACGGCTCCAGCGACCGGGTGAGACCATCCTCAAAGTTCTTGAGAGCGGCGGCGCCGCCAACCTGCAGAATCTGACGAAGCTCGTGGACCTGGTTGAGGATCATGAACTGGCTTCATCCACATCGCTACGGGTGGACCGTCTTAGAATGGCGTTGCGATTGACGCGTTGGTTGCTCTCGCGGCAGGCACAAGGTCCGGGCTCTCTCGCAGAAATGGCGAGGGAGTATGCCGATGAAACCAGTTTCGTGGATTGGGCCCGTTATGCCCTCTACCCGGGAGAAAGCATCTCCGTGCTAAGCCAGGCCTACGCGCGTCTGCTTGAAACCGTTTCTGCCAGGAGAGAGGAACTGAACCGTCGTTTCGCCGAGACGCTGGTCCAATGGAGTCCTTCGCCAGAGTCCGGGATTCTTCCCATTGAGCAAGTCCTGCGTGACGTGGTGGCGCCGGCCGCCATACTCCAGCCGACTTTGCTCATTGTGCTGGACGGGATGAGCTTCGCTGTATTTCGCGAGTTGTCCGTGGATCTGGCCAAGCATGGCTGGGCCATGGCTGATCTGGAGGGAAAGCCGAAGATCCGGCTCGCGGCAGCCGCTTTGCCGACGATCACCGAGCATTCCCGGAGTGCTCTCCTATGCGGCTGCATTGATGCTGATGTGAGCGAAGCGACCGGGTTTGCGGCCAATGTGGATCTGGCTGAAGCCTCTTCCCGGAGTCACCCACCACGATTATTTCTAAAGGGCGATTTGACGGATCCCGCCGAGGGCGGCCTCTCCAAAGAAGTCCGTGATGAAATCGGTTCGCCGCGGCGCAGGGTAGTCGGTGCGGTCGTCAATGTGGTGGATGATTTACTCACCAAAGGCGACCAGATTTCGTTGCCATGGAAACTCGATCACCTGCACGTTTTGCACCAGTTGCTGGACACCGCACAAGCTGCGGGCCGTCTCGTCGTGCTGGCCAGCGATCATGGGCATGTGCTCGACTATAAGGGCGAACTGCGGGCGGGTGGAGGGGCTGACCGCTATCGTAGTTCGGGCGCCGCAGGCCCCGGAGAACTGGAGGTCAGTGGGGCGCGCGTCGGTAACTTTGTCGGCGGCCGATTTATTGCGCCGTGGAGCGAACACATTTATTACACATCGCGGAAGGCGGGCTACCACGGCGGAATGTCGCCGCAGGAGGTCATTGTTCCGGTGGCTTTGCTCAGCCGCCAGGAGTTCAACGTGAAAGGCCTGGTTCCCACCGCAACCGCCCAGCCTTACTGGTGGACCGAGGAAGTCATCGGAGAGGTTGAGGCGGCGCCGGCAGACGCTCAAACCAAGAAACTCGAAAGTGACCTTCCTCTGTTCGCGGCAGCCGAGCAGCGAGCGCATGCGGCGGCACTGGACTGGATCGAGCACTTGTTGGCTTCTCCGGTGTTTCAGAGGCAAACGGCCATGGCTGGCCGAACCGCGCTTTCAGCGGATTTACTGAGAGCGATTCTTGGCGCTCTGCACGACCGTGGTGACCGCATCTTGAAGCCGGCGCTGGCACAACGGATTGGCCAACCGGAATTCCGGATTCCGGGACTGATCGCCGGTCTGCGGCGGGTCATGAATGTGGATGGCTATCCCGTCATCACGTTCGAGGAGGCGTCCGGGACCCTCTCCTTGAATCGTCAACTCCTGAAGACCCAGTTTGAAATCAGCTAAGGATCTATGATCAGCCCACAAAGACGAATTGAGATTCTGGATGCACTCAGGCGGGGCACCGTCCCTCGACGTGGTCTGGAGGCATTTGCCGTGGGAATGGACAGGTTCGAATCCACGATCGACGAAGAATTGAAGCAAGTTGCCGGTGGAGGCAGTGTTTTCAAAGCGGTTCGGGGTGAATATGGCTGTGGCAAGACCTTTCTCACACGTTGGCTTCAGGACCGTGCGCAACGCGCCGGTTTCGTGACAGCTGAGGTGCAAATCAGCGAAACAGAAACTCCGCTGCACCGCCTGGAAACCGTTTACCGCCGACTGATTGAACGGCTGAGTTCAACCGAGGGGGACGATGGGGTCTTTCGCACGTTGATTGATGGTTGGTTTTTCGCGTTGGAGGAAGATGTCCTAGCCGCAGGGGGCGCTGTCGCACCTGCCCCAGAGAAGCTGCTGGAACAGACCAACGAGTTGCTGGAGAAACGACTGGCGGCCATTAACCGGGTTGCGCCTAGTTTCTGCATGGCTCTCCGGGGCTACCGCAATGCTCAAGCCGAAGGTGAATCGGCCGTGGCGGACGGCCTCATCGCCTGGCTCGGAGGCCAGCCCAACGTCGGCATGGAATCGAAACGTGCTGCGGGCATCAAGGGGGACGTGGACCACTTCGCCGCACTGGGTTTTCTACAGGGGTTGCTTGCGGTGCTCCGGGATTCCGGGCGCCCGGGGTTGGTGGTGGTCCTCGATGAGGTGGAAACCCTGCAACGCATGCGGGGAGATGTCCGGGACAAAGCATTGAATGCGCTTCGCCAGCTCATGGATGAGATCGACAGCCGGCGCTTCCCAGGGCTGTATTTGGTCATCACCGGCACGCCTTCGTTTTTCGACAGTCCCCAGGGCATTCAGCGGCTGCCGCCGCTCGCACAACGACTGCACGTGGATTTCAGAGGCGAGCCCAGATTCGACAATCCGCGCGCGGTGCAACTGCGCCTGAAGCCATTCGATCTGAATGGTCTGGCTGAGGTCGGCGGCCGGGTGCGCGACATTTTTGCCGATGGATCCGCGCGGAATAATCGCATTCGTCAGTTGGTGGACAAAGCATTCTTAGATCGGTTCGCCGATTTGATCACGGGCAAGCTGGGCGGCAAGGTGGGTGTAGCGCCCCGCATCTTCTTAAAGAAGTTGGTCGCGGACATTTTGGATCGGATTGACCAGTTCCCGGATTTTGATCCTGGGCGCGATTACTCGCCGTCCCTGGCACCAAGCGAGTTGAACGAAGCCGAAAGCGCCGCGGTGCCGGCAGGCTCGGTGGATGACATCAATATCAAAGTGTGAGTGCATTCGACCGATTACATCCAGCACTCCAGCACCATGTGGTCAACTCCCTCGGTTGGCGTGAACTGAGGCCCCTTCAGGAAAACAGCATCAACCCCATTCTTGATGGCCGGCACGCTTTGTTGCTGGCCCCGACTGCGGGTGGCAAGACCGAAGCGGCGATTTTTCCGGCGTTGTCACGCATGCTCTCGGAGAATTGGAGCGGACTCAGCATCGTTTACGTATGCCCGCTGAAGGCCCTGCTCAACAATTTGCATTCGCGGCTACAGAAATATTGCCAGTGGGCAGGCCGAACATGCGCCCTCTGGCATGGGGATATAAGCCAGGGCACCAAAGCCAAAGTCCTAAAGGAACCTGCGGACATTTTATTAACAACTCCCGAGTCCCTGGAGGTGATGCTGATTTCAAACCGCGTGGACAAGCGCGTATTCTTTGGAAATCTGCGACTGGTTGTCATTGATGAGCTCCATGCGTTCGCTGGGGACGACCGCGGTTGGCACCTGTTGTCGGTTCTCGAACGCCTTACCCGACTCGCCGGCAGGGAGATTCAACGCATTGGGTTGTCCGCTACGATAGGTAATCCGATGGAGCTGCTCAACTGGCTGGCAGGGCACTGCGAAGGGCAGCGAGAGCTGGTCGTTGTTCCCGCAGCTTCGGTCATCCGGCAGGAAGTTCAGATTGATTTTGTCGGGAGTCTGGAAAACGCCGCCACTGTAATATCCCGCCTCCATGTGGGGGAAAAGCGCTTGGTCTTCTGCGATAGCCGATCGCGCGTGGAGCAATTAGCCTCTAATCTCCGCAATCTGGGGGTGTCGACTTTCGTTTCACATAGCTCGCTAAGTGTCGAGGAAAGGCAGAGCGCGGAGATGGCCTTTGCCGAGAGCTCGAATTGCGTGATCGTCGCTACCAGCACACTTGAGCTTGGAATTGATGTTGGCGATTTGGACCGGGTTATTCAGATCGACTCCACACAGTCCGTGGCTTCTTTCCTTCAACGCCTCGGGAGAACGGGACGCCGCCCGGGCACGCTTCGGAACTGCCTCTTTCTTGCTACCGACCAGGAATCGCTGATTCAGGCCATTGCCATAGTCGAACAATGGCGGGAAGGATATGTCGAACCTATCCGCCCGCCGGTAATGCCGTTACACCTGCTTGCTCATCAAATCATGGCACTGGCGCTTCAGGAAAAGGGCATCGGCACACGTGCATGGCAGGCATGGCTGTTACGCCTTCCCGCCTTCGCCGAGATACCAGAACACGATCGCGACGCCGTATTGAAGCACATGTTGGATCAAGCTTATCTGCAGGAAGACGGGGGAATCCTGGGGCTTGGAGTCAAAGGTGAAGAGGATTTCGGCTACCGGAATTTCATGGAGCTGTTCTCCGTGTTTACCAGCACGCCGGAATTCTCTGTGTATTGGGGGCGACAGCATCTCGGTTCCGTGCATGAATCCACCTTTCTCACCCGCAGCGAAGGGCCAATCAGGCTCTCGCTCGCGGGAAGGGCCTGGCGGGTCGAGCAGTTGGACTGGTCGGAACGGGCGGTGTTCGTGAGTCCGGAGCATGAACGGGGAGTTTCCCGCTGGCTGGGTTTGGGGCGGCCCTTGTCTTTTGATCTGTGCCGGAAAATCCGGACCATCCTGACTGAGGGGGTCAATTACCAATACCTTGCTCGAAGAGCAACCGACGCTTTGTCCGAAGCCAGGGAGGAATTCTGTTGGCTTAGGCCCGACTCCGTGTGTGTGAGAACGCCGACCGGTGAGGACCGAACCGAGATTTGGACTTATGCCGGGGGGATCGTCAACTCATCCCTGAGCAACGCGCTCAACCGCGCGACGGGCAAAACGGCCAGCGTGGATAATTTCCGGTTGCGCCTGAGTGGTGTCTTTTCGGCAGACATGATTCAGCAGTGGTTTGTGGAGATGCGAGTGCTCGGACCGATGCCCCCGGGTCCCGCTGATCTCGCCGCCATTCTCGAGAGGCTAAAGTTCCGGCAATGTCTTCCGAAAGAGCTGGCCGAACGCATGCTCTCGATGCGATTGATGCCGGGCCCGCAAGGCGCGGCTGCACTGGAGTCGCCGATTGTCTTCGTTCACTGCAACGATGAAGGAGGCCGTTAGCCATGAGCCAAGTTCAAAACCTCCCTTCCGTTGTGAGCCCGGTCGCGACCGGGGGCGGTGGTGTTTTCTTTGAGCAACATGTGGGCGCCGCCTTTCTCTCCTTCCTCTTGGTTCGCGGCATGCCGCCGTGCTTGCCAAGCAGCCAATTGGCAGAGGTCCATTTTCTAACAAGACTGAAGGGCTGGCACACCGACGATTTATTGCTCGTTGCTGTCAAGGCAGACGATCAGAAACTGCGGCTCGCTGCCCAAGTAAAGCGCAAGATCACCGTAAGCAGGAAAGACGAAGACTTCAAAGGCACGATTGCCGGCGCCTGGCAGGATTTTCATAGAAAAGCTCCCTTTAACCCAGCAACAGACGCATTCGCAATCATTACGTTGAGAGGATCGGAGTCGTTGTTGAACCATTTCGTGGCCCTGCTGGATTGTGCGCGGTTTTGCCAAGGCGCAGACGATTTCGAAAAGCGGCTTGCAGCACCGGGATTCCTAAACAAGACAGCCCGCAAATACTATGGGGAAATTTGCGCAGTAATTGAAGAACAGATGGGCCAACCGGCGGCTGCGGGAGAAGTTTTGACCTTCCTGAAGCACTTGTATCTTCTGAATTTCGACCTGAACTCATCCACGGCACAGACGGAAGCATGGATAAAAACGTTGCTGGCGCACACCGCCAGTGGAGGCGACCGGGTGGGTGCCAGTAATGCTACCTGGAACGAACTCCTTGCATTGGTGGGAACTGCAGAACCTCAGGCCGCCAGCTTTGCTTATGCCGACCTGCCAGAATCCGCACGTCAAAGACATGCGGCCGTGCCCAGCCAAGAGTTTCAGGCGCTGGCTACCCTGCAGCAACATGCCCGGCCGATCCAGCGAGGGACAACTGCCAAGATTGCAGGAACTCTCCACCTCGAGCGAGAGGCTCTGTTTTCTGAAATCTGGGGTGCTCTGCAGAGCAACCGGGTTGTTGTGGTAACAGGAGCCGCCGGTTCGGGCAAATCCGCCGTGGCCGCCGAGGTTTTCGGGAAAATGAAACTCGAAATGCCGGCATTTGCGTTTCGGGCTGAGGAATTCTCTCGCCCCCACCTAGATGAAACCCTCCATGCAGCTCAGGTCCAACTCACCGCCCAACAGGTGTCGGCCTTGCTTGCATTGCAACCGCGAAAAATATTTTGGGTCGAGAGCGTGGAGCGCTTGCTGGAAAAAACAGAACGCGCAGCTCTCGCTGACCTCCTGCAATTGATCCGCGATGATCAGAGTTGTATCCTCCTGCTCACCTGTCGTGACTATTCCGTCGATCTCATACGAAGTTCGTTTCTGGAACACGCAGGTCTGGCTGACCAAGTGGTGATTGTTCCGTCATTCACAGACGCGGAATTCGAACAGGTGCTGGAGCGGTTTCCGCAACTCAAACCACTGAGCCTCACCCCCGGCGTTCGTCAATTGCTTCAGAATCCATACATTCTCGACAAAGCTGCAAGACTGGATTGGAAGATTGAGGCACCACTTCCAGAAAACGAACGCAGCTTTCGAGGAAAAGTGTGGCGCGAGATTATACGCGAGGATCAACATCCAAAAGATTCTATGCCACGCCGTCGAGGGCGAACGTTTATTGACGTGGCACTGCTTCGCGCTCGGGCATTAAGTCCCTATGCGGACTGCTCAAAGCTAGATCGTCCAGCCCTTGATCGATTGCGCGAGAGTGGTCTGATCGAATTTTCAGAGCGATCGGACGATTTGGTCGCGCCATCGCACGACATTTTGGAAGATTGGTCGTTACTTGTATGGCTGGACGAGGAGTTCGCGAAGAAGAAGTCTGCCCCGGAGGAATTCCTGCTCGAAATCGGGACCCACCCAGCTTTACGCCGTGCGTTTAGAAAATGGCTCGAGGAAATCTTGGAGTGCGGCTCACAGGACGGTGACCGATTTGTGGTGGAAGTTTTGGCCAGCAAGACCCTGCCTGGGCAGGCACGCGATGACACCCTTGTGGCTGTTCTGTTGTCCGGGAATGCTGCCGGGTTTCTGCAACGCGCCGAGCCTCAACTCCTAGCCGATGATTGTTCCTTGCTTCGGCGCGTGGTTCACTTTATGATGCTCCCCGAAATTTGGACAGGTAGTTTAGATGGTGAGATGAAAGCAACGATAATACCATCTATAAGAGAACAATGAAGCGACAACGAAAAAAGCACAGTGGAGGATTCAAGGCGAAGGTTGCTTTGGAAGCGGTAAAAGGGGAGCGCACGCTCAACGAGTTGGCCAGTCAATTTGAGATTCATCCCAGCCAGATCGTGCAGTGGAAACAGCGTCTCGTTGCCGGGGCCTGTGA
>CAIZGN010000232.1 GCA_903932505.1 Candidatus Hydrogenedentota bacterium
AGACGATGACCTGCCCCTCGCCCTGCGCGCACGGCAGAAGCGTCCCACTCTCCTCGTCGATCCGGTAAAACGTCCTTTGCCCGCCGGAATGGGCAGGGGCCGTCCCGATCGTTTCCAACGGATGTTCTTTTTCCAGGTTGGACATCACCGGAAACGTATGCGCGAACCCGCGACTCTGTCGAGCACCGAGGATTACCGCGCCGCGCTATTTCAATCCGGATCCTGGTTCGCCGGGTTTTGCAGGTTTGAATGCCAGAAACTCATAGACCGAGCGGTCGGGTTGGAAGTGGTTCACGTGCCGCAGGATCAGGCGAATGCCGGCGCTCTGCAGCGAATCGCCTTCTCCAAGGCGGGAACCAAGGGACGCATCGCTTTCCAACGCCTCAACCAAGTCGCGATTCTGCGCAAGGACGACGGGCTTCGCTCCCGGAATTGAGATGACAGAGACGGGCAGGAAATCATCCGGGGAGACTCCTGAAAAAACAGGCGTGGGTTCGTGTGCTTCCGCATGCCGCACCTTGAGTTGGATCATGCGCGCCCTGGCATCCGGCGCCGTCGATTCCAGTGCCACGGTGATGGCGTCCAGCAGGCTGTGGCGCACGTCGCCCAACTCGGTCAGCGATTGCAGATTTTGCAGCTCGTCCTGGCTTTGGATCGCCTTGGCCAGGGAGGAAATCTCCTTCAGGTAGGCATTTTTCTGGGTGTCAGGAACGAAATACATGACGACGAGATGGACCGGGTTTCCGTCCGGCGATCCATAGGCGATGCCGTTCGGGCTCCAGCCGACCGCGCAGAGGAGTTCTCCATCCTTCGAGCACCGGGCGTGCGGGCAGGCCCATCCTTTGCCGATCCCGGTGTTGTGGACCTGCTCGCGCTCGAGGACTTTTTCGGTGATGCCCTCATCGATGTCGTTGTCCGGAATCGCCTCGATGAGCGTGGCAAGAAGTTCCAGTGCGCTGGTCTTGTCGTTGTCGGGCAGCTCGATGAGGCGTCCGTCCTGCAGGGCGTTGAGAAGGCTTTTCATATCAGTCGATGCCGAATTTGTTGTGGAACCAGACCTTCACGCGGTGCGTGAGGACGGCGTAGCAGAGGATAAATCCCGCAATCCACGCCCAGTAAATGGGGGGCAGGGGGACGAAGCCGAAGTAACCCGCGAACGGCAGATAGGGCAGCAGCCCTCCGGCGAGCATGACGATTGCCGTGGTGGCCAGCAGGAACGGGCTCGCGATGCTCTGGAGGAAGGGAATTTTTCTGGTTCGGATGATGTGCACGATCAGCGTCTGCGTGAGGATCGATTCCACGAACCATCCGGTGTGGAAGAGGTGTTCATAATACGTCTTCATCTCCGGGGACGTTGCGGGATCGGAGTAGAGGTGGCACTTGAAGAAGTAGAGCATGAGGAAAAACGTCGCGTAGTCGAAGATCGAACTCATCGGCCCGATGAAGGTCATGAAGCGCCGGATGTTGCCGATGTTCCATTTGCGCGGGGTGGCGAGATATTCGTCGTCCACGTGATCCGATGGGATGCCGATCTGTGAGGCGTCATAGAGAAGGTTGTTCACCAGAACCTGGATCGGGGCCATCGGCAGGAACGGCAGGAAATAGCTGCCGCCGACGACGCTGAACATGTTGCCAAAGTTCGAACTCGCGCCCATCCGGATGTATTTGATGATGTTTCCGAAAACCCGCCGTCCTTCCAGAATGCCATCCTCGAGGACGAGGAGGCTTTTTTCCAGCAGGATGATGTCCGCGGATTCCTTGGCGACATCCACCGCGGTATC
>CAIZGN010000233.1 GCA_903932505.1 Candidatus Hydrogenedentota bacterium
CGGCCTCATCAAGCGAGTTCTGTGGGCGGCAATCAATAAAAACAGACCCATCTTGGCAATTAATCGCGCTGCTCCCCAAAAGTCACCGAATATGCTCTTCGCAGCGTGGCTGACTTTTGTCGGCCCTATCTTCGAAGGGGGATTTTTTATTGCGCTTTGCGCTTGTTTTTTTGAATGATTCTTCTACTTTTCTGATTGGCCGTAGTAGGCTCCTTGACCGTGTTTTCTCAGGTAGTGCTTGTCCAAGAGGTAGGGTTCCAGGGGCTGGGCTTGGGGGGTTAGGGCTAGGGTTTGTGCGGCCATTCTTGCTACGGTCTCTAGTACGCTGGCGGCTTCTACGGCTTTTTCTACGGTCGCGCCCCAAGCGAAGGGGCCGTGTCCGGCGGCTAGTACGGCGGGGTGGGCGACGGGGTCGAGCTCTGCATAACGCCTTGCGATGACTTCGCCGATGTGCCGTTCGTAGTCTTCGGCGACTTCCTCCGGGGTGAGCGGGGGGGCCAGGGGTATTTCACCGTGGAAATAGTCGGCATGGGTGGTGCCAAAGCAGGGGATGGGGCGGCGGGCCTGAGCGAAGCAGGTGGCGTAATGCGAGTGGGTATGCACGATGCCGTTGACTGCGGGAAAAGCCCGGTAGAGCGCGAGATGGGTGGCGGTATCGACGGAGGGCTTGAGCTTGCTGGAACGGTCGGCGGTGTGGCCATCCAAATCCACGACCGCCATGTGCTCTACGGCCATGATGCCGTAATCCACGCCGCTGGGCTTGATGACTACCAAGCCGCGTTCTCGATCCATGGCGCTTGCGTTGCCCCAGGTCTCGAAAACCAGACCCGCACGGACGAGATCGAGATTGGCCTTGCAAACGCGGCGTTTGAGTTCCTCAAGCATTCGTTGATCCTTCCGGGTGGTGGTTCAGGTTAGTACTGGGCGTGTTTGTCGGGTGGTGTGTCTAGTTCCGCGTACTGCCGGTGCACTTCGTCGAATTCCTCGGTGTGCGCGAGCATGATTTCGGCGATGGCGGGGTCGAAGCGTTTTCCGGCTTCTTCGCGGATGGCGCTTACGGTTTGTTCGTTAGAGAAGGCCGCCTTGTAGACGCGCTCGGAGCGCAGGGCGTCGTAGTAGTCGGCGATGGTCATGATTCGGGCGGCGAGCGGGATGTCCTCGCCTTTGAGTCCGACGGGATAGCCCTGCCCGTCGTAGCGTTCGTGATGCCCGACGACGAGATCGCGTGCCATGCGGAACATCTCGAGGTCGCAGTAGTGCAGCACGGTGTCGAGCGAATGGGCACCGATGGTGGTATGGGTTTTGATGAGTTCGAACTCTTCTTCGGTGAGCTTGCCCTGTTTGTGGAGGATACGGTCGGGGATGGCGACCTTGCCGATGTCGTGCAGGGGCGAGACGTAGTAGATGGCCTCTATGAATTCGGGTGGAACCTGGCTCTTGAATCGGGGGTCGGCGGACATGTGTTTGGCGAGCAGGGTGCAATAGTCGCGCACACGGTAAAGATGGGCACCGGTGCTCGCGTCGCGGGATTCGGCCAATTCGGCGAGCGAGATGATGAGTCCCTGATGCGCCCGCAAGAGGTCGAGGGTGCCCACCTGGTTCGATTGGCGCAGTCGTGTGGAGAGCAGTCGCAGGATACGCTGGGCAAAGCGCTCTTCCTGATCCATGAGGACAATAAACTTTTCGCGTTCGAGGCAGAGCAATTCCATGTCGGAGGCGGCGCGCACGGTGGCGGAGCGTGGCTCGTCCGCCACGAGGGCCATCTCGCCAAAGCCATCGCCCGGCCCGAGTCGGCCCAATTCCCGTTGGCTGATGCCGCCGCCTTTGAGCACGGTGGCCTCGCCGGTGGCGATGAGGTAGTAGGTTTCGCCGTGGTCGCCTTCGTTGATGACGGTATCCCCGGCCTTAACCTGCACGCTCTTGAACTGCTTGGCGATACGCTCGATGGACTGCAGGCCGAGTCCTGTGAAAAGGTCACTTCTTCCAAGGTATGTTTCAATGTGCATGGCCCCAACTCCTCCGTTTTCAGACCCGTGGGCCGATCCCATCTTCCCTGATGAGAAAGATACCGCATATCTGGTTCCGTCCGCCACCTTTCCAAGGGGCGTGTGTGTGGAGCGGGTTTGGTGTCGTTCTCTTGATGCATTGGTGCGGAATAGTGGAGAATGCAGCGGCGCGGGTTTTCATCCGTGGCAACGAGGGCCAAGGTCAGCGAAAGGAATCAATGATGCAGCGCAGAGAATTCATGAAGACGGCTATGTTGGCGGGAGCTGCCGTCGCGGGCGGACTGGGTGAGGTGTCGGCGAAATCGAAGGGGCTTCACACGTTGCGCGCCCAGAAAAAGAATCTGGCGATTGCGATGTGGGACTTCAGCTGGCTATTGCGCCACCATCCGGCGGGTGAATTTCTGGACTGGGATCGGGTGCTGGACGAGCTTTGCGAACGCGGCTACAACGCGGTGCGCATCGACCTGTTCCCGCACCTCGTGGCGGCGCGTCCGGACGGGACGGTGGTTGAAGAATATTCGTTCCCGAAAGGGGACTGGAAACCGGCGATGTGGGGGAACAAGTTTTCGGTGACGGTGCGCCCGCGCGAGGGGGTGATTGATTTTCTGGGGAAATGCCAGAAGCGCGGGGTGCATGTGGGATTTTCGACGTGGTTTTTCGGGCCGGATGTGGAAAAGATTGAGGGGCTGGACGGGTTTGTGCGGGTGTGGGAGGAGACACTGGCATTGATCGAGGCGAATGGCTTGATGGACACGTGCCTGTACGTGGACCTATTGAATGAGTATCCGCTGTTTCACGGGTTTTCGTGGTTCACCAAGAAATTGGATTCGCTGAAGGATACGACCGAGGCAGACAAGGACGCCGGGGAGCGTCAGGCCTTTGAGTGGTCGAAGGAAATGGGCAAGTACAACCGGGCGCAATGGGAGTATTACCGCTCGTTCGGAAGCGACGCCATTCGTCGCCTGAAAAAGCGCTGGCCGGATTTGGACTATCTGCTTTGTCAGACCCGCATCCCGGATGTGCCTTGGGATTCCATGGACTTTACGGAGTATGGCGTGCTGGACATGCACTGCTGGATGATCATGAACGAGAAGCTGGGGAAGGACACCGGGTATTGGGAACACATTCACGGGCTGGCGGACAATGACTCGAAGTTCAAGGACATATCGTCGAAGCTGCTGGAAAACTGGAAGGTCAACCGGGGCGATTTGACGGCGTGGCTGGACGAGGAAATGGGCAAGGTGGCCACGAAGGCGCGTGCGCTCGGGGTTCCCTGCGGCAACACGGAGGGGTGGGGCCTGATCAACTGGCTGGATCATCCGGCGCTGGGATGGGACATTATCAAAGAGTCCGCTGAAATCGCGGCGGAACTTGGGCGGAAGCACGACTATCGTTTCAACTGCACGTCGAATTTCACGCATCCGCAATTTCCGGGCTATTGGGATGACGTGAAATGGCACCGGCGCGTGACCAAGATAATTCGGGGTTAGTGCTGTGGGGGAACGCGCACATAGGAGTCCCGAGCATCCTGAGGGTACCCGAACGAAGTCCCTGTGGATATTGCCGACCTTCGGTGTGACCTTCGCGCTGTTTTTTCTGGGGTTTGTATGGTCGTCGCTGCATTATCCGTACTACCATCTGTGGGACGGGGATGCGGTGGCCTGTATCGATACCTTGCTGATGGTCAGCGGACTCCTGCCCACCCATGTGCATCACACCGCGTTTGGCGTCTATCTCCTGCTGGTTCCCTTTGCGCGGGTCGGTCATATGCTGGGCTGGATTTCACTGGGTGGTCTGCCGGATCTGGAGACGGCGCTTAGCCCCTATGCCAGCGCAGCGGAATTCATGACGGATCTCAAACTGGCGTATCCGCTGATTATTGTGGTGCTTTGGCTGGCACTGTGGTCGTCGTTATCTCTGGCCTTTCGCCCGAGGCCCTGGACAGCCTTTGCCCTGATGTTGTTTTTGGGAATGCAGGAAGTGCTCTTTTGGGGTGCGTCGATTATTCGATCAGAAACCGCGAGTCTGACCTATTGGGCGGTCGCGGTGGTGTTTCTGGTGTTGGCGGTTCAGTCGACGCGGTTTGCGCGGAAGATGGGCTGGATATTTTGTGCCGGACTTTTTCTGGGGCTTTCCTTTCTCACCAAGCTGCAGGCGGCTCCGCAGGTCGTGGTGGCGGGGTTGCTTTATTTGTGGATGGAGTCCATGGAAAACAGGGAGCAACTGCCGGTATCCATGACGCCTTCGGTCGGGCAGGGGAAATTGCTGGCGAGCTTGGGCGTGCTTGCGTTTGTGGCTTTTTCGCTGGTGGGTTGGGCGGCCTGGCGATTTCCGTTGGAATGCAGTGGCGCGTTGACGGGCGAACAAAGTTATTTCTGGGCGGGATACGATGGGGCTTCTTTCTCCTTGTTTCGGGGCGCTGGATTTCCGGTGTGGATGACTCTGGCGTTTCTGGCACTATCGCCCTTGATCTGGGTTCGGTGGCCGGATGCACCCTTCTCGGTCAGGATGTCGTTTCATGCGGCCACCGTGGGTGCTGTCGGCTTTTGCGCGGTCTTTCTGCTTCACTTTCTGTTCTTCCAAGATCTTTCGGAGGGATGGCGCTATCTGCTGGTCGACTTCAAGGTGGCGTTCTTCCGTGGGCGTGAACAATTCATGGAAACGTCGTTGAACGAGAACCGTATCGACTTGGTTCGCATGGCGCTTCATTTCAAGTGGACCCTTCTCCTCCATGTGGGGCTTTGCGCCGCGATGCTGGCCGGATGTTGGCGCGGGATTTTAGATATCCCGCGAAAAACGGCGGTGTTCGCCGTCGCGGGCACGGGGATGCTCTTGCTGGTCTCGGTCTTCTTTGTTCGCTTCCGTGAAAATGACATGCTGTGGATCCAGATACCTTTTAACCTGATATCGCTTTTCTACGCAGGTGTTTTGATCCGCCGGGCGCGGTGCTTTGAGCGTGTTATCGCCGGAGCAGTACTTGTGGCGTTCGGCGCGCTTTTCGTGGTCAATGCGGCCGATGCGAGCACCCTGCATCGGCGGATTGATGCGAACTACGGGATTTTCGGTTGGAAGGATTTCTGGGTCATGCAGGGGATTTTTGGGGGACACCGACCTTATGACCAGTGCCTGAAAACCTTCTACACCACGCCTGCCATGTCTAACGCGGGCTTTCGTCAAGCGGCGCAGCGACAGGACAACCGTCGGCTGGCCAATTTCATCTTTCAGAACCAGCGGATACCGCAGATGAATATCGGGATAGTGGCGGAGGGTTTTCCAGTGTGGCGCGACGCACGGCAATACCGTATCCAGAGTTTCTCGCCACGACTCGACGAAGCCATCGTGGTGGACAGTGCTTCCCTACCGCGTCTCGACTTCGCTTTTTATGACAAAGAGCGGATGAGGAAGCACAACAGCGTGCCAGAGAAATTTGAGCAGCGTGGCGGGCAGGACTTGGTGGCGGTGTCTGCTCGGGCAGATGCCGAGATTCTGCTGTTTGTGCGCGGAGACGATCAGGAGCCGGTATTGAAGGCCATCAACGATTTTCGGCGACCGGTTGCGGAGGCCGCGCCATTCCAGATCACGCTGTCTGATGGCGCGTCTTCGCAGGTGTATTCCTCAATTCGGGTTCTAAACTATGCGGAGCTGCCTGTAGACCTGGTCGGGGAACATTATTTCTTCGCGCTCATCAAGCGGCACAGCCGCGAACATTGACCTGGCCGGGAAGCTTAGGCTACGCTCTATCGGGTTCGACATGGCTTTGCTGAAAGGTGGAACATGAGGGATTATTCCCTGTGGATTCGTATGGCGAAGTTCGGGGTGCTGGCCCTGGTGCTGGCGCTGCTGGTGTGGTGTTTGCTTCCGCAGGGACAGGCGGCGGGGAAGATTGGGCCGCAAGCGAAGAGCAGCTCCGCGAAATACAACATCCGCGTGGCCATAGGACAGACCTATATGCCGGGCACGGTGCCTTTGGGTATCGGAAAAGAGCTCCACGGCATGGCCGATGTGGTGGGGGCCTTTGAGCAGCGTTTTCCTGATACGCACATCGAACTTATCACAGTTCCTTTTGATAGGGAATATCTGGTGACGCAGCTGAGCAGCGGCAGCGCGCCGGATGTTGTCAATGTGAATGTGGAGGACGTGTGGACTGATGTTCAGAAGGGGTGGTACCTTGCGCTGGATCCCTGGCTTGAACAGCCCAACCCATTCATCCGCGAAAAGAATGATCCCGCTCTGCCCGGCTTTGAGAAATGGTGGGACATGTTCAAGTATCAGGCAATCAGCCGGGGAAAAGCCGCGCCCGACCAGTTGATGTATTGCCTTTCCTATGACATGGTAGAGACGGGAATCTTCTATAACAAAGACATTTTCCGCAAGGCCGGGGTAGAGGTGCCGAATACGTGGGAAGAGATGCTGGCGGTGATGGCCAAGCTCGAGGCGTTCGGTGTGACACCGATGACCATGTATGTGGATTCTTTCAATGATTGGGGCACGGATCTAATCTTTGACCAACTCTATTATTCCCTGCTGCCGGGTATCGACCTGTTGCAGGATCCTTTGCGCGAACCTTACTTGCAGGGCTATCTTGATTGGGATGAAATCTGTTTTCTTTTTCAGAAAGGGTATTTTACCAAGAGCGATGCGCGGTATCGTGATGTTTTCCGAATCATGAAAGAATGGCGACGCTATTGCAGCGCGGACATCGTGGATTCCCGGCTGATGCTTACTGATTTTGTCCGCCAGAAGGCCGCCATGCACTGGAATATCTCCCAATTGGTGTATCGGCTTGGCGCGGACAAAGACTTGGGCTTTGAATGGGGTGTGTTCTATCTGCCGACCATTGGCAAGGCCACCTCAAAATATGCCTCGGGCAATACCATGTGCGTCATTGGCGGATCGGCCAACCAGTTGGAAGTGACCAACACTGCCTTTTCAGATAGCCGCGACCCCGCGAGCTCCGAGCGCCTCAAGCGCGTCATGGCGTTCCTTCAGTTCATCTGCGTACCCGAGCAGTACGAGAAGGTCGTGAATGAGTATCCGTGTTTCATCTCGAACATTGTGGGCGTGGAATCCCTGCCCCCGATGAAGCCATTCGTGGAAATCCTGGAGCGTCCGTATACCACGACGAAGTGGGTCTTCACCTTCGACCTGCGCTTCTGCGACATTCAGCGACGTTTGCTGGAGTTGTATCTGAACGATGCGATGGATCTGGACGAATTCATGCGGTGGCAGGAGGATAATATCCGGACGGCGACCGATAACCTGATTCTGCGCAAGCCGATGGACATGGCGAAGATGCAGGTGCGCTGGGACGAGTTGGCTCCCGCACGCGCGACCATGGAGGATTTGCCCAGTGGCTCCTGAGGCGAAAACACGGTTGTCGCACCGCACCCGATTTGTGCTGGGCATCTACGCACTGCTTGCCCTGCCGTTGGCCTTTCTCACTGTTTTTGTGTATCTGCCGTTCTTCTGGGGCTTCATCAGTTCGCTTTACGAATTCGAGATCGGAGCCTCCGCGCGTTTTGTTGGTCTGGCGAATTACCGCGAGTTTCTGTTCAAAGACCCGGTCACCTGGCCGAGTTTTCTGAACATGGCCTTTCTCGCGGGGTGGGGCGTGATGGTTCGCCTGACGGTGCCCCTGCTGGTGGCCAAACTGATTCACTCCTTGAGCAATGAGCGCTCACGGCACATGTACCGCATCCTCTTTCTCGTACCCATTGTCGTACCGGGAGTGGCCATTCAGCTGATCTGGGGCATCATGATTTTTTCTGACGGTGGCTTGGTCAACGAATTTCTGCGGGTCATCGGGCTCGGCGGCTTCGCGCCCAATTGGCTGACCGATCCACATTCCGCGCTGATCGCCATCGCCTGCATCGGCTTTCCCTGGGTTGGCGGGTTCGAGGTGCTGATCTACTATGCGGGCTTGTCGGCCATTCCGGACAGCGTGAACGAGGCGGCCCGGCTGGAAGGCTGCACGGGTATCAGGAAGTTCTTCTACATCGACGTGCCCATGATTTTGGGGCAGCTTCGACTCATTCTTATTCTGAGTATCATTGGCGGGGTGCAGACCTTTGAGAATGTGCTTATTCTCACCCGAGGCGGGCCCGGTTTCGCCACCACCGTTCCCGGATTGTGGATGTATTACAACGCGTTCAGTTTTCAACGCATGGGATATGCCTGCGGGATCGGGGTTACGTTGTTTGCGTTGATCTTAAGTCTGACGGCGCTGAATCTGCGGTATTTCAAGGGGGCTGAGTCCCTGGAAGGTTGAGCACATGGAGTTGGACGTGACTGCGAATAAGCCGGTACCCTCGTTGCGGGGGGAACGCCGCCGTAAGGAGTGGGGTGCGCATGCGGCCCTGCTGGTGTTCTGTTTTTTCACGCTGGCCCCGTTCCTTTTCGTGCTGAACAATTCGTTCCGATCCACGGTCGAACAGCAGCGCGCCTTCTTTGGACTGCCCAGTGCCTTTGTGAACATGTGGAGCAAGGAGCCGGTGGAGGTGCTGGATGAAAACCTCCAGCGGACGCTTATCCCAGCCGAGCAATGTTTCTCGTATTTTCTGAATGAAGCCACGCGCGGCTATCAGCTTGCGCGCGAGGTGCTGCATGATTATCTGCTGAACACGCTGGAGGTTTGCCTGAGCGTGGCGCTTGGCGTGGTTATCATGGGATCGGTGGTGGCCTATCTCCTTGCGCGCTACCGCTTCCCGGGAAGCCGTTTTGTCTATTACTACATCATTGCCACCATGATGTTCCCCGCCGTGCTCATGCTTGTGCCCAGCTATATGGTGGTGCGCGAACTCGGGCTGCTAAACAGTTTCTGGGCTTTGTTTCTGCCGTATCTGGCGGGTGGGCAGGTCTTTGCCATTTTTGTGTTCAAGGGCTTCTTTGACGGTTTACCTGAGGAGCTGTTCGAATCCGCGCGGCTCGACGGAGCGGGGCATTTCAATCTTTACACAAGGATCGTGCTTCCGCTTTCAAAACCGGTGGTATCGGTCGTGGCAATCATGACGATTCTGGGGGCGTGGAACAATTTCATGTGGCCCTTTGTCACCAATACTGATGGCTCCTTTCATGTCATATCCTCGGGGCTTTTTGTGATGACCCGGACGCCGGTCGCACAGAACATGGGTACGCTCTACGCGGCTTACATTTTGTCAAGCCTGCCGCTGCTGCTGCTGTTCATCGCAGCCACCAAACCCTTTATTCAGGGGATTACGTCGGGCGCGTTCAAGGCGTAGGTTGCACGGTCACCTGCACGGTGTCGGGGAAGACATTGCCCCCGAACTTTGCATCAAAGGCCAGCTCATAGACGCCGGGTTTGCGGAACAGGGCGGTCGCCTTCTTGCCGTCCGCCGCATCGCTCCGAATTTCGACCGTTGCGTCCGCACAATGCCATTGCGGGGTGAAACCGTCTTTCACATTGACGAAGCCGTCCAGAGGCACGGTCACTTCCGTGGCGTCTTTCGGAAGGGTGACGGTGATGTCTTTTCCTGCGTCCGCGTAGGGATGACGCTCGGTGTAGTGGTAGCGGAAGCGTCCATTGGGTGCCACGTCGCCGCTCGTGTAGAAATCCATGATGTCCCCGGGCTTCTGGATGTTGTCCGCCCACTTGAATTCAAAATCCAGCTTCGCGTCCTTTGCAAAACCGAGCGCTGCGCGCGGGATGGCGAGTTCCATCTGGTTGCCGGATACGGCCATGGGTAGATCCCCGACTTTTCGCCAATCCCAAAGGCTGTTCACATTCTGCTCAAGAACGGCTTGTCCGCCCGCAGGGGGTGTGCGGTTGATGATGAAGTCGTAGTCCTCCCAGCCGGTGAAGCGATTGCCGTCGGTATGCAGCATGAGCCACATCCAGTTTTTTCCGTCGGCCGGGCTAAGCGGCAGGCTGGTTTCGACATAGAAGTAGACATAGGTTTCGTCGCGATCCACTTTGGCGAGCACAATGTCGTTTCTGGCACTGGTATCGGTGTAATGGGTGCTTCCGAAGCCCTTGAAATCGCGGGTTTTCATGCCGCCCCGATGGTCGCGAAAATCGGGGCCCGCTGCGGCCCAATCGTCGAAGACGCCGTCGATTTTGATGCCTGCGGACGGGGCCGCGCCGGGCACCACACGCGCGCCCTTGTAGCGGCGGAGATTGGCCACGGTCTGGTAGTAGTAATGGTCCTTGAGCTTGCCTTTGGACGGCTCAAGATCCCGGCTCTTTTCATCGTTGAACTCGTCGACAAAATTCACGGGCATACCGCCCCAGTAGTCCATGCTTCGGGGATATTTTCCGGCGAGCCATTCGTTCCATCCGGTGATAAACAGAAAGCGGGGGTCGAGTTCCAGACCGCGCCGCCATTGCTCCTGATAGTTCATGCCGTAGAAAACGGCATTCGGATCCGCATCCTGATTTCCGCCGTGATAGCTGCGTCCAAAGCTGCCGGGCCAGGTAAACTGGGCGGTGTCGCCGTAGTTGCGTTGGTAGGAGTAGTTTTGCGCGACCCCCACCGTGGCCTGTTCAAAACGTCCGTCCTTCTGGGGGCCAAACCCGTGCTGGGGGTAGATTTCCAGCCAGCCCCAATGGTCGGGGCGGCGAGGGCCTTGGTCGTAGAGTGGTTGACCGGGGCGGAATGTGAAGAAGGAACGCGCGGGTTCGGGGACGTTTTCAGGATAGGCCATGATGAGTGGTTTGCCGTCCCAATAGAACCAGAGGTCCTTGTGTTTTTCGGGGGCGTACACGGCCTCGTAGATTTTGGCGACGATATTGTTCGCGGGACCGAAGGCACAGAGGAACACGATCTGCGGTGTCTTTACGCCGTCCCGGCGCGCCTCTTCAAAGACATCGAAAAGCGCCTCGTACGCTTCCTGCCAGGTTTCCTCGCCATTGGTGGTGTCGAAAAGAATGACGTCCACCCCCGCATCAGCGAGCAATTCGGCATGTTTGCGTAAAACCCACGGGTCGCGGTCGTCATAGAAGCCGAAGAGGGGTTCATTCCACCAGTGCGGGGAGCCGTCTGGACCCCATGCGGAGTTTCCTGCGTCATGGATGGCCTCGGGGTTTTCGTCGAGGATTTTCTGGACGTTGCGGGGCTCGAAACTCATGCCGCCATTGGCGGAGTGCCAGGTCCAGTAGAACATGCCGGCGGTTCGATCGGGCTTTGGTGCCCCCACGCGATTTCCCGTGGGTACGTATCGGGATAGTCCATCGGTGGCGGTCCAAGTATCGCTGAAGACATCCCGCGCTTGGGCGGGGGGTGTGAAGGCGGAGGACAGCGCGGACAGGAGGAGGAGGAGGGTGGCTTTTTTCATGGGGACAGGTTTCCTAGGTTGAGGGTCGGGTATGTTGGGGTGTGATGCTACTCGACATCCCCCCGGCCCTTCGGGCCACCCCCTTCGAAGATAGGGCCGACAAAAGTCAGCCACGCTGCGAAGAGCATATTCGGTGACTTTTGGGGAGCAGCGCGATTAATTGCCAAGATGGGTCTGTTTTTATTGATTGCCGCCCACAGAACTCGCTTGATGAGGCCG
>CAIZGN010000234.1 GCA_903932505.1 Candidatus Hydrogenedentota bacterium
ACATGCGCCACGGACTTGCCCGCGTTGAGCAATCGATCCGCTTCCTGAAGCTTGCGAACCACCTGTTCGGGGTTGTGTCGTTTCCGCTTGGACATCGTAAACTCTCCTTGGCCCTATGGCCGGATGGAAACTCTCATTGTAACCCGGACCACTTTACTGGGGGCACGCCAGGTGATGGTGGCTGTCTGGCAAGCCTGCTCTATTATCATGGCTTAATGTATGCGCTCAGTCCAATGGTAATGGGCTGTACTTTGCGATCAGTATTTGGCATCCATATATACTGCGGTGACGATAATCGTGGAATCCCGCATCGCGTCGCTGCACAAGGCCAAGCCCCCGCCCCACCGTGCGTGGGCTGTATTGGGCAACGCAGTTCTGGATGCTGGCGGACGTCCTATAGGCTGCCAATCGCCCCCTGAAAAGTGGGCTGAGGTACTTTCCCCTTCAAGCGGTACCCTCGACACGGCCAATGAAAAGCCGAAAGGCAGACCGGCTGCTCTGACTATTGACTTCTACCTATCATGGATGTCCCCGGAATTTTATTTTTTCTCAGTGCTATTCTGTCTTGATGTTCAGATGCTTCACGGTGTAGGATTGTTCGCCATACTTTATCTTCTCCTTTGTCTCCACCATCTTGCTGAATTTGCCTGCAAGTTCTCCTGTGAGACGCGTATATTCTTCTTCGCTGGAAGGTGGCCGCAGATCAAACCTGCTCTCTTGGTTTATCGAGACGTCGCGATAACTGACATAGTCGAAGCGATAACGTGGAAAGACCCGCAGATTACCCGAAGCGTCTTTGAGTACGACTTCTTCTTCGGGGTTGTATTTTTCCTCCGGCAGGGTTTCCCATTCGCCGCTTGTGAGATTCCCCCGATATCGTCGAATTTCTCCCGACTCTTCGACGACGCTAACAGGGTTCAGTTTCACGCCCGACTGCGTTATAATCATGCTCGAAGGGTTCTCCAGTGTCATGTAGGTCGTCGCCCAGAAAACAGGGAAGTTCTTGAAAGAAACAACCTCATTCCATTCTCGGCAATTCAGGACTCTTAGTTCCGTGCCGCCTGCAACTCCCCTCTCCCAAATAGAAACCAGCACATAGGGTTCGGAGAAACTCTTGAAAGTCACTCTCTTTGCCTCTGCAAGATGAAGCAGATGCTGCCGGAGCAACCCATTCTGTACTAGCTTCCTTGTGGACAAATCAAATACGCGGAACACATCGCCATATGGGTCAATCCGACATGGGAAAAGATAAGCATGTTTTCCATCTCTACTTATGTCAAACGATGTATGAGAAGTCTGCTTGAAAGGTAGCTTATCCAACTTTCCGCTCTGGAAATCCGCCGAAAACGTCCCGTACGCTTCCGTAGTAAACCAGAGGTTGTTTTGTGACAACATAATGGCAAAGAAGTCTATTGCTACGTCTGCGGCAAGGACTGCTTTTCGGACCTCTTTTTGGACTAAGTCAATGATCTCTACGACGCCGTTCTCTCTTCCTGCGCCAAACTGCACGAGGACAACTGATTTGTCCCATGGAAGGTAGTAGGCCAGGGCATTACATGAGGTTCTTCCGAGAATCAACGGTCTTAGATCCGCGATCACTCTTGCTTCACAAGCTTCATAGTTGACTTCAAGCAATCGGCTCGATGCGTCTATGTCATAGAAAACGGTTGAGTCACCACCAGTTAAGTTGGTCTTAATTTCCGCTTCGGAAGTGGCGGGACGCACCCATAAACATGTTAAGGCGAGTAAGATTCCCATCTTCCACGTTTGCATTATTCGGTCCTTTCAAATTGGAACTACCACCTTGGGGGCGGATTGTTACTTGAGACTGCATCAAAATGATTTCTGCACTCCTCCGCATATGCACAACCATTCACTGGGTTATTTGTAACCCGGCGTTTCCACTGGCCAGCAACGCCTTCTTTTTCAGGCCACCAATCATGGTATCGGAATTTGGATCTATATCTGGACCATGTTTTTAAGCGAAGTTCCGCGTCTGTAAAGGATGTGGCGTCGGGGTGGGCAATACGCGGATCATCACCTAGAGCCGTCACGTAATGAGTATCTGGGTTCTCGGTAGCGGCCAGATTTGCCCAAGGCAGATTGTCATGAACTTGCAGGTAATACGCTTGGGCCTGTCCCGGTTCAGCGGGAAATGGTCAACTGCCGGATTTCTTAAGTGAGTACGGCCTGTTGTCGCCTCGTTTCATTTTTGCGTTTTTTAAGGCATGGCAAGTCTATCATCCGATGAGTTTTTCCGGATGGGCGTGACGCCAATTGCACGCTACGCCCTCTCATCGTCTGATGAGCTTGGCCGGGGTATCCCTTGGCGGGTTGCTCGCCAGCAGAGCCCGCCTCCGTTTATCCCGGGAGATTCAACATACCATAGGAAGCGCGGTTTTGCAAACGGGCAAAGCCGGGGCCTCCAGTAACGGTTGTTCGCGCATCGCCTGACGCATCGCTTTGCGGCGCTCGCGCGCCGCTTCGAGCTTCTTGTCCCGCGTCTCGAAGATCGCCCTGTCGCGGCCTGCGAGCTTGTCCTTGGGCGTGACAAACCCAATGGCGCTGTGAAGCCGTGCTCCGTTGTAATGGGTCACGAATTCCCCCACCAGACGCCGGGCGTCATCGAGCGAGAGCGGGGTTTTCGGACGGATGCACTCGGTCTTCAGCGATTTGTGCCAGCGCTCGATTTTTCCGTTGCTTTGCGGATAGTACGGCGAGGTGCGCACATGCGTCATGCCACTGATCCGGATGAACTCCTTGAAGTCCTTGGCGATGAATTGCGGGCCATTGTCCGAGATGATCCGCGGACGGGCTTCGGGAAACGCTTCCTTGGCCCGTTGCAGAATGATTTCGATCTCGGTCTCAGTCATCGATTCGCGGATTTCCCAGTGCGCAATGAAACGGCTGCATCCGTCCAAAACGCTGCACAGGTAGTAAAAGGTGCCGCAGATGTTGATGTACGACACGTCCACATGCCAGTGCTCATGCGGCAAGAGCGGCTGAACGAAGCCGGTGCCCTTCTTGGAGGGCTTGCCGTTCCAGGGATCCAAAAGGCCCGCCCGGTGCAGCACGCGCCATACGCTGGTGGGCGCGGCCGCCACGACATCCGTGTCCAGCATCATGAACGTAAGCCGCCGGTAACCTTCGTCCGGACGCTCCAGATGAAACGCGATGATGGCCTCTTTCTCCGCGTCCGTAAGCCAGGAATCTCGGGGAATCTTGCCGTTATGTTCGTTCACCTTGCCGTAGCGTGCGTGCCAGGCGTAGAACTTACTCTTGGACACGCCCACCCAGCCGATAAACCGGCAAAGCGCGATGCCGGTCTTTTGCGCCCAATGGTTCACGAAATCCATAATACCGTCCCGCGTATCGTGCGGCGTCCAAGCGCGCTTCAAATCTCCCCAAGACTTTTTTTTAGAGTGATATGCTCTTCCATGAGCTCCGCCAATACCTCGTCCTTGCGCCTTATTTTCTGTTCTAGGGCGGCAATCCGTTGCTGCTCCGTCGAGGTCCGGGGTTTGCTGGACCGCTCAAACGCCGACACGCCATTCTCGAAAAACGGTTGTTGCCAGCGGTAGAACTGGGTCGGCTGAGTACCCAATTCCTCGCAGAGATCCGAAATCGGCACTTTTTCCACCAAGTGCCGTCTTAGGGCCCGAACCTTCTCCTCGGACGTAAAATGCTTGCGGGGGGGGCTTCATGCTCGTTTCTCCTTGGCCGTCTACACATTCTCACCGGTCGAGGAGTCCATTTCCAACTGGGGCGGCACAATATAGCAAGGCACGCGGGGCCCTCGCGGTATTTCCGCTTCTACAACCACGAACGTCGGCACAGCTCATTGGGGAACCAAACACCCGCAGAGTGCCACAGAAGAATCTGACAAAAGGAAAGTCTTTGCAGCAACGTCCGCCTGAACGGGTCGCCTCCGACGAACTATCTGCCGGCCCATTCTCGGCGGCCAGTTCAGGCTCAGTCGCCGACCAACATGTTATTCGCCGCGCCTTGACTCATCCCAAGGCACCTGCTAAGATTAAGGCCAGAAAAAGGGCGGAAGTTCCACCCGTACTACTGTACCCCGACATCTTAATTTGCGCCGCCACCTTTCAAGATATGGGGGTAGGCTCACATTTCCCGCTGAACCGGGACAACACCTCTGGAGGATCATGTATAACTTCACGCGCCGTTGTGGGAGGACGGGCGGATTGCATAGGTCGCTGACGCAATGTATGAAGAAGACCGGGGCGTGGCTGGGGCTTGACGGTCTAGACAATCCGGAAGATGCCTTGGTGGTTCGCGCAGGATTCGCACTCGCCGTGCTCGCAATGGCCGTCCGCGTTCTTTTCTGGGCCTATACGCAACGTTATCAGGATGACGCACTCATCACCTGTCTGCATTCGCTGAACTTCGTGAAGGGGTTGGGACTATCACATTACCGGCCGGGCGAGCCCCCGCTCCATGGCTTTACGAGTCCGTTGAGCGTGCTGATTCCTCTCGTGGGTGATCTTATTCGGCCGGGTTTTGGCGTGGATTTTCTAAAGCTCACGTCCATTCCTGCCGCTGCTTTGACGGTTCTTTATCTCTTGGCTTTAGGGCTGCATCAGAGTGTTCGGTTGCCAAAACCACTAATAATTGTCCTAATGGGGTATGCAGCCTTCGAACATCACCAGATTTCGTTTGGCATGTCGGGAATGGAAACCCAATTCAGCATATGTATTCTCGTCGCGTCGGTTTACTACTGTGCCGCGTGGAAACCCACCGCCTTGGGCATCAGCTTGGGCTTATGTATGCTGGTTCGGCCAGATTACGGATTCTGGACGGTCATGGTGGGGGTGTATGCCTTGCTGAAGGAGCCATGGCAGTTTCCTCGGATCGTCCTGATAGCTTTTGCCGTTTATGGGCCTTGGTTGCTGTTTACAACCTACTATTATGGCTCCCCGCTGCCGAATACCATCGTGGCCAAAGGGCTCGGTTACCGCCATTGGTGGGATACTGCGGAAACTAAGGACCTCGGATATTTCAAGAGCCATCTTTGGTTTGTCTTGTCGCGGCAGCTCCATGTCATGCTGGGCCCCACCTTCTGCGGGAAAATGCTCCTGTTCCACGGGAAGGAAAGCTCCATTGGTAACCTCATGTTCGTTCTTGCGGTTTTGGGATCAGTGGTTGCCCTTATAAGACGGCAAATGCTGGTCATTCTTGTGGTCGTCTTTGTGTTTATCTATAGCCTGTATTTCGCTTTTCTGTGTCCACCCATTGTCTTCCATTGGTACAAACCACCTTATCTGCTTCTGATGCTGATCCTTAGTCTGCGGGGTATCCAGGCCGTTAGTGTATGTATACCTTCCCAGAAATTGCGTACTGGAGTTATGGCAATTTTCACCGTGGCTTACCTGAGCCTGTTTATTG
>CAIZGN010000235.1 GCA_903932505.1 Candidatus Hydrogenedentota bacterium
AAAGCCCCTGCTCCTGTGCGAACGTCCATTTGAGCGCGCAATACGATTGTTAAGCATGTTCATTGTCCCTGACCTCCCGGTTGCCGTTGTCCTCCGCCTCGCGGACCCCGTTTATCGCGCATATCCTGTAGGCGCGCGTCCAACCTCGCCTGCTGATCAGGCGTCATCTTGCTGCGTACTTCTTCCATCCGTCCACCGCCCATGCCGGGAGGGCCTCCGCCCGGACCACCCGGGCCTCGGGGGCCACCGCCACCGGGGCCGAAGCCCGGAGCCGATTCCAGTTTCGCGAGTTGTTCGGGTGTGAGAATCTTGGCCAGTTCTTCGCGCATGGCCTCGCGTCGGCCGCGAAAACCACCCTGGCCCGGATCGCCCATGGATTGCAGCAATTGCGCGATCTGTTGCGTCTGTTCTTCGCTCAGCCCCAGTCGGTCCCGCATTTCCTCGGCGCGTTGACGGGCAAGAATCTCATCTTGCCGCTCCGGATGGGCCTCAAGTTCTGAGGGGCCGGACGGGCGGGTGTTCTTTAGTCCCATGTAGGCGAGATAGCCGACGAACAGCACCAGATAGACCACCCCGAGTCCGGCCAAGACTTGCTTGATTCCAATTTTCTTTGTTTTCATGAGCCCCGTTCCTTATAGTAACTCTTGCAACAATGTGGACAGTGTGCGGGAATTTGTTACACGGAGCGACGGCAGGCCATGCGAATAGGCGTCATGAGCGATACCCACGGCAACCTTGAATTCATGTTTCATGCGACAGACGCCTTGGTGCGTGAGCATGGGGCGACGGTTCTGTTCCACCTGGGTGATGATTATCGGGACGCGGAATCCCTGCGCAGGGCCGGGCATGAGGTGCGGGCGGTTCCGGGCTTGTGGTGTCCGGAATATGAGCGAAACCGGGTTCCAAGGCGGTTGCTGGAACATTTCGACGGGGTTTCCATCGCCTGCGCGCACGCGCTGGAGGAGATCACCGGAAGCGACCGCCGATCGGACATCCTGCTACACGGTCACACCCACCGCCCCGCCATTCAGGAGCGCGACCATTCAATCGTTTTCAATCCGGGGCACCTCAAGGAGCATCGGTCACGCGGCCAAATCGCGTCCTACGGACTGATCAACATCGAGGAAAAACACCTGTCCTTTTTCGTCTACCGGATTGACGGACTCATGGTGCAGCAACGCCGTCAACCGCGAAAGCCACCGGTGGAAGAATAGGGTGGGCGGCTACAGATCCTTGAGCAGACCGGCCTTGCGTTTGCGGTAGTTGTCGTAGAAGACCAGCAGCACGACCAGCACCCCCACATAAACCTGCTGCCAATTGGTGTCGAAATTCATGAGGTTGCAGAAGTTGCGCAGCACCATGATGATGAGCGCACCGGCGAGTGCAGCCGCCGCACCGCCTTCTCCGCCCATCAGGCTTGCGCCGCCAATCACACAACCCGCGATGGCGTCCAGTTCCATCATTTCGGCACCGGTGGGGTTGCCAATGCTGGTGCGTGATGCCAGCACCACCCCGCCCACACCCACGAGCATCCCGCATAGTGCATAGGCCCCCGTGCGTACCCGATCAACGGGGATACCGGACAGTCGGGCCGCCTGCAGGTTTCCGCCCAAGGCATAGATTGACCGCCCGAAACCGGTGAAGGTAAGCATGACGGAGAAAAAGATCGTGATTGAAACGGCGAGAAGAACGGGTACCCACCACGCCGTGCCACCCCCCTCCAGCACCTTCGAACCACCCAGCCACTGGAAGGACTTCACGAGCACAACGATGGGGCAGGATTTGGCGATCAGCAGGGCCGCGCCACGTGCGGCCATCATCGTGCCCAAGGTCGCGATAAACGGGGGAATGCGGCCCTTCGTCACCAGAAGACCGTTGATGGTGCCGCAGAAAAGGCCCGCCAGAATGCCAAGCAATACCCCCACTGGCACAGGCAGACCCCAGTCGGTCATGGCTTTCGCGGCGATGACGCCCGCAAGAGCCGCCACACTGCCCACGGACAGGTCAATACCCGCCGTCAGGATCACGAGGAGTTCGCCGACCGCGATGATGCCGGTCACACAGGTGCGCCCGCCCACATCCTGAAGATTGTTCAGGCGACGAAAATCTTGGGAGACGACCGCCATGGCCAGACAAAGACCAGCCAGAATGATCAGGGGAGAATGACGCGCCAGAAACCTCTTCATGCATGTCCTTTCAGTAGATGCGGGTGCGCTCAACCCAAAGGCAATGGCACCGGTTTTCCCGTTTCTCCGGAAAGGTCCGCCGCGTAACAGATTTCATGCGTCTTGAAGGCGTCGGCCACGCTGACGAAGGACTCCTGATTCGTGTGGATGCACTCCACGAGATGAGCAATCTCGCCCACAAAGGGGTGATGGCTCACGTCCCCGCTGTCGGGAAGAATCGTCGGCACCTCCACCCAGGTGCTTTGTCCCGGATACTTCTTCTTCGACCAAATCTTGTTGTTTCGGATGGTGCCGTGCGTTCCCAGCAGATTAATATGGAAGACGTAGGGCTGAATGCACTCGATGCTGGAGGTCACTTTGCCAATCCGGCCATCGGCGAATTTGCACAAGGTGCAGGTGGTGGGTGCGTATTCGTAGTCGGAGAAATCGACCCCGCCGCCCGAGGTCGCATATTGCATCACCTCGGCCACATCGCCCCCCATGAACCAACGCAGGGCATCCACCGCATGTACACCGGCCGAAAGCAGCGAACTCACCCCGACCTTCTTCTTCACGTTCCACGCGTACTGCTTGTACCAGGGACCTATACCGTGAAAATAGTCGATCTCACCCATGAAAACCGAACCGATGGCATCGTCCGCCAGTTGGGTCTTGATAATCTGAAACAGGGGGTTCCAGCGCAACACAAAGCTCACCACCGTCTTCACCTTCGCCCGGGCCACCGCATCACGAACCTTGCGCGCCTCTTCGATATCCACCGCCATGGCTTTCTCGAGCAGCAGATGCTTGCCTGCCTCGGCAGCTGCCACCGCTTGCGCACAATGGCCGTCAGGCAGCGTGGCGATGGCCACAATGTCCACCCCGGGATGCGCCAGCATCTTTTCGTAGTCCGTGAAAATCTCGCAGCGGATGTTGGCGGCGAGTGCGCACGCCTTGGTGCGCGCCTCATTGCGGCCACACAGCGCCACGACCTCCACGTGCGGGTTGCCATAGAAGGCCCGGAGATGTTCTCCGGCCACCCAGCCTGTTCCGATTATGCCAACGCCCAACTTGTTCACGACACCATCCCTTCACGCAAACCGCGCGTCAGACCGCCTATCCCTTGTGCCAGTAGACATCCCAGTCGAGATAGTTTTCCAGCGCTTCGTTGATGATGGAGCCCACATGACTGAGATTGACGGCGACATGGTGCTCGAAGCCGTTCTCGCAAATGTAGCGCAGCAGGTTTTGCATGTCTGGAATTTCCAGCACACCAAAACCGCCAAACGTTTCCAGCGGATCCTTCGTGAAACGGCCTTCGCCCACATACGCGGCAATCATGCCCTCTTCGTCCGCCGTGGTGATGCGCAGATAGGTCGCCGGGCCCGGCTTCACCCGGCCCGTCACCGTGCCGAAGGTGTTGTTCTTCCCGACCGACCCCGCGATGATGTCTTGGAAGGACATTTTTGGGTCTTGCAGGAAGGATTTCGGCCAGTTTGAGCAGTGGAAATTGACGCATTTGTCCGGATTTCCGCCGTAATTGTTGTTCCAGTCATGCAGGGCACTGGGTGTCTGCGAGGCCAACGCCAATGCGTGCATACCCACCGCACCGCAAATGTCGACTTCGCAGGCGGACGAACGCAGCGATTCGCTCATCATGCTCATCACCGTGCAGGGAACCACGCCGAAATACTCTTCCATCGAAGTCCAGCACTGGAACGCGGTGATGTCGAGTCCGGAGGACTCCATCCAATCATCCACCACGATGGCCAGCTTGGCCATTTTCACAAGCGGGTCTTTCGCGACACCCTTGCAAGGCACATAGTTGCTGATCAGCTTGAGACGTTCCAGCGTCTTGGGATCCGTGTCCTTGATACGACTGGCACGACCGAAGGCTTCGGAGAGATCCAGCGTCTCCACGGTGATACCGGATTGCTGCAGCAGCTTTTCGCTGTAGCGAACGGTGTTAAAGGCGGCCGGACGCGCACCAAGCGCGCCCACGCGGCAGTTCTTTAGCCCACGTACCACGCGGCAGACACCCGCGAACCAAAGCAGATCGGCCTTGAACTCCTTGGTGGTGGGATCCATCGTGTGCTGCGAGGTCAGCGAGAACTGAATGCCATATTGTACAAGATTGTTGCAGGCGCTCATCTTGCCGCAGAACGAATCCCGACGGCGTTCGAGCGACATTTTCTTGGGGTCGTCCTCCCACGCATGCACCAGCACCGGCACATCCAGTCCGGCCAGTTTCAACGTATCCGCAATGCCTCGCTCGTCACCGAAATTCGGCAGCGTGATAATCACGCCATCGATCTCGTCACGATGGCTGCGGAACAGACCCGCGCATATTTTCGCGTCTTCCCATGTTTCGACCGTGCCGAACTTGGTGTCCTTGTCGGAAAGAACCACTACGCCAAAACCGAGTTTCTTGAGCAGCGCGGTCATCACCGCGTGCCCGTCCTTCGCCAGCTTGTCCGGGAAGAAGCCGCGATTACCGACGATAAGACCGAAAGTCACTTTGGGATCCGTAGCCATGGGGCGATACCTTTCATGTTTCCGCAGGGTATGACGATCAGGCCTGCGGCGGGTTGTGGCAATTGTAACCAGACCTGTTTCCCCGCGCAACTTTCCGCACGATATTCGCGGGAAAAAGTACACCGCCTAAGCCATGCGGCGCAAGGCTTTTTGGCCGATATCCGACCGGAAATGGGCACCCTCAAACTGAATCTTACCGACGGCCGCATAGGCACGCTGGATGGCTTCGGGAAGATCCGTGCCGTGGGCGGTGACATTGAGAACCCGGCCGCCGTTGGTCACCAAGGTCTCTCCCTCAAGCTGTGTGCCTGCGTGATACACGGCTACCTGATTATCCGTTTCGGCAGCGTCGATGCCGGTGATGGCCTTGCCTTTCGCGTAATCCTTCGGATAGCCGCCACTCGCCATCACCACGGTGACGCACGGGCCGCTGATATATTCTATGTTGACCGCGCCCAGCGCTCCAGCGCAACACGCCTCAAACACGGGCACAATATCAGACACCATGCGTGGCAACAGTACTTGGGTTTCCGGATCGCCAAAGCGCACGTTGAACTCGATCACCTTCGGCCCGTCCGCCGTAATCATCAACCCGGCATAAAGAATGCCCCGATAGGGTGTGCCTTCCTGCGCCATGCCGCGAACGACCGGCCAAAGCACTTCGGACGCAATCACATTTTCCAGTTCGGGCGTCACCACAGGGGCTGGGGAATACGCGCCCATCCCGCCGGTATTCGGTCCACGGTCGCCGTCATACACCGCTTTGTGATCCTGACTGCTGGGCAGCGGCGACACCGTGTTTCCATCGCAAAAGGCGAGTATCGAGGCCTCCTCGCCGACCAGACACTCCTCAATCACCACCTTGGCCCCCGCCGCGCCGAAAACCCGATCCACCATCGCCTCGCGAATGGCTTCTTCCGCTTCGGCCACGCTTTGCGCCACGGTCACACCCTTGCCCGCCGCCAGTCCGTCGGCCTTGATGACAATCGGAGCGCCCTGCGCTCGCACATAGGCAATGGCGGATTCCGCATCCTCAAATTCCGCATAACGCGCTGTGGGGATGCCGTATTTGTCCATGAAAGCCTTGGCAAAGGCCTTGCTTCCCTCCAGTTGCGCAGCTGCAGCACTGGGCCCAAAGGCGGCATTACCCCGGGCACTCAAACGATCCACCAGACCCCGCACCAGCGGGTCTTCCGGACCGACTACCGTCAACGACACCCCGTGCGCATCAATAAACTGCTCAATGGCATCAAAATCATTCACCCCGATGGCCACGCATTCGCCCTTGTGCAAACGGGCGATACCGGGATTGCCCGGCGCACAATAGACCTTGTCCACCCGGGGGCTTTGTGCGATTTTCCAGGCCAGTGCATGCTCGCGGCCACCGCTGCCAATCACCAAGACATTCATGACACTTCCTTTACACCGCCGGAGGCTGCTTTTGTTCCAAATAGTCCGCCAGCGCGCGATCATAATCGGCCGTACATGCAAAAGCCTCCTGTGCGAGACGATAGCGCGTTTCATAGGAAACGTCACCGTCCAGCGCGCGCATGTCGTGAATAATCGCGGGATAACGCGAAGGATTCACCGTCACCGTCACATAGCGGAAGTTTTTCGCGGCGGAACGAATCATCGCGCAACCACCGATGTCGGTCTGCTCAATGACTTCCTCGAGCGTGATGCCTGGCTGGGCAATCAATTGATCCACGGGTTGCAGGTTTGCCACCAGCAGGTCAATCCACTGAAAATCATGCGCTTGCATCTGCTCGACATGCACCTTGTTGTCGCGCAGGCCGAGAAGCCCCGCATGCACCTTCGGATGCAAGGATTTCACCCTTCCATCCATCAATTCGGGCACACCGGTAAAATCCGCGATGCTGATCGCCTCGATCCCCGCCTCATGCAATACTTTCAAGGTGCCGGATGTCGACACCAACTCAACGCCGTATTCCCGCAACACACGGGCCAGTTCCACCATCCCCGTCTTGTCGTGACAACTCAATAAAGCACGTTCGATTCTTGGCATTTTCTGGTTCTCCTCCCCCCCGCGAAGACACACACCGCGTCCCCGGCGAAAGGGAAGAAAATAATACGCGATTCGGGACGGAATGTCGAATTGTTTTGGGCAATACCAAACCAAGCGGTCATCCCCCCGATTTCGGTCTGTCGGCTGCTGTTGCCACCCCCCCACTTCCCCGGGAATTCCGCCCCTGTTTTTCTTGTTTTAATAAAGGCTTGGAAAAGATCGACGGTGCGGGGTATGATGCTGCGTCAAACAACCTGGGCAGGCAATATCGAAAGGACTCATACAAATGAAGATCGCGGTTTCGGGAAAAGGTGGAACGGGGAAGACAACGTTGTCGTCGCTGCTTGCGCGAACCTTGGCAAGCGACGGGCGGCCCGTGATTGCCGTCGATGCGGATCCCGATGCGAATCTGGCGTCGGCACTGGGCTTGGCCCCCGCCGATACCCCTGAGGCCATCGGCAATATGCGCGAGTTGATCCGTGAGCGAACGGACTCCAAGGACGGTTACGGCACCTATTTCAAAATCAATCCCGATGTGCGCGACCTGCCCGAAACCTATAGTCGGCTGGTTCATGGCGTGCGCCTGTTGAATCTGGGCGGGGTTCCTGCGGGTGGTAGCGGGTGCATCTGCCCCGAGAGTGCCCTGCTCAAGGCACTCGTCACCCATTTGCTGCTTCGTCCCGGTGAAGTGGTCATTATGGACATGGAAGCCGGCATTGAGCATCTCGGTCGCGCCACCGCGCAGGCGGTGTCGATGATGGTTGTCGTTATTGAACCCGGACAGCGCAGTGTCCAAACCGCGCAGACCATCCGCCGCCTCGCCGATGAAATCCACATTCCGCGAATAGGGGTGGTCATCAACAAGGTGCGCCCGGGCATGGATTTGAGTGGACTCATCAGCGGACTCGGCGATTTGCCACTGCTTGGTACCCTCTCACTCGACCCGAAGGTCGCCCAAGCCGATCTGGATGGACGCTCCCCCTATACGGGGGAGGAACCCCAGCGCACCGAGGTGCGCGCAATTCTGGATGCTATCACCGAACGGATGGGCTAGGCCAGCGTGCCCGAGTATTCCTCGTTCCATTGGTGATGGGTTATTGTGTGGGAAGGGTTCCGCATGGGGTGGTTTGTAGCAACGCTCTTGTTGTCTTCCGTGTGTTTTTCTGCGGAGGAGGATACGGGCTTGACGCTGCACGGCGTGACCGATGAAGCCGAGGAGGCGCGTCCCTACTACTGGGGCATCGGCTTGGTCAACACCTACCCCGGGCTGGCCTCCGAAGACATCATCGACCGCGTGGTCGAGCCCGCGCTCAATGTGCTCGCGCCGGGCTTTGGCGGACTGGACACCTTCGGAGACTTGCGGGACGAGCATCTCTTCCTGCCACCGCAGATCACGCTCGGGAAGGTGTTCGGGAAACATTGGGCGGTGGGCGGACACCTCGGCTATTCCGAAGGCACTGTGCGCAACGACAAGGAACAGCGAAGTATTCTGTTCCTGCTTCCCTTTCATCTGGATCTTCAGGTCAAGCGTCTCGCGTGGTATGGCGGTGTGGACATCGACTATTACCCCTTCGGCAGACCCGAACTCCGCGAGTACCAAGGCCTCCTTGATCGCGTGAAGGAGGCCAAGTTCCGCGTCGGAGCCACCGGCTCGCTGACCTACTCCGGGTACAACGCCAAGATACAGACCGGTCTCCTGCCTCTGGGGAGCCTCATTAAATTTGAGCTGCGCGACCGTTGGCGCCTCATGGGCCTGTGCCCCAACGTGGGCTTCGACCTGCCGCTCGGCCCGAGAGACATGCTTTCTGCCACGACCGGCTACACCCTGTTCAACAATCAAAAGCAGGACTTCGAAGGCTGGAACGTCACGGTAAACTGGCGGCACTTCTTCTCCTCATTCGGGAAAAAGAAGAGCAAAACAGGCCCCTTGCCCACGCCATAGCCGCAGCCTGTGGCTGATGCAATCCGTCAGTCCCCCCCGTTTTCCTTCGCCCCCACACCCCGATTCGACCACACCTTGATGCTGTGCTTGGCCAGTTTATCGCGAAAAGTGGACAGTTTCATGCCGATTGCCGCCGCAGCCTTGCTTTGATTGCCGCCCGCCATGTCCAGCGCATTGGCCAGGAGGGTCTTTTCGTTGGCCTCTATGACGCCCCGAAAGGAAGAGGGATCGCCCGAAGGAGCCTGTCCTTGACGTGCGCTTCTCCGGATTTCCGGCGGAACATCGTCCAAGACAACCGTCTGTCGGCCAGCCATGCCGACCAGAATCCGCCGCACCACATTCTGCAGTTCCCGCACGTTGCCCGGCCACGTGTAATCCTGAAAGCAGGCGATAACCTTCTCATCCAAGTCGAACACCTGCTTTCCGCCCCCGTAAATTTTAAGGAAGTGCTCCAGCAGGGGCGGTACATCATCGATTCTCTCGCGGAGGGGTGGTAGCCAGATCGGGAACACACTGACGCGGTAAAACAAGTCCTCGCGGAATTTACCCTCGGCGACGCGCTTGCGCAAGTCCACCTTCGAGGCCGCAATAAACCGCACATCCACTCGCAGCGACTTGATGCCACCAACGCGCTCGAATGGATAGCCTTCGATCACACGCAACAATTTCGACTGCACTTCCAGCGGGATGTCGTCGATTTCATCGAAGAAAATGGTGCCGCCGTCCGCAATTTCGAAACGCCCCGGCTTTCCGGTCAATGCGCCGGTAAATGAGCCCTTCTCATGGCCGAATAGCTCGCTCTCCATCAACTGGGGTGACAGCGCCACGCCGTGAATGGTGATGAAGGGCTGCGTGGCTCTTGAGCCGCCCCCGTGAATGGCATTGGCGACCCGCTCTTTCCCCGTGCCGGTCTCGCCGAATATCAGCACCGGAACCTCGGAGGTCTTCGCGAGTTCCATGGCCTCGAAAACGCTTTGCATGGCCGCGCTTTGCCCAACCAGACCGCCTTGCCCCGCCGCCATGGGAAGACCGGCCTCCAGACGGCTATTCGCCGCCTGCACGGCGTGGAGCTTGGCGATTTTCTTGAGCACGTCGATAAGGCGTCCGCTCTCGAAAGGCTTGGTCACATAGTCGAAAGCGCCCAGCTTCATGGCTTCCACCGCATTGTCCACGGTGGCATAGGCTGTGATCATCACGACTTCGATGCCGGGCCAGTTTTCCTTGATCCTCCGAAGAAAGGAGATTCCATCCATACCGGCCATCCGTAAATCGGTGACCACGACATCTACCGTCTCCACCTCCAGGAAATGCAGACCCTCATCGGCGCACGAGGCGATGAAGGTCTGATATCCCGCATCGACGAGGTCATCGCGAAGCGCGGTACACTTGATCTTTTCATCGTCCACCACAAGAACTTTCACAGCGCAGGTTCTCCGTAACGTTTTTCAGGCTTGGATCCGTGGCCCGCCACAGGGTGGTCCGAAAATTCTTCCACAGGAGGGGTGGGCAGGGACGGGGACAGGGGTGCCGTCGGCAGGAAAACCCGCACGGTAGCCCCGGCCTGCGGCGCGGAGTCTACGCGAATTCTGCCGCCATGCTCCTCGACAATGTGCTTCACAATCGCCAGGCCCAATCCCGTTCCTTTTCCCGGGCCCTTCGTGGTAAAAAACGGCTCAAAAATACGGGGCAAATCTTGGGGCTGAATCCCCGCGCCGTTGTCAATCACATCGATCTCCACCAGACTGGTCAGGCTGCTCTCCTCCGGGGCGAGGCGCGTCCGGAAAGTCAGGGTGCCACCGGCGGTTGTGGCGGCCATGGCGTTCGAGGCCAGATTGAGAAAGGCCTCACTGAGATAGTAGCGATCCGCGAGCACAAGCGGCACGTCGCGCCCGAATTCCAGTCGGATGGAGAGGGCGTTTTGTCGCGCCGATGCCTTTACCAAAGGCACCATGTCCTCAATCACCGCGTGCACGTCCACTGGTGCGAGGTTGGGATCGCGACGGCGGGAATACGCCAAAATATGTTGCACCGCCGCCGCCATGCGCTCAAGCGCTTCCCGCATAAGATTGAGATACTCAATGTTCTGGCGCAGATTCGCAGGGTCACGCTCCAGTCGGGACAGACAGCTCACGATGCCATCCAGGGGGTTATTGATTTCGTGTGCGATACCTGCTGCGAACTCACCCAAGGTGGCAAGCTTCCCGGCTTGTTCCGCGCGCCGCTCGGAATCCGCCAACCGGACACGGTCGCGCTCCAGAAGCGACATGATCGTACTCAGTTGCTCAAGGAGATTCCACACCGCGTCGGGCCGGGCGCGACGATAGACCTCACAGGACGCGCACTGTTGAAGTCGGACGCCAGAGGGAGCACCCTCCTCCCCTTGACGCGGTTCCTTGGTCAACAACCAACAGCGCAAGTCTGAATTCCCGTGGGCCGGGCAGTCCTTTCGCTCGCAATTCAAGGTCTGCCAGCAAGCCGCAAGGTACGGATTCTCTGGACGGGGAGACGAGGGTGGTCGCTTTTCTGCCTGACGCAGGACTTTCGTCACGTTGCTGATGGCAACGCTTAAACGGCGAAAATCTTCATCGGCCTTCGCAATGCGCAGGTGTTGAAACACACACACCACGCATAGCGTTACGCCCGCTATCGAAAGGGCAATAATTGTGGGCAACACGCCTCAGGTATCCCTTCAAACAAATCCGGTGTCCCCCGAAAAACACAAGTCAGCAAAAACCAATACTATCACTAAAAACCGATTATAGCACACCGCCCCAAGACCATTATCTCGGTAGATGGCGGACTTGTGTCGACGCTCGCAGCAGCCGAATCGAGACCATGTTTTTTGCATTTTTCTTGTTGACCCTGACCCCTATTACAGGCTATGATAAATACAAGAAGATTGGTGGGAAATAATTAAATAGGGACGGATGTCGGTTATGGAAGCTAGGTTTGGCATCTGAACCGTCCCTCGCGCATGTGGTCGTTCAAGGACGGATCATCCACGCTGGCCGAGGCGGGGTTGTATGTGCCCGGATCTTGCAGGGGATGAGGAGAAGTCAATGCGCCTCTTTATAGATAGTTACCTTCGTTTGTTTCGGGTGGTCTTCAAGACCTTCACTTCCACGGGTTCCACGGTCGCACCCCTGACCCGCCGCCGCCTGGTTTTCCTCGCCTGGTTCATTCCTTTCCTCTTTTTCGGGCAGTTGCTCCACTGGATAGGGCTCATGCTCGACCATGTCTTCTTCCCCGGATTCCGTAAGATTAAGGTGCGGGATCCTTTGTTTGTCGTGGGCATCCCCCGGAGTGGAACCACCTTCTTGCAGCGTCTGCTGACTGCAGACACGAGCCGCTTTACCACGATGACCCTGGGGGAAATCACGGTGGCCCCCTCCATTACTGAGCGCGTGGTATGGCGTGCCCTCGGGCGCATTGACGCCGCGATTGGCGGTTTCGGGCGGCGTGTGGCCAATCGCTTTGATAAACGCCTCTTCCAGGAAGTCAGCAAGATTCATCCCTTGAGCCTTTTCGAGCCTGACGAAGACGAATTGGTGATGTTGCCCACTTTCACAAGTCCTAATCTTGCCTGGATCTTCCCGGTGGAAGAGGAACTGTGGAAATACACCAATTTTGACGAGGATACTCCCCCTGCGGAGCAACGCCAGCTTATCGAGTTCTACAAAGGATGTGTCCAGCGGCACTTGTATTTTCACGGCCCTGAAAAGCACTATTTCGCGAAAAACCCCAGTTTCAGTGTGAAACTCGAGGCCCTTAGAGCGGTATTTCCCGACATGAAAGTCATTTGCACGTCCCGAACCCCCTACGAAGCGGTACCCTCAACCATCAGTCTTGGTGCGTTTTATTGGAAAAGTTTTGGCAATGATGACGAAGGCCGCACCATGATTGACCCGATGACCCGGCTGGCTGGCTCTTATTATCGCCACCCCATCAAGGTCTTGCCGCAATGGCCAGAAAATTCCCACGCGTTCATGCGCTATACGGAACTGGTGGAGCGTCCCATGGAGTCCGTGCTCCAGGTCATGGACCGCCTCGGCATCGAGTTGAGCGACGTGCACCGGGCGCATCTGTCCAAGCGGCAGGAAAAGGCGCGCGGATGGAAAAGCACGCACCATTATTCAATGGGCAGTCTGGGAATTGATGAGAACTTCATCCGGGACAACTTCCGCGATGTCCTCGAGTATTTCGATTACCCCATCCATGAAGAGGAAACGGGTGCCAAACTGCACCCAAGCCCGAAGTCCGGCAATGCAAAGGAACCCACTGTCGCCTGAGGACGCACAAGCTATCCCGAATGTGGATGCCAAGTGAATTCCCGCCAAGAAAGATCGGTTCGGCGCACTGCGCAAATAGCGTCGTAGTCTGTCCCCGCCGGAATGGCCCGTAGTTGCCAGGCTGCCGCTTCTTCCGGTTGGTCATGCACAGCGATCAGGGCGGGAGATTTTCGCGGATCAGGTTCCACCTCAAACGACCCGAGATGCCCCGCCAATCCTTGGCTGCCCGCCTTGAGATAGGCCTCCTTGCTGGTCCAGCACCGGAAGAATCCCGCTGCTTGCAGCGATTCAGGAAGTCCGCGAATGGCCTCGTATTCCCCCGTTGTAAAGAAGCGACGTGCGATGCCATCCCGCGCTGCCACATCGGCGTTCTGCTCGATATCAACACCAATTGGACAGTCGCGAACCAGTCCGCAAAGAAGCCGCCCCCCTGAATGCGAGAGGTTGAACTGTAAGTCATCCTGGGCAAGATAGGGCCGCCCGCGCTCCGTATGCAGCAAGCTCACCCGCGCGGATGGACACCCCAAGTATGAGGCCAGCAGCGCGCGCAACCAAAGGCGACCAAAGGCAAAGTCTTGGCGCTTGCGGTCAATGCGAAAACGCGCGTACCGCTCGCGCTCCTCCTCCGAGAGCCACCCCAGCGGCCACGGAATCTCTTCGGCATCGTCGGGATACCGGGCATGCCAGACATGCACCGTGCCGACGGACAACGGTTCGTGGATATCAAGAGAGGTTTTGTGCTGGAATTCGGTCATGCTTAGGACTGCCATTTTCCGCGAGCCACACCCACAGTATGCGCTCGCTGGAATTTCTCTGCGTAGCATGCCACAATCCAAGCCTGACACGCACCCTCGGAACTTGGCAACTATGGAATAGGCTTGATGGACTGTCCGATACACGAAACCGCACAGCGCTTCCCCGATGCGATTGCTGTCACCAGCCCGGAGGGTTCATGGACCTGGCGGGAGTACGATGCGCAGGTGACGTCGAGCCGCATGGCCTTGTCGGCTTCGGGTGTGCTTCCCGGCGACCAGGTGGCCTTCCATCCAGCGCCCACCCTCGCCACTTGCGTCCTTCTGCCCGCGCTGTTCCGATGCGGGGCTGTGGCCATGCCGATCAATCCGCTTTTTCCTGCGTCCTACACCGCGCCGCTGCTTCAGCAGGCGCGATGTTCGGTGTGGCTCGACACGGATGGAGAAGAGCCCCCGCCCCTGCCGTGTGGGACACGGCACATACGTCTGGATATGGCCTGCACTCCGGCAGAAGAACCCGGAAAGCTCTTGGATGGGCAGAAGTCGGATCGCCCGGTTACCATCGTGTTTACCTCAGGCAGTCGGGGCATGCCAAGAGCGGCCCTTCACAGCATGCGCAACCATCGGGCCAACGCCGTGCATTCCAACCGGAACATTCCCATGGTGCCGGGCGACCGCTGGCTGCTCTCTCTGCCGCTCTTTCATGTTTCAGGCTTGGGCGTTTTGTTCCGCTGCTGGGAATCGGGCGCGGCCATTGCCCTGCCCGCACCGGGGGAATCACTATCCCAAAGTATCGAACGCGCGCAGGTCACTCACCTCTCACTGGTACCGCTCCAGTTGCACCGTCTCCTGCAGGAAGCAGAGGTCGTGTACTCACTCGGCCGATTGAAGGCGATTCTGCTCGGTGGCGCGGCGGCACCGGAGGCTCTCGTTCGTCAGGCGCATGCGATGGGACTCCCTGTCTGCCCGACCTACGGGCTGACGGAAACCGCGTCTCAAGCTACGACGGTGCCTCCCGGTGCCTCCCTTGAGGAATGCCTGAGCTCGGGGCGACCCTTGGTGCCGGACATGGTGCGTATCGCGGAGAACGGGGCGATCGAAGTGGGCGGGCCGACTCGTTTTTTGGGTTATGTCGGGCCGGACGGACTGGATACGCCATTTCGTGACGGATACTTCGTCACCGGCGACCGTGGGCATTTCGATGCGCGGGGTTGCCTTCATGTGGAGGGTCGTATGGATTGCATGTTCGTGGTGGGGGGGGAGAATGTGCAACCGGAGCGCATTGAGGCCCAGCTCATGACCCTCGACGGCATGGAACAGGCCGTGGTGGTACCGGTGCCTGATGTAGAATATGGCGCAGTCCCCGTGGCGATAGTCCGAAGCAATGGCCCCTTGGACGAAGAGCTATGGCGTGCTGCGCTTGCGGTGTCGCTTCCGAAATACATGATTCCGCACCGGTTTCTATCCTGGCCAAAACAATTCGCCGACAACCTCAAGCCCCCCCGTCTGGCCCTGGCCGAATACGCCCGAAAGCAATGGGCCGAGGCCGGTACGGGTTCTATTTGAGTGCTGCAGCCGCCTGTTTTTCAAGACATTCCTGCAGGCTATCCCGGAACGGCCCGTCCCATTCCAAGGTAGTTTGAAGCAGGAACCGGTATTCGTGCGCGGCCTCAAAATAGCGTCCCAGCTTTTCATAACACACAGCAAGGTCTCCGCGAATCTCTCTGGAAAACGGTGTGATGCGCCGGTGCCATTCGAGTCGGCGGGCGGCCTCCTCCCAATACCACGCCGCCGAATGGGCGTCCACCGGGGCTTGTTGCGCGATTTCGCCCAACTGCATAAACAGGGATGCGAGATTGTTCGAATTGTACGACAGGGCATCTTGAAGCAAGGAACGCTCCAGCTCAACGCGTTTTTCGGCGGGCATTTGTTTGTCCGGCCACACGAGCAGCACGCACGCCAACGGCTGTGCGGTGTGCAGAAACATCTGGGGATAGCCTTCCTCGCGCAACCCGCTGCATCTTTTTGGTGGAATATTCGAAGGGGAGAAGATCCAGACTTTTTTTCCCCGAGCCAACGCATCCGACACCCCTTGCCAGTCCGCACGCGGCAGAAACGTGACACGAGATTCCAGGCCGGGCGCGTACCGCGCAAAGGGATAGTTCGGCGCGTACTTCGCCATCGTAAAGACGGCATCTTCCTCTTGGACATTGTGCTGCATCCAACCTAGCAGTCCGCGAAAGTTTTGAAAGGTTGGCCCCGTGTGAATCTCCGCCACCACGCTTAGATTCCACACGAACAAGGTTCCGAAACAGAGCCATCCCGCCATAGGCACCAGGAAAAAACGGTTTCGGCAGGAAGTGCAGGAGCGCACCAGCCCTTCCAGCGCCAAGCCGCCCAGCAGTGCCAAGGCAAGCAGAAATCCCATCATATAGCGACCGTTCACAAAATAACCGAAGTGCCACGAAGCAGCCACCGGCCCGATGATGCTCATGAGCAGGCACATCGTAAAAAGCAGGGATCGCCGATGGGCCATACCGGCCCAAAGGGCCATCGCCATCACGGGCAGGAACGCAAAGGGAGCCCAAGGTGGCACCATGGCATTGAGAAGGTTGGCGTCACGCCATAGGGCACCCGCCAAAGACAGCAGCACACTGGGGCGCATGAGCGCCTCGGGAAAAAAGGGGAAGTGTACGTCCAGGCGAAAGGTGGAGTCTGCGGGATGCCAAAGCAGCCAGGGAAGATAAAGGATAGCGGCACTGCCCATGGCCAGAACCAACAGCGCCATGCGCCGCCAACACCGATAACGCAGGATCCAATCCAAGCACAGCGCGCCCGCCATCATGCCGAGGGGAAAGACCGAGTAGATATGCGCATACATGGACGCAACCGCAGCCAGCGTCACCCCGAGCCAGTAGCGGTAACGGTTATCCTCCCATGCCCTCAATAACGCCAAGGCAAACAGGGTGATGCACAGCACCTGAAGGGTATATGGCTCGACTTGGCGTGACAAAGAAATATGAAGCGGAGCAAGAGTGAGAACGATGGCGGCACCCAATCCGGCCAGACGACTGAACAATTGCCTGCCCAGAAGATAAAGCACGGGGATGTTGAGAATGCCAAACAAGGCGGCGGGTAATCGAACAAAGGTGTCGTTGGCTATGAGTGCGGGAAACGGCTGAAGGAAAAAGCAAAAGAAAGGCGAATGCGGAAATGCCACCGCATGAACGACCTCCTGGAGGGTGGCTTGTTTGGCCCAATCCGCCCAAATGAGTTCGTCCTGCCACAGGCTTTGTCGACCAATGGCCCACAGGCGCAATAGCGCAGCAAGCAGGCAAAGCAAGCCCACGGGAAGCCATTCGCGCCAAGGCGAGGCTTCCGTCGTGTTCTCGTGGCCATTCCGCTGCACTTCTTGGGACGGCATATACGCAATTCCCTTTCCTACTGCCACTGAAACCGGCGGGAGGTCTGCACGCCGTGGTCGCCCCGTCCTTAGGTCGGCGTCCGCCAAAGAAGTCCGACCCCCGCTGTAAAGAAGATCAGGTTCGCGGTCCAGGCGGCGAGAACGGGCGGCATCTTGCCCAGATGTCCCAGCCCGACCGTGGCGAAGAATAGAAGCACATACGCAATCGCGATGGCCACGCTCAGCCCCAATCCTGCGCTGCGCCCGCCCTGTTTAAGGCGCATGGAGAATGGAATGGCGAGCAACATCATGATGAAGCACAGCGCGGGCCGCGCATACTTCACATGATAGTCCACCCACAGCCCGTTGGTGGGCACACCGAGTTGTTCCGCCCGGTGCAAATCCCGGGCCAATTCGGAGGCCGTCTTTTCGCTCGAGGCGACTTCCAGCGCAAACAGGTCGTCCGGCGTTTCCGAAAACGGTGCGGGAACCTGCGTGATCCGCGTCACGCTTTGCGCCCACTCCTGCTTTGGATACAACTTGCACCAGATGCCGTTTTCAATCAACCACCGCTGCGTCTCGCTGTCCCAATAGATGCGTCCCGCCCGGATTTCCTGTATCTCGTCCTTGTCGAGGTTGTGGAGATAAACATTCTCTCCGCTCAACGCCGTGCGGTTGAATTTGAACACATGGCAAACCCATCCACCACCCAGATGCGCCCAACTCGCCCCCGCGCGGTTACCGCCGGTGTAGCGCGAGAAGTATTCATCGCCCAGCCAGCGGATGGTCTGCGCGGCACGAGGCCCCACCGCTTCGCCTGTGAACAACGCGGTTATGGCCAGCAGCAGGGCGATGCACAGCGGCGCACGAACCAGTCGCCGCAGACTCACCCCACCTGCCAAGGCTGCGGTGACCTCCCGATCCTGCACCGCCTTGCCCAAGGTTAGCAGGCCCGCCACAAGAATCGACATCGCCGCCGCATGGTATTCAAAAAGGATGGCCGGTATCAGGCACAGGTAGTAAAGCCCGATCATGGGCCAGGGCGTCTGGTACTTGTCCGCGCTGTCATGGGTTCGGGTGAGGAAATCAACGACAATGACCAACAGCACCATGGCCAGCATCGTCTTGAGCGTGGTGAAAAGCACTCGCTTTCCCAGATAAAGGTCGAGCAGTTTCATAGACGATCGACCCGGCCGAGCATAATCGCGCCCACGAGGCCGATGGTCAGATTGGGGACTTGCCTGAGCAGTATCATGGCGGAGACCGGAAGCGGAACCATCGGCTCCACGCTCTTGCGCAGGATAAAATAGGCCCCGACCAGGATCAGGCATCCGGCGAAGGCAAAGGAACGCCCGGCCCGGCGACTATTCGCGCCCATGGCCGCACCGGCGATCGACATCGTAAGGCACATCAGCGGAAACGAAAGCCGGTCGCCGATTTCAATCCCCGTCTTGTACCACTCGACCCCGGCGGCAAACTTGCCCATCGCGCCTTCGTCTGACGTTTCAAAGTGCTGTCGGTTGGCCCGTTCTGCATCGAATAGCGCGGTCAGCGTCATGCTCTTGCGATCCGCTTGCGGTGGCGGGGCGGGCAGTGCGGGAATGGGCATCTTGAGCTTGTCGAAAGGTATCCGCACCAGTTTCTCGCCTTGTTGCGAAGGCTTGATGAAAAATCCCTGCCTCAATTCGATCCAGCGCTCGCCGTTCTCCGACCGAAGTCCGGCCGCATCGGCGTAGAACGAATTCACCTGCCCGTCCTCTTGCGGTTGGACAATCACAATGTCCCGAAGGTCGCCGGAGGGATCGCGACCACCCACATACACGCGCCATCCGCCGTATTCATGCACCGCCCCTGTTGGAAGCATGTCAATCGTAATGCGCAGCGGCAGTTCGCTCGAAAACAGGCGGCCGATGCTGCGATAGGCCCAGGATTGCCCCTGATCCTGCACCACGAAACAAAATGCGCTGAGTACCGCACCAAGCACAATCACCGGCGCGGCAACCCGTTTCAGGGGAATCCCCGCAGCCTTCATCGCGGTCAGTTCGCTTTGCTCGGCCATGCGGCCAAAGGTCAGCATGATGCCAATAAGAAAGGTGATGGGCACAACGTATCCGGTGATGGCGGGCAGGGAATACACCGACAAGCGCGAGATGTCCCACAGCGTGACTTGCGCGATGGGGAAATCCTTGAGGAGTTCGTGCACCTGCTGCTGAATCGCACCACCAACCACCACCACTGCAATCACCAGTGACGCCAGCACAGCAGGCAGCCAAATCTGCCCCAACACATATCGATCCAATCGCCGCACAAATTCCTTTCAAGAAACGGCTGCGCCGTCCCTACTCGTTTTCTTCCCGTGCCAGTCCGCCGAGGGCTATCAGGGCTTCTGTAAAGCCCGGATAGGTGACCGCCATTGCCTCGCTTCCATGAATCACTGTTTCACCCGCCACCTGTCCCGCGCCGATGGCCAACGCCATCACCACGCGGTGGTCACCGTGGCCCTCGACTTCGCCCGCATGCAGGGGGCGACCGCCAATGACCAGTCCATCCGGCAATTCCCTGATTTCTGCGCCCAGCTTCGACAACTCCGCGCGCATGACCGCGATGCGGTCGGTCTCTTTCAGACGCGCCTGCGGCACATTGACGAGGCGGGTCTCGCCCTCGGCAAAGCACGCCAGCACCGCCATCATCGGCAGCGCATCCGGCGTGGCGTTCATGTCTATTTCACAGCCGCGTAGCCCCTTCGCCGACACCCGAACGCCGTCCGGCTCGACCGAGACATCCGCCCCCATCTGCACCAGATAGTCCACCACGGCCTTGTCGCCCTGGGTGTCCGTCATGTCCAAGCCACGGCACATCACCGCATTGCCCGACAAGGCTCCGCCCGCAAGAAAGAAGGTCGCCGATGAAAAGTCACCCGGGATGCGACCGCGCACCGGTTGATAGGACTGCCCACCGGGGATCCTGAATTCCGTGTAATCCTCGTCGTGCTCGATGCGCACCCCCTGCCGCCTTACCCAGTCCAGCGTAATGCCCACATAGGGCTTTTCGTTGAGCAGGGGCACATGCAGAACGGTGTCCCCGCTCGCAAGCGGAGTGCTGATAAGCAGCGACGATACATATTGGCTGGTGACGGCCTCGATGGAGGTTTCACCACCACGCAGTCGGCCTTCCACCACGACGGGCGGACATCCATTGCCGCGCGTCGACACGACCCGCGCACCGAGGGCCGTGAGGGCTTGCGCAAGAGGGCCGCAGGGACGTCGACGTACCTGCTCGTCGCCCGTCAACACCGCCACACCGTCTTTCAACAACGAGGCCGCGCCCATGACCAGTCGCATGGTCGTGCCGGAGTTCTGCACATCAACGATGTTATCTGGCACCTGCGGCGCACCTGCCAAACCGGTCACGCGCCACACGCCACTCTCTTCCACAATGGGCGCACCCAAGGCGCGGCACGCCTCCAGGGCCGAACGACCGTCTGCCGATTCCAGCGGTTGCTCAATACGGCTCTCGCCCGTTGCCAGTGTCGCTATCACCGCCGCGCGAATGGTATGGGATTTTGAACCCGGAATATCCACCGCACCACGAAGATCTGATTTTCCAACCACCAATTTCATACGATCTACTCCTGCAAAAGGGGGGCAAAGCTAGCACAGCATACGGCCCAAGCCCGGGAAATGCAAAATCTAGCCCTGCAAGGGCATCTTGGGCGAATTCTCGCCACCATCCGACGCAATGATTCCCCCCGTGCGCGCCACCGCCACAAACACACAACCGAACAGGCACACCAGCACCAGCCCGATGGGATAGACGAGGCGCGGCATGGTCAACGAGGCGGCCAATTGTCCCACAAAAGCGGCCCAAAGCCCGCGCATAAGCACACGATCATCGGGCAGTGGCATCCGCTCGGCGATGTAATGAGCCCGCACGGTGATGCCGCCCAGACCGATCAACACGAAGCCCATGCCAATCAAACCGCCCTTATAAAGGTAGTATAACCACACGTTGTGCACCATCTGATAGGTCGCGGGTGCCACGCTGAACTGCGTGGTCTTAGACACATAGCCCATCGCCTCGAAAGTGCTCCCCAGACCCGTGCCGAGCAAAGGATGGGCGGCAAAAAGTCCCAGCCCACCCTCCAGTTCGACAAAGCGCCCTTTCAGCGAAGCACCCAGCGCCGGAAACCAGGACGCGAAGGCACCGGAATACAACAGTCCGGCCAAGACCACTGCAACGACCAGCCCTGTCAATCCCAGCATCGCGGACAGATACTGGATTCGTCGCGGCGCACGGAGCAAGGCCAGCGCCATCAGCGACACAAAAACGGCCAGGTACGCGGTGCGCATGGCCGTGATGAGAATGGCAAGAGCCAACAGCAGCATCAAGCTCCCGTGGACAAATCGCTGACGGGTGGAAAGCCGTGCACCAAAGAACCGCGCAGTCAGCACCACGAACACAATCTCAATAAAGACATGACCATTGGCCCGCACCGATTGAAAATGGAAAGTTCCGACTTGCCGTTCCACAAATTCACCCAGCGCGTTCTGGGTTCCCGTAAAGTTGCCCGAGATCTGCGCATACGCGAAAAAAGCCAGCGAAAGAACGGCGATCAACACCGTCAAAGCCAGGATCATCAACAGCGGATAGCGCAGCGATCGAGCGGTGGGCATCGCCAGGACCAACACAGGATACGCGGCAAGAAAAATTGCGTAGCGACATTCCCCGACAATCAAGGCAGGACTGTTGCCTGCCCAATATCCCCGCACCGCCGCATAAAGATAAAAAACGGCCACGAGGTAGAGACCATAGTGGATGGGATCAAAATGGAACCGGGCGTGTCCCCGCATCCACCGCACCGCTCCATGCATGAGTAGAAACGCGAGCGCCATCTCCACCGGACGCCATTCCACACCACCCAGCGGCAGCACGGCAAAAGGACGCGAAAAATGACTCGCCACCATGAACAGCAGAAAGAGGCTGACCGCCAAGCCGGACGGCGCGAATACATAGGCCGTGGCAAGACCCACACCCAACCAGAGCACCGCACCGGCGACCCAATCTAAAGATGCATGACCGAAAACGGCGGCCCATTGCGCACACAAGGCGACGGACAAACCCACCACCAGCGCCGCCCCCGCAAGCCCCCAGTCCAACCATGGGGCCGTCGGATGGATGCCTTCCTCACGCACCGGCTCAGAAATCATAGGGGACCACGGTGTCCTTCTTAAGTAGCAGCGGCCCCCGGATAAAATCCGGGGGCACGCAAGGATTCATTTCACAGATACCTACTTCTTCTCATCCTCAGGAGCAGCGATTGACACGTCCTCTTCCGGCTTGTCCTTGTTCCCGGCGGCCTTGGACTTCGGGGCCGCCAAGGCCTGAATACCATAGGTTTTCAGCAAGGCGTTGATGTCAGTCGTGCGCAGATCCAGTCCGCCGTCGCCCATGGGAATCATGATAATCCGCTTGCCCGTCAGGGCCTCCGCGACCTTCATTTTCACCATGGCCTCGCCGCCCGAACCGGACAACGCTTCGTTCATTTTCATCATGCCTTGGGCCTCGGCGGTACCTTCTGCAATAATGGCCTCAGCAATGCGTTGCTGCTTGGCAAACACGGCGTCCGCCTCGATGACCGCGCGACGATATTCACCGTCTGCCTTCTCTCGCATCTTGGCGACATCGGCCTTCGCCGTCTCCACCAAGGTCTCGAATTCGGCAAATTTGGCCGCTGTTTCGGATTTTGTTTTCTCAGCCTCTTGGTCGGCCACCTTCTTGTCCTCGATCGCCTTTTCATACTCGGGCTTGAACTTGTAGTTGCCCAGATTGATGCGGTCGATCACAATCCCGTAGCTGCTCAAGATATCGTTCAGCACCTTTTTAACCTCTTCCGCCTTTTCCAGCCGCTTTTCACTGACGTAGAAGTCTTCCGTGCGCAGTGCGCCGAAGATGTCGCGTGGCTTGCTTCTCGCTATGCCGCGCATGATGTGCTCCTTCAACTCCTCATCATCACGGGCGATCGTTTGCAAAATCATGGGGGCCTTTTCGGGCACCACCCGGTATTGCACCGTCAGATCAAGGCCGATGTCATTGCCATCGACCGTCTTGAACATCAATTCGTCATTGCCCGGTCGATCGCCTTTTCCCATGATGGCGGTCATCTCGAGCTTTTCCAAACGGGTGTCAAATGTGTTCCAATCGGTGATGAACAACGGCAGAAAGACGGTCTGCCCCGGAGGCGTGATTTCCTGCTGAACGCCTTTGTTGCCAAAGGGTGACCATTTGATCGTACGCACGCCCACTTCCGTCGAACCCGTCGAATACGGCATGCAACCGGAAAGGAGCGAAGTCGTCAGCAATGCGCCGAATAACGCGCTAATGGGCTTCATTGGACCACCTCCTTCACTTCGCCTTCGACGATGACAATGGCTTCGCCTTCGGTAGCGACTCCACCTTCTGGCTTATATTCCGCAGGTGGCGTGTCGCTGCCCGGCGGTGGCACAAACTCAGGGAAGACCTCGGGAACGGCCGGCGTCACGGGTTTATCCAACGCGGCTGCGCTCTCCGGTAAAGGAGGCAGAATCATGGCCGCTTGCGGTGTTCCCGAACTGCCATCCAGGCCGGCCCCAAACATCTTCAGCATCGCCGTCAAATCGAGCGGATTCAGATTCGACGAACCACCGGCCGGCACCAGAATGGTGTCCAGGCCGTCCAGCACCTCCGCCATCTTCATCGCCACCGACCGCGCCGACCCTTGGGCCTGCATCGCCGCATTGGCCATTTCCGACCGCTTGGCCTCCGCCAGCTTCACCAGCAGATCGCCTTCCGCCTTCTTCTTGCGCGTGTACAGGTCGGTCGCCGCCTTCTTTTCCACCCCGTAGGCCCGGCCCTGCTCCAGGGTAATCTGCACCTCCATCTCGCCCTTGGTGGTGACGCGATTGAGCCCCTGCTGCTGAATAGCGGCCTTGCGCATTGAGTGGTTTGTGAAAACCAGCTGATCCTGCAATTTCTTCTTCTCTATATTGTTTTGAATCGCGTCGCTATAGCGGAAATAGCGCACCAGCACCTGCTCTACCGCAATGCCCTTGTTCTGCATCTCCAGATTGAGCCGTTCCTTCGCCATCTCCGCCTTGCCCACCCGCAAAGTGCTGTCGTAGAACTCTTCCGTCGTCAACTGCCCCAACGTTTCCTTCAAGATCGGCTCCGCTTTCGGCAGGATACCCTGTTGCAGATAGCGATCCCCCGAGCCCAAACTGGTGATCACCAGATAGGGGTCGCTAATGCGATAAAGGATCGTCGCATCGATTGAAACCGAAAAACCATCCGACGTTTGAATCTTCACCGCAGGCCCATGAAACACCGACGGCCCCAACCGAACGCTTGTGGTTGTGTCGGCCGTCAGTTCAAGCACCTGTACCGTGCGCGGCAGATGATGCATCCGCTGAAAACCGAACGGCATCACAAAGGCCAACCCGGGCGGATAAACCTCCTTCTGAATACCGCGATGGCTCTCACCAAGCGCAATCTTGGACTCCATGATCCCGAATTCATAGGGCTTCACATACTCCAGGAACGTGACGTAACAACCCGCCACAACGGCAAAGCCGACCACGCCCAGAAACAAAAGCGCCTTGAGTTTACCCGGCAACATGGACCACACCGCATGGACGCGACCACCCGCGCCACCCACAAACTCCGGACCCCGCATTGACATAACCATTTCCTCCTCGGCATCCCGATGGGCCGATTTCCATTCAGTATACACTTTATGCGAGAAAAGATATCGAAAAAATCCAAGCCTGAGCATGAAATGCGCCGCCCCCGATTTTCTTGGACACAGCGTGTTTGCACGACCTGTCGATTTCCCGGTTCCACCCTGTATACCAGCGACAAAGGGCCGCACAGCCCAGGCCCAAGCCAACGAGCACAAGGGGACGATCGTAACGCAAGGTCCCAACGAGATGTGGGGCGTGGACGGAAGCCGCGTGTTTACGGCGGACGACGGTTATGTTTGGAGCTTTACGGCAGGCAGGAGATTTGAGAGACGGGTTCCGTTAACAAAAAGACCAACACCAAAGCACTGTCCAAAAGCGCGGATCATATTCGCGGCATCTTAGTGTTCTTTGGTGGATAGGAATATGGTGTTTCTTCCCGCGTCGTCGGTGTCGTAGAGAACTTCGTCCACGGCCTGCTTGATTATGCTAAGGCCGTATCCGCTCTCTTCCAGCGAGCCTTCCGGTGGGCGCACCACCGGTGACGGACTGTAACGGGTGCCATTATGCACCACCATGGCTTCCATGCGGCCGGCGCAGGCGCATAGATTCAGGATGAATTCCCGGTCTGCGGCCTCGGCAAAGGAATGGCGAATCACGTTGGAAACGACTTCATTCAGCGCCAACTCGAACCGGTCCAATTGCTCCACGCTCAACCGCAAGTCCCCCTTGGTTTGGCAGAAGTGCCGGAAGAAACGCCGAACTTCGGCTAGCTGGGCAAGTTGTGCCGGAAAAACGCGCTCCGATCGGCATCCGCCGGGATTCTTGCAGGTTTCAACGATCCGCACGGCCACGCAAGATATGTCGTCATGCGCCTGATCATCTTTTATGTATTCGAAAAAATCCGTCCGCAATTGGCCAATGATGGCTTTTGCGGTTTTCTTATGGTTTGGAGTGACGCATTCGACCAGACGGTCTTTGCCAAAGCGTTCGCCCTCGGGATTCTCTGCCTCGGTCAAGCCGTCGGAGTAGAATAGGAAGAAATCCCCTTTTTGAAAGGGAACTACGACCTCCTGGATGTTGTCCAACTCGGAGAAACCAACAGGCATATTGTTTCCCTTGAGATAGATGGGCGCGTCTTGGTCAGAATTCCAATGAACAGTCGGCGTGTGTCCGCAATCCACGAAGGTCATGGTGCTTCGAAAGAGATCGAAACGGGCGTAGCACAGCGTTACAAACGCCTCCAGTTTTGCCAAGCGGGCGGCGATATTGGCGACAACGAGGGAAATTACTTTTTGGGGCGAGGGAAGATCATTCATGGTGCAGCCGCGGTTGAGTTCAAATAGCGCGCGGAAGATTTCCGAGATCAGAGCGGATCCCGTGAGCGCGGCGGAAACCCCCCGCCCCATCACATCGCCGACGATGACATCAATGCACTTTGGTCCATGGTGGATAAAGTAGCAAATATCCCCGTTGACATACATCGAAGGAACGGCGAACGCGCCAATATCCAAACCGGCTATATTTGCCGGGGGATTGCGAAGGAGTAGTGTTTTTTGAACATCAGCGGCAATCTCATGCTCGCGCTGAAGCAGCTCAGCAAGGCTCCGCTCTGCATTGCGGAGTCGGCGGGCTTGCAGGGTGGCCTTGGCGGCCCGGTCCACATGCGTCAGGAACAATTCGATGTCTATGGGTTTAATAATATAGTCGAAAGCGCCCTTCTTCACGGCCTCCACAACGGTGCGCACATCGCTGATGGCCGTCACCACGATGCAGGAAATTTCCGGGTGGTAGGTCTGAACGTACTCCAGGCATTCAATGCCGCCGCAGCCTGGCATGTTGAGATCGAGCAGCACGACCGTCACATCATCGGAGAGCCGACTAATCGCGTCAATGCCATTATCTACGGCGATGGTTCGGTAGCCTTCCTCGGTAAGGTTATATTCCAGGAGCATTCTGACATGCGGATCGTCCTCAGCGATTAGCGCAATGTGTTCTGCGGTCTTATTAGGGCGATCACCGGGCATATGGGATACTCTCCTCTAGATTCATACAGGCACTGTGCATAACGCGCAGCACTTGTATGCGCATATTTTCATTGAAGATCCGATAAATTCAAGTTCGCGGGCAGGCGAACGGTAAAGATGGTTCCTTTGCCGACTGTACTCTCAACCTCAATGCCTCCGCCTTGAAACTCAACCAGTTCCTTGGCAATGGCAAGTCCCAGACCGGTTCCGCCGACTCGAGCGCCGGGATACTGGCCCCGGAAGAAGCGCTCAAAGACATGCGGCAGGTCGGCGGGGAGAATACCCACGCCCGTGTCACTGACTCGAAAGACCATCCAATGGTCATCTTGGTGTACCTCCACTTCGACCGTGCCCCCGGAGACAGTAAATTTCAGGGCGTTGCCCAGAAGATTGAGCAGGATGGCGCGCGTTTTTCCGGGATCGCAGTAAAAGGGCTGCAGATGGGCGGCCACACTTACATTGAGCGTGATATTTAGACGCTCTGCTTCCAGACGCATACCGGCCAACATTTGGCGCACAAAAAGCTCGGGAGTCACGCGCACGGAATGCAATACGATTTTCCCTGATTCGAGGCGCGAGATTTCCAGAATATCTTCCACGAGCAGGTGCAAATGGTTCGCTTCCTCCGCGATGATGTCCAGAAAAGAAGCGCGCCGTTCGGGGAGCATATCGGGGTCGCGAAGGAGTGTTGCGGCAAATCCCTTGATTGAGGTGAGCGGCAAACGGAGCTCATGGGAAACGGATGACACGAAGTTGGTCTTCATCCTGTCCACCTCGCGCTCCTTGGTAATGTCGTGGAAAATGAGGACATGGCCGGCATGCCGCCCGGATTCATCCGCATAGGGACTGCTGGTGACCCGCAAGGTGCGTGGCGCTGGGAAGGATAATTCCCAAATACGGTCTACGGCCTGCTCTTGTAATACCGCCAACAAGTCGGCCTTAGGGAGAATTTCTTCGTCGAGGAATTCTTCCAGTGTAACGGTTCCTGTCTGGGGTGTTTTTGCAAACAACAAGTCTTCTGCCACATCGTTGGTCAAGAGGATGGTGTGGTTCAAATCTATCACAATGATACCGTTGCCTATGCCTCTCAGGATAAGTTCCCTCTGAATGGCTTCGGTTCTAATCCGGGACTCGATTTGCTTGCGTGCGGTAATATCCCGCATGGTTCCCACTACCTTGATTAGGCTGCCAGCTTCACCTGACAAGGGCCGCATATTGAGGGAGCATACAACCGCCCGGCCCTCGGCGTGCTTCAGGGTGATTTCATAGTCCGCAACGTGCTTTCCGGGTGACAGGGCGTCGGGGCTTGGTGTTTGTTTTGGGGCAAGAAACCAGGCGTCGGTCATGGCTTTCCCGATCACCGATTCCCGGGCGTAGCCGAGCATATCGCTCACCGAGGGCGAAACCTCCACCACAATACCCTCCGGCGATGTCTCAAAATATACATCGAGCATGCTCTCAAATATTGAACGGTAGCGTTCCTCGCTCTTGCGCAACGTCTCGGCGGCCAGAATCCGAGCGGTGATGTCAATGTGCATTCCAGTCATACGCATCGGCTCTTCCGTGGCAGATCGGTGTGTGATACGTCCCCGGTCGTGAACCCACACCCATGATCCGTTTTTGTGCATCATCCGGTATTCACAATCGAATTGAGGGGAATGTCCGCTGAAATGCAGCTCCAATAACCGGTTAAGGTGCGCCAGATCGCCAGGATAGCAAAACTGCAGCCAAGTGTCGACAGTGGTCGGCGCCAATTCCTCCAGGGCGCATCCGACGATTTCGGCCCAACGGGCATTGAACGTGGTTTCTCCGGTGAGAATGTTCCATTCCCAAGTGCCGGCATTGGTGCCCGCGATGATGTCGCCAAGCGTCGCTGTGCGGTTTCGTAATGTTTCTTCCGATTGTTTGCGTAGCTGAATATTGACCAGCATCTGCGCGAATATGCCGAGCAAATTCAACTCATCCTCGGAATAGAGGTGATGGTGGAGCACGGAATCGAAACCGACAAACCCGATACAACTGTCATTGACCCGCATGGGAACAGCCAAAAGGCTCTTGATGTCTTGCGGGGCGAGAATATCGCGCAATCGGCACTTTGGAAGCGCCAACACATCGGGAATATACATTGGCTCCCCGCGCAGGTGGGTTTCCACCCAATCGGGCACTGCGGCAAGCGGCACCTCCTGCAATAAGTCAATCTGCGGCGTCACCCTATCGTTGTACCATTCGTGGGTATTGGAGCAGGTCTCATTCTCAAAATCGTACTGAAAAATGTAGGCGCGGTCAGCCCCCACGAAACTTGCCATTTCACCCAGGGAATCCTGAATCGCGGATTCCAGCGCACCGACAGGCAGGTTGATGTATTTTGAGGATATCTCCATCATCAACTTTCGCAATTGCAACTGGAGTTCCAGCGCTTCTTCGGCGCGTTTCCTTTCCGTACAATCGCGAACAACGCAGGTCCAGGCCGTACCCCGCCTTTCCACGTCCTCGAAACATGTCACGCTCAATTCAAGCCAACGCGGTTGTGCGGGGGAATCATGATGGAATTCCACGGTGGACATATCGCCAGCGGTGGCCGCTTCGCTCAACGCGCGCCGCAGGGCACCGTGAGCGTCCTCTGGTAATCCGACCTCATCCATATGTTTTCCCAGCGGGCTTTCGTCCATCGGTAATAGGGTCGCCTTCGGAGGGTGGTAATACCGAAGAAAGAGGCCGTCTTGGTCCAGAACGAATACGACATGATTCATGCTCTGAATAATCAAGCGCAGCCGCTGTTTGCTATCCTGGAGCGAGAGGGTTCGCCGGACAATCAGCCGTTCCAACCTGCCCCGATGCGCGGTGGTCATGGAGACCAACCATGAGACGACAAGGGTGACCAAGATGCCCGCGCCAAATACAATCCAGGGCAAACGTACCGGATAGGCGCTGACAAATGCTGGCGCAGGTCTCGCCACAAGGAGAAAGGACTGACTGAACTCCAAAATGGGGAAGGAAAATGAAAATAGCGGCTGGGGCGAGTCGCCGGTGGATAGTCTGGGGGATGAAGCCAGGAGTTCACGGGGGTCTTGCTCCATCACGCGGAATAGTTGGAGCGAAATGGTGTGCTGTTCGGGCTGCGCCCTTTTCTCAAATTCGAGGGCATTTCCAAGATGCAAGACTGCGGCCACTAGACCACGCGGGCGGTGCGGATCGAGCTTCTCGAACACCGGCCGGAAAACCAAAATGCCCGCACCCGGGTCTTGCCCGCGCAGCACGGGAGGTGGCTCCGCGCTAGTCACAAGTCCGGTCGCCATGGCCCTGTCAATCGCCTGTCGTGTCTCGGATTCCGAACCAAGGTCATAGCCAATGGCCTCTTCGTTTCTGTGGATTGGTTCCGCCGTGAACACTGGGTATGCGATTTCGTTTGCAGGCACGGGCACACGCTGGCCGTCTGCACCCGTCCTCCATATTCCAAATCCTGAAATACCCTGCGCTTGGGCGTCTTGTTCAACACGGGCGCGGTCTTCGGGGGGAACGTATGGAATCCACACCAACGCTTGGATCCCCGAGTTGCCTCTCAATGCCCCTGAATAGTTGGCTATTGCACTTCGGGATGCCGTTGGAGACTCTTCCAAAAGCAACCCCAAGCCCTCCAGCCAACTATGCGCCATCCCGCCAAAGATTTTACCGATTCCCGCAGCATAGGAATGCGCCAATTCATAAAACACGTTCTGCCGATCCACCCTATCATGGATATGGACGATCCAAGTGGCGGTCAGCGTCAATATTAACCCTGCGACCCCTACCGTCCATGCTTCGAGGGATTCAAAGCGTTTGGTGCGCTGCCGAATAACAAAGAACCCTGTGGTAAGTGCGACCAAAAGGGCCGTCAACACAATCACTGGAAGCGCGAAAGGCAACAAGAGTTGGATCCGCACGGTTGCGTCCAGATCAACGCCTAGTACGGCCTGGGGGGTATTGGTTTGCGGATCCATGATGGGGACAAAGGCAGAGATCCAAGTGCCCCAACGGTCCGGAATAGGGCCCTCAAGACTCTCCTCGCCGGAGTCAAAAACATGTTGAATCGCAGCTGAGGCTTCCTCATAGGGCTGACCTGGATAGGAATAGCTCGGAGAGTCGGCAGGTTCACTGTCAACGTAGAAAAAAACGGTTTCCGCATCCCGTCGGCCCATGAGGTAGATGAAACGCCACTTAGGGGCCGCCCGCCGTATCGCAATAAACTGGGATTTCAGCGTTTGATAGCCCGGTGAATCGAGATCCCCTTTGCCCCCGGACAGCCCCCGGATTTGTTCGCAATCCAAGGCCAGCGACAGCAGTTGCGCCTGACGCATCAAATCCTCGCGCGTTTGCCGTTGCGCCATATCGGCCAAATGCCAGCCACAAACGGTGCCCACGGCCACGATCAGGGCGTTAAGCGCCACAAGCATCCAGAATCTTGGAAACGAACGTAACATTACGGCTCTACGCCAAACGGCAACAACGCCATTCTTTGTCAGGAACCCGCCTAAAAAGCCCGGATTTCACCATTCATGAACACGGCAGCCGGTTTGCTCCGAATCGGCCCCCGCGATATACTAGTACCAATGTCGACCCATGTTCGATTCCCTAAGCACGGGAACAAGGGAAAGCAGAGTATGGCGCACTATTTGGGGTAAACGCAAGCCCATAGAGAAGGAGCTGGTTATTCTGCCCGAGGGATCCAGATCAGATAAACGCAATGAGCGGCTTTCCTTTGACCAAGAGTGGTCTTCGGAAAAAGCACCCGGAAATGACCGTCCCCGGCCCGTTCATGAAGGATTCCCCTTTGACTTGCGAACCAAGTTCGTCTGCCTCTTTCGCTGGAAATGGCTCTTGCTGGCGGGGATGATCGTGAGTTGTGCCGCTGGCTTGGCCACCAGCGCTTACTTCGGGAAGCGCACCTACGTTGCCGAGGTTGCACTCTTGCTGGACTTAACTAAGGAGAGTCCGGGCACCGGCCCCCGCGCGCTGCCCTCGCTTGCGACCCAACTGCTTCTCGTAAAGCTCCCGGCAAACATTGAAAAGGTCAAAGAATCTCTCAGCCTTAGCGACAGCCTGCCATCCCTCACATCCAGATTTGAAGTGGCCACGCAAAAAGACACATCGCTAATGCGTATCACCGCCAGTGGCGAAACTCCCGCGCTTGCTGCAGATTTGGCCAACGCACTTGGCCGTGTCTTTCTCGAATCCCTTGATGAACTGCGGCAAACAGAAACAAAAGATTATATCGAACCTCGCCAACGCCAGCTTGAACGGGTCAAGAACGACTTGACGGCCGCCGACGATGCACTAGAGGCCTTCTTGCGGGAAACGGGAGTCATTGGCCTCGAACGAGAAAGAACCGACCTGGAGCAAAAATACATCAGCACCGATCTCCTATACGAAGAAGCCAAGATGGAAACCAGCGCGGCGGAAACGCGCATAACCGAATACACCGACGAGATCACGCAGATCAAGAGTGACATAGGAAAGGCGGCTTTGGTTGAACAAGGCCTTGCAGATGCCAAGGCGCATATCGGCGAACTCAAAGAATCCCTGAAAACGGCCGAAAAA
>CAIZGN010000236.1 GCA_903932505.1 Candidatus Hydrogenedentota bacterium
AGCGCTTCTTACACTTGATGTCTGCGCTCAAGGCATGGCTTCTGGATACTTTGCCGGGACAAGTAACCGATCTTCAGCGGATTCTCGAACAGTGGTCGCCCGATGTGGTGTTGAGTGACGTCACCCTGTGGGCTCCAGGCCTTGTACTACGCGAGACGCACGGTCTTTCCCTGGGCATCTGTTCTTTTGCCTTGGGTTGCATGATTCCGGGGCAGGATACGCCACCATGGGGGATGGGGTTGCCCTCCTCCAGTACGCATCAACGTCGTGCGTTCAACCGTGGGATCAACTGGCTGATCGAGCACATGACTGACGATTTTCGACGCTATGCCAATCGATTACGCGCAGATTACGGTCTTGTCCCGCTTGCCGAGCCGATCCATGCCCACCTTGGAAAAGTGCCGCTTTATTTGGTTCCCAGTGTCCCCGAGCTGGACTACGGACGCAATGATTTGCCCGCTTCCGTTCACTACGTGGGACCTCTGACGCACACCGCCGCAAACCGCGCGGATCAACCTGATTGGTTTGGTGAATTGTCGCGGGAAAGCCCCGTCATTCATGTTTGCGAAGGCACCCTGCATGTTCAGGACCCGTTCTTGCTGCGGGCAGCAGCCGAAGGTTTATCCAATCGCCCCTATCAAGTTATCATGACCACAGGGCCTCACCGCAAACCTTCCGAACTGGGCTTGAGTGGACACTGGGCGAATGTCAGAATCGAGCAGTGGGTTCCCCATGAGGCACTGCTGCCGCTTACGGACCTGGTGATTACCACTGGCGGGGCAGGCATAACTTTAAGCGCGTTGCAGGCTGGAATCCCACTGGTTTTGGCGCCAACTGAGTGGGACAAATTCGACAATGCACAGCGTGTCGTGGAAGCGGGGGCGGGCATCCGCATCCCGCCCGCACGATGCTCGCCGCAAAGGCTAAATAAAATAGTGGAGCGGATTCTTGGCGAAGCAACCTTCCTTGCCAATGCCAAAAGGCTTTCGACACTTCTCAAATCACAGGGGGGCGCGGCCAGAGCGGCGGAACTGGTTGAGACCATCTTAATCCCGGCTAGCAGAACTTAATGGGATGACCGTCCATATGATTAACGATCTATTGCCAGAACCACTTTTGCGTTTGGAACACACCGTTTGCAACTTATGCGGGGCAGACGGCACAGAGCTTTTGCGAATGGCTCGTGTTCTACATTATGGGCGTGCCATGGAGTTTGGCATTGTCCGCTGCCTATCTTGCCAATTGGTGTATATCAATCCGCGCCCTGCCGCGGAATGCCTGGGCGAATTCTATCCAAAGACCTACCAAGAAGATATCCTCAAGTTTCTGGAAGATGGGCGCAGGAGTCGAATTTTCCGCTTAGGCATGAGGATGATACGTAAGCGTCGCGTGCCACCCAGCATGAAGGGGGGGCATCTGCTGGATATTGGGTGTTCCAACGGCATGTATTTGGCCGCCGCCCGCGATGAGGGATGGAATGTGCGGGGCATTGAGATGGATCAGGCGGCCGCGGAGGTTGCCCGGATACATTTCGGGTTGACGGTGGATTGCGGCGATGCCAAACCTATCCTAAGCCAATATCCTGTGTCATCCTTTGATGTCGTGACGCTGTGGCATGTCCTGGAACATTTTCCTGATCCCAGTGGCATCCTTTTGGAAATATTCCGTGTTTTGAAGCCGGGTGGACGGCTCATGTTGGAAGTTCCAAATTTTGCTTCCCCCCTCGCAACGCTGTTCGGAGACTATTGGTTTCCTTTGGAGCCTCCTCGGCATCTGTACCAGTTTACGCCCTCATCGCTCAAAGCGATGATTCATAAGTCCGGCTTTCGGGATGTTAAGATTCAAGGCGTACCGTCTCCCGAGGGGATCATATGGAGCGTCCAGTCCATTGGCAAGCCCAAGGAAGAGGCAGGCATTCACACCGAACCATTGAGGGCGAACATGTTTAAGATGGCTGCCGCTTTTCCCGCCAGTTGGTTAATGGCTTTGGTCAATCGCAGTGACCACATGTACGCATCGGCAGCAAAAACAGCAGGCTAAAAAAGGGGGAAAAGCATATGTGCAGTCGCTTCGACGTTGTGCCGACATGAGCCACCGATAAAAATTTCACAATCCAAAGACTCTTTAAGTAGGGATCGTAAATATGACAATGAAACCTAACGTAATAATTCTAAGCGTCGATTCCCTGAGGGCGGATCACTTGAGTTGCTATGGGTACCGGCACGAGACTAGCCCTTACATAGATTCTTTTGCCCGGCAAGGTGCCCAAGCCGATTGGTTGCTGTGTCCTGGCCTGCCGACTTATCCGTCTTACACCTCACTCTATACCGGACAGCATCCTTTGACGCATGGCATCCTTGCCCATGGCGGCAATGCCAAGCTGGCTCGTGAAGCACCGTTTCTGCCTCAATACTTTATTGAGTCGGGATACACCACCTGTGCCATTGACAATCTTTTGAGGGGGCGGCCTTGGTTTGGACGCGGCTACGAATACTACATCGACCCCAGCTGGAAGCATACCGTTCTCACCGTGGCCGTAACTTGCGAAGATCTGAATGCACGTGCCGTTCCGTGGATTAAGTCGCATGCGTCGGAACCTTTCTTTCTCTTTATCCATTACTGGGATACCCACTGGCCTTATAAGCCGCCAGAACGCTATCGAGGCTTGTTTTATCAGGGGAAAAACCCCACTGATCCGAAAAATAAATCTCTTGATGAATACTGGAAACATCCTTTGGGCGCCATTGCCCGCCAGACATGGTTGCGGACAAGGGATGGCTTGATTACAGATGCAGACTATGTGGTTGCCCTCTATGACCAGGAGATTCGCCGTTTGGACGACGGCATATGCGAATTAGTTGGCACTGTGGACGACCTAGG
>CAIZGN010000237.1 GCA_903932505.1 Candidatus Hydrogenedentota bacterium
AGACTTAGGAAAACTCTTAACCGAAGGTCGGCATAACCCACACCAACTCTTCTATCGCCGACTGGGGGACATGTACGCCACGGTTCCAGCAAAAATGCTGGGCATTGCTGGGCCGTCCACGGTTATTGATACCGCCTGCGCGGGAAGTTCTTTCGCTATTTGCGACGCTTATCGGTGCCTTCAGCGGGGTGAGGTAGACGTGGTCCTTTCCGGCGGCGCCTCCGGATTGGTCAGTCCGCTCGCAATGCTCTCTTTCATGCTGTTGGGCGCGCTCAGTAGCAATACTAACCCAGACGAGGCTTCGCGGCCTTTTGATAGAAATAGGGACGGATTCGTGATGGGGGAGGCAGGGGGCGCGATCGTGCTTGAAAACTTGGATCACGCGCGTGCGCGGGGTGCGCGTATCTATGCGGAACTGGTAGGCGCAGGCCAAACCTTATCGGCAGTCAACCTGACTGATCCCTCTCTGGATGGCTCCGCCGAAAGCGATGCGATAGGATTGGCAATCAAGGAAGCTGGGTTCGCACCAGACGAAATCCAGTATGTGGCCGCGCACGGGACTTCCACGGCTAAAAACGATTTTATTGAAACACTCGCCATCAAGCGTGCTTTCGGTTCACATGCCGCTCGCCTGCTAGTCTCGTCAAACAAAGGGCAGTTGGGGCATACTATAGCCGCTGCCGGTGTCTGTAACTTGATTTGTGCAACAAAAGCAATCGTCGAGGGCATAGTACCCCCAACCGCGCATCTGCACCACCCAGACCCTAATTGCGATTTGGATTATGTACCCAACATCGCTCGCCCGGCTTGTGTGAACGCGGCATTAGTCAATTCTTTTGCGTTTGGCGGGCAAAATGCGGCGCTGGTGATCCGCAGATTCGAGTGAAGGGGATCACACGCAAGGGGAAGGGTAATGAATTGACGTGGCTTTGGCTTACTATAAAACATTAGGGCCTACGGACCCATGAGGGGCCGCCGCGCTCATGTGTCCTATCAAGATTCATTCATTTATTGATGCGAGGTATATCAATGTCACTCAACTTTACGCACGATGAGGTGTTGGAGCGTCTGCGCCAAATCATTGGAAAATGTTTGATGATCGATCCTGAGTCGATTACAGAGGATTCTTATCTTAATGATCTTGGCGCGGAATCCTTGGATCTTGTGGATATCAGCTTCTCATGCGAGGACGAATTCAATGTTTTGTTGCCCGAGAAGAACATCTTTGAAGCTGGGAAGGCATTTTTTAAAGAGGGTACACTACAACAGGACGGATTCCTCACCGAGGAAGGAAAGAAGCTTCTCAAGACTAGAATGCCTGACTTTGATATCTCCATGAATGATGGGCGGGTGAGCATGGTGGAGGTGGACAGATCCTTGTTGCGAGTGGGGGCATGGGTTCGCATGATCCTTGGGTTGCTCGAATCCACCCCGAAGGTCTGCGTGGAAGAATGCGACACGCCCTTGGTGCGAGGCAGGCCCGGTTACATGAAATGTCCCAGTTGCCAACGGGAACAAGAAATCCGCTCGGGCGACAGCATCAATAACGAGTGGGTGCAGAACTATTACGAAAAGGAATACTTACCCAACGCAGTGCCGAGCGAGGCTATCCGAGACGCGATCCAATAAATTTTCCGGGGCATTCCCCTTACTTTTACCAAGAGTTGAAAGCAAATGGGTTCAACAGAAAATCGCCCGATGGGATCCTTTAGCGTTATCGCCGCCAATCTTCCGGGTTGGATTGACGCATCTGTGCCGATAGCCGCTAGCCGGGCCGGGGCAATCGGTTGTTTGAATCTAGAGCATGCTGGCTCGGGGGAACCCGCCAGCCGGGAGTTGCATCGTTTTGCGCGCTATGGGCGCGGTAGGCTAGGGCTTAAACTTGATCAGGAGGCTCTGGAGCTTGTCGGGATTGATAGTATTCCACCCATTATTAGCTTCGTGATTCTCGGAGGGGCGGGCATTTTTGGGCGGCTCGCCGAGATTATGGCGACAATGCAAGCGAGTGGGCGCCAAGTCATGGTCGAATGCACAAGCCTTGAGCAAGGACGGAGAGCGCTCGCCGTCGGCGCAAACGGGTTAATTGCCAAAGGCAACGAAGCGGGTGGACGCATTGGCGATACCAGTACTTTTGTGCTTCTGCAGGCATTGCTCAAAGAAACCAAGCGCGATGTGTGGGCGCAAGGCGGCATTGGCCTGCATACAGCCGCCGCATGCGTGGCCGGAGGATCGGCGGGGGTGATTCTTGACGAACAGCTCGCGCTGACTCCCGAATCCACATTGCCCGATTCCATAAAATCAGTGATCGCACGCTTCGATGGAGACGGAGTCGTCGTTGCTGGCGAGGAACCCGGGGTCTTATATCGCTTTCTAAAGAATCCCGGTAGTCTTGCCGTGGAGGCATTGCAGCGTTTCGGCGCCGACGCGCAAGCCATACAACCGGGCGATTCGGACTCCTTCCGGGAATATCTCAAATCATGCTTCGGTTGGGGTCCCGTTGATCGAACCGCTTGGCCCTTGGGGCAGGGGGGTATCTGGGCAAATCCCTTGGCGCACAAGTTTTTCAACACTGCGGGGATCATCCGTGCGTTCCGATGCGCTCCCGCCGATCATATTCGACAAGCCATCGCCATTCCCTCCCTCGTCGCGGGCGCGCCACTTGCCAAAGCGCATGGGATGCGCTATCCAATCCTGCAAGGCCCTATGACCCGGGTAAGCGACAAGGCGGAATTCGCCGAGGCGGTGGCGACCGCCGGGGCGCTGCCGTTTCTCGCGCTTGCGTTGTTGAAAGGCACCGAGCTGCGCGTACTGCTCGAATCGACTGCGGCGCTGTTGGGGGGAAAGCCCTGGGGAGTGGGTATGCTCGGTTTTGCTGCGCCTGATCTGCGCCAGGAACAGCTTGATCGGATATTGGAAATCCGGCCCGGATTTGCAATCATTGCGGGAGGTCGGCCGGATCAAGCCGCGCATCTTGAGGCGGCTGGAATAACCACCTATTTGCATGTACCCACCGCTGGCCTGCTGAATGGTTTCATACAAGACGGTTCCCGCCACTTTATTTTTGAGGGACGGGAGTGTGGCGGCCATGTCGGGCCACTCAGCAGTTTCGTGCTTTGGGGTAGCGTGGTGGAAACCCTGTTGGAAGCCATCGACAGCGGCATCGAGCCTGGGGATTTGCGGGTGGTTTTCGCGGGGGGTATCCATGATGCGCTGTCGTCCGCGATCGCTGCGGTTATTGCCGCGCCGCTCACCGCACGGGGCGTGAAATTTGGCGTATTGATCGGCACGGGATATTTATTCACGCGGGAGGCGGTGACCACCCATGCCATTGTTTCCACATTCCAGGCTGAGGCTCTGGCTTGCGAGAGTA
>CAIZGN010000238.1 GCA_903932505.1 Candidatus Hydrogenedentota bacterium
CGGTATCGCGCCAGATTTCCGGTCCGGTGGTCTTGAAGTGGATTTCCGGATTCGCGGGGTTCTTGAATTGCTGGGGAAGCAGATATTCGGGATGCTCGGCCGCGATTTCCTCGGCCTTGTTGATGGCACCCCGCATGCCTTCCGAACCCGGCGTCAAGATGAGTTCCGCGCCGAAGGCCTTCAACATGGCGCGACGCTCAATACTCATGGTTTCAGGCATGGTGAGGATGAGACGATAACCCCGGGCGGCGGCGACATAGGCCAGCGCGATGCCGGTGTTGCCGGAAGTGGGTTCGACGATGGTTCCGCCCGGTTTGAGTACGCCCCGCTTCTCCGCATCCCAGATCATTGCAGCGCCGATACGGCATTTTACGGAATAGGCGGGGTTGCGACCTTCCACCTTCGCCACAATGGACGCTCCAAGGCCTTTACCGATGGTGTGCAAGCGCACCAACGGGGTGTTACCGATACTTTGACTGTTGTCCTCGTAGATTGCCATGACTTGAATTCTCCTAAAAGACGTCCTTGGTTCATATGCCGCGTTTCAAGCAACCAGCGATCCAAATATCCGCCGTTCCAACACTGATTGTCACCACTATATCATGAATTCCATAGAATGTCAAGTAAAAATACCGGAATAAAGATTTCTGGAAATGAAGAGCCAATTGTATGGAAACAAAGGCGATATGGAGAGTTAGGGAAAGATGCTGCGCTTGACTTTCGCTCCTCCAATCCGTATAATCGCAACTAACCCTACTGTATTGATACGGTTTTTGAAATTCACCTGTAAGGAATCTTCGTTATGCACTTTGAGACCATCGCCATCCATGGAAAAAATGCGCCGGATCCCCAGTATGGCGCGGTGATGACACCCATCTATCAGGTTTCCACTTTCGCTTTTAAGGGTGTACAACAGCCAGGCCCTTTTGATTATTCGAGAAGCGGCAATCCGACCCGCAAGGCCCTTGAAGACTGTCTGGCCCAATTGGAAGGCGGTTCACATGGATTTGCCTTTGGGACCGGGATGGCGGCGGAAGCAACAGCGCTCGCGCTTCTTGAGGCCGGTGACCATATCATCGTGCATAACGACCTGTATGGCGGCACGTACCGACTTCTCGCGAGCCACGTAGCGAAAAACGGGGTGGACGTGGAGTTTGTGAACTTGCGCGACCTCGCGGCCTTAGAGGCGGCGATCCGTACGGAAACCCGGATGATCTGGACGGAAACCCCGACCAACCCGTTGATGAATCTGCAAGACCTTCGGGCAATCGCGGCGATCGCGAAGGCGCGGGGCGTGCTTACAGTGTGCGACAACACCTTCTTGTCCCCCTACTTCCAGAGGCCGCTTGAGCTTGGGATTGACCTGGTGGTGCATTCCACAACGAAGTATATCAACGGCCACTCGGACGTGGTGGGTGGCGCGATCATCGTGAACAACGAAGAGCTGGCCACGCGGGTTGGCTTCTTTCAGAATACCTTGGGCAGCTGTCAGGCACCACAGGACTGCTTTCTGGTGATGCGCGGGATCAAGACGCTTGCGATTCGTATGGAGGTGCACAATCGAAACGCACTCGCAATCGCGAAGTGGTTGGAGGCAAATCCCAAGGTTCGGCAAGTACTGCATCCCGGTCTGGAATCGCACCCGCAGCACGCACTCGCATTGGAGCAAATGAGCGGCTTCGGTGGGACTTTCTCCTTCGCCGTGAAGGGTGGGCAGGAAGCAGCCTTCCGTTTGCTGGGCAACGTGCGTATTTTCACGCTGGCGGAATCGCTGGGTGGTGTGGAGTCCTTGATCGAGCACCCTTGGACAATGACCCATATTTCCATGCCGGAGGAGGTTCGCCTGGCTTCTGGAATCACCGATGACCTTATCAGGATATCGGTGGGACTGGAACATGTGGACGACCTGATCGCGGATTTGGAACAAGCCTTTGCGCTTGTTTGATGGGAAACCGAGTGTCTAGCACCGATCGATGGAATCGGTGCTTTGCACCGGATGGCAGCCGAGGACGTCGGCCTTCCCTAATTCATTGCCATGCTTAGATGGAGAAGTTTGGGACGTAGGCTTGTTGGAGCATGCGCTCGCGTTGGGCCAGCAGATCCTTGTAGGTTGTGCCATCGTAGACGGAAAGCACGGCAGTTTGTGCGCGATGCCACATGGGGAGGAAAACGCAGTCCCCATGCATCGGACAATTATCCTGCGAATTTTCGGTGAGGCAACTGATGGGTGAAAGTTGTCCCTCAGCAGCGCGGAGTACGTCCCCCACGGTGATGGCCTCTGCCGCGCGGGCGAGCTGATATCCACCGGCCTTGCCCCGCACAGACTTTACGATTCCCGCCTGCTTGAGTTGCAGCAGAATATTCTCCAAAAACCTCGGTGGAATCGTCTGGGCCTTTGCCAGCACTGCGATACTCACAGGATCCTCCGAGCAGCGCAGTGCAAGCTCAAAGATCGCGCGAAGTGCGTAAATTGTCTTTTGCGAGTAACCAACCATATGCTATGCTCCAAGTTTCTACGCTCTACAATAACCGATTTTGTCAGATTAGTCAAGATTTCGCACGCCTGTGTCTTGCGCCACCCGGGGTGCATCCTGTTACACTGCGGCAAGCTGGAACAGGAAAGCACAACCGCCGATGAATATCACAAGGCTATTGCAGAAACTAAAGCTGCGATATGGACGGCAGGAAACCGTGATTCGCACCCTGCGGGAGATGGGGGTGCGCATCGGGGCGCGATGCCGGGTGTATACCACCAACTTCGGTTCGGAGCCATGGCTGATTCGCATCGGGGATCATGTGTGCATTTCCAACGACGTGACCTTTGTCAATCATGACCTGACCTACCCCTTCCAAGATCGCTATGCCTCACTGACCGCCTTCGGACGGATTGTGATCGAGGATAATTGCCAAATCGGGGTGGGAGCCACGATTCTTCCGGGCGTGACCATCGGCCCGAACGCCATTGTCGGCGCATGCAGTGTGGTCACCAAGGATGTACCGCCAAACTCGGTGGTTGCGGGGAATCCAGCGCGGGTCATTGCCACGATGGAGGAATACGAACGCAAGTGCGTGGCTGGACATATCGACATCCCGGAGGATCCGGCGCAAGCCCGTCGTGCGCTTGAGACTCATTTCTGGGGCGAGAAAGATGGTTCAGCATGAAGCTCGCGCTGCTTCAGGGCAACCGATTCACCCCCTGGCACCTGGCGGCCTTCCGGCATTTAAGGGAAAACCCTGATATTACCGCGTTCCGCGCGGAGTCGGAAATCCAGCGGCATTTTGAAAGTCAGGGCGCGGATGCCCTTGATTTCCCCATCGAGCCCATCCACTTCGATACGCATGCGGGCTTCTGGATCGAGCGAGTGAAAAACAGATTCCTGGCGCGCTACGGCAATCGCGAAGCCCAAATCCTACCGTTCCATGAGCGACTTCGAGGGTTTGACCTCCTGCAAAGCTGGGAACTATTCACGGATTGGTCGGGCGAGGCGGCGGAGGCCCGGAGGAAATGGGATATCCCGCTCGCGGTGATGGTTTGGGACAACATCCCGTTCAACATGGAGCATAGCGCGTATCGACGCGACATCAAGGCGCACGTAAGGAAGCAGGCTGACCGATTTCTGGTTCATACGGAGCGGTCGCGCCGCATGCTTCGCCTGGAGGGTGTCGAGGACGCCCGTATCGTGAAAATCGCGCCCGGCGTGGACACTCATCTTTTCTCCCCCGGTACCCCCGACCGCGCTCGTTTTGGTTTTGATGCGGAAGACCTTGTGCTGTTGTTCGTGGGTTGGTTGCTGCCCCGCAAGGGGATTGACTTCCTGTTGATGGCGCTTCGTGAGTTGGTTGATGACCCGAAGTTAGCCGGACGACGGCTGCGCCTGTGGATGGTGGGTGCCGGGCCGGGCCGCGACCGGGTGGAGGCCTTAGTTCGCCGCTTGGGGCTTGAGCAGGTTTGTGTGTTTGGCGGTTCCGCTCCGTATACAGAGATGCCGGCGTATTTCCGGGTTGCTGATGTTTTTGTTCTGCCGAGCATCGCTACCCCGCAGTGGCAAGAGCAATTCGGGATGTCGCTGATTGAGGCGATGGCCTCTGGTGTGCCGGTGGTGAGTACACTGTCAGGGGCGATACCGGAGATCGTGGGCGATGCGGGCCTCTTGTGCCAACCAAACGATTTTGTGGCCCTTCACGGGGCTCTCCGTCGGCTACTCACAGACCCCTCGGCGCGCCAGGAACTGGCCCAGCGAGGCCGGACACACGCGGAATCGTGTTTTTCGCTGGAGGGATATGCAGAAAATCTTTCAGCGATTTATGAGGAGATGCTGCGGGGGTAAAGCAGGGCAAGTTGTTTCGCGACACGCTGCTTGCTGTGCTTTCACAGATTCTTGAGGTCGATGCAGAAGACGTGGCTGCGGCGAACTTCGGGGCCGGGAGAAATCGCGGGGTAGGCAGCCAATCGATTGAAAACCAGGTCCGTGACAAAGGGGCCGAAGGCCTCTTTCCATTGCGCCTCGTCGCCGGGGGATGTGTTTGGGATTCCCGCACGCAGCAGCACGAAGGCCCGGTCGAAATCCTTGATATGGTTCTTTAGAAATACTTTGAGGCCCGGATAATCGAGAAACTGCTGGCTGTCCTTGGGCAACAAACACACCGTATGCCGGAAACCGCTGTACACGGGGATATCCATGGTGGAGTCGCCGATGAGCAGGTCACGTTCCGTGGTATTCTGCGCGACCCAGCGCAGACGCGGGGAATCGAGTTGGTGGGAGACAAAGGCCATGGGCGGATTGGCCAGGTAGACTTGGAATTCCTGAAAGGCTGCGGCGGCAATGAGCAGGGCCAAAACGGCGCGATAGCATCGCTTCGCCGGACCGACCCAAGCTACTGCGGCAGCGATCAAGGGGGGCACGAGAAAGGCCAGGCCGGGTGCCAGCAAGCGCGGGCCAATGGGGTCGATTTCCACCATCGACCGGTAGACGACAAGCATGAGCATGTAGCCCATTCCCCACAGGGGAAGGAGACAACGCGCCGACGTGTTCATGGCACACCGGACCGCACCCAGGCGTCCATCGAGTACGGCCAGTATTAGGCAAAGCACCCCAAGTCCAGCCCAAAGCCAACCGTGAGCCGCAGCCGGGTCTGCGGCCGTCCATCCGGCGGGAATGGCCCCGAAACAGAGGACGTAGGCTGCGTGTTTGAGATTGGTCCAGAACCCGATCTGTGAAGCGGCGCGAGCGGGACCGAGCAGGGTGCCATCCGACAGCCAGTTGTGACCGACCGCCATAGCGGCGACCGCCCCGAAACCAATAAGCAAGAGGGCCACGCGAGACAGGACGGGTGTTTTTTTTGTCGTGCATGAAGACCACGCCAGCATCAACACCCCCAGTCCCACAGCGGGAAACAGAACGTAGCGCGCGGAGAATGCGAGGCCGAAGAGTACGCCCGAGACGAGCAGGCGAGCTTTCCGATTTTCCCGGGCACTCAGCAGAAACCAATAGGCCCACGCGAGGCAGGCCAACGCGGGCATCTCGCTCCAGGCGTAACGGGCGCAAAGATAGACCGGGCCGTATACGGATAGGGCGGCCACGGAGAACCAGGCAGCAGTATCGTTGTAGAGGTGACGGCACAGCGCGTATATCGCAGCCAGAAAGAGGAGCAGGCCCACAAAAGGAAGCGTAAGCGCGGCCATCCACACGGGCATCCCCATCCACCCGAGCATTCCGATGGCCAAGGGATACAAGGGTGCCCACAAGGTGCAGGGGGACAACAGGGGCTGAGCCGCCCAATCGCGGGGGCCGTAGGATATCCATGCGGAATGTGCGAGACCACGACCAGCAGCCCAGTTCTGCGCAACATCGATATAGGTCAGCGAGTCCGGTGAAAACTGCTGCATACGGGTGATGGAATTGAAAAGGGCCAATCCGGCCAGCGCAGCGATGGCAATACCCGCTAGAAAGGCGGTCCATCCACCCAAGGCATAGGGCGAGGGGGACTGTCCCTCCTCGTCCCGCCAGGAAGTGCCGATATGTCGAATCAATCTAAACATGTTATCCGAGGGGCGGTCAGACGGACGCACCCTGCGTTTGGGAGGTCGGATCGGGAAACCGCATGGCCATGGCGAATTCCATGGCGAAATCCGGATCAGTGGAGAGTTCAACATGCATGGTGGTGCGTGCGATCTCCTCAGCCGTTTCTCGGGACTGCCGCGACAAGGCGGCCCACTTGGCTCCTCCGAGGGAGGCGTTGCCGACATAGTGGATGCGGTGGTGCGGAATACCTTGGGGAAGAAGACCGATCTGTTGGGCATGACTGCGTCGCACAAAGGTGCCGAATCCACCCGCAA
>CAIZGN010000239.1 GCA_903932505.1 Candidatus Hydrogenedentota bacterium
GGCTTTGCCGTTGCTGTTGGCGAGCAAACTACCGTTGGCTTGAATCGGAAACAGCAGTTGCGCCAGCCCCGTGACCAGCACCGTGCCCTTGTAGAGCTTGAGTCTGACTGTGCCGTTGACGCAGTGCTGCGAGGAGTCGATCAACTGTTGCAGCAGTACCCGCTCCGGACTGAACCAGTAACCGTTATAGATCATCCGGGCGTAGCGGGGCATGAGGTCATCCTTGAGTGCAAGCACCTCGCGATCAAGCGTAAGGGACTCCATGGCGCGATGCGCGCGGAGCATGATGGTCCCGCCGGGCGTTTCATAACATCCCCGCGACTTCATGCCGACATAGCGGTTCTCCACCAGATCGAGGCGGCCGATCCCGTGACGGCCGCCAATGCGATTGAGTTCGGTCAGCACCTTGGCGGGGGTCAAACGCTTGCCGTTGATGGCGACAATGTCGCCTTTCTCATAGGCAAGCTCGATGTGTTCGGGACGGGCGGGGGCCTTTTGCGGCGAAACCGTGATGCGCCACATGGATTCTTCAGGTTCGAAGGCCGGGTTTTCGAGAATTCCGCCCTCGTAAGAAATATGCAGCAGGTTCGCATCCATGGAATAGGGTGCGCCGCCCTTGCGTTTTTTGTAATCGACCGGGATCCCGTGCTTGTCGGCGTACTTCAGCAGCTTTTCCCGCGAAAGCAGGTCCCACTCCCGCCAGGGAGCAATGACGCGAACATTGGGCATGAGCGCGTAGGCGCCCAGTTCAAAGCGGACCTGGTCGTTTCCCTTGCCGGTGGCGCCATGCGAAATCGCATCTGCGCCGGTGCGCCGGGCGACTTCAACCAGGTGCTTTGCGATCAGCGGCCGCGCGATCGAGGTGCCGAGCAGATACTCGCCTTCGTAGAGGGCGTTGGCGCGAAACATGGGGAAGACGAATTCGCGCACAAACTCCTCGCGCAAATCTTCCACAAAGATCTGCTTGACGCCCATGGCACGCGCCTTTTTGCGTGCCGGCTCAAGTTCCTCTCCCTGGCCTATATCGGCGGTGAAGGTGATGACCTCGCAGCCGTAGTTGTCCTGGAGCCACTTCACTATCACGGAGGTGTCGAGTCCGCCTGAATAAGCAAGCACGACTTTTTTTACTTTTTCCAATTCTGCCATTGCCCTGATCTCTTCAAAGTTTCAAAATTTGTCTTGCCGAAGCGACATCCGCTGCCGCTACCTGGTATCACACCGCGGCCATCCCCAACCCCGGGGGGCTATTGCTCAATGCGCCCCAGCAGCAGAAATTCAATCAGCGCTTTTTGCGCATGCAGCCGGTTTTCCGCTTCATCCCAGACCACGCTTTGCGGACTATCCATGACCTCTGCAGTAACTTCTTCGCCGCGGTGAGCCGGCAGGCAGTGCATGAATACAGCCTCTTTTTTTGCGGCCTTCATCATTTCCGCGTCAACCTGCCAGTCCTCAAAGTCGCGCTTTCTCTCCTCGTTTTCGGCCTCAAAGCCCATGCTGGTCCAGACGTCGGTGGTGACCAGGTCAGCATCCCGGGCGGCTTGCATCGGATCGGAGAATTCCTCGTAGTGGCCTGTTCCGTACAGTCCTGCGCGCTCCGGCTCGACTTCGTATCCTGGCGGCGTCGACACATGCACGTTGAAATCAAATAACTCGGCGGCCTGAAGCCAAGTATTGCATACGTTGTTGGAATCGCCGATCCAGGCCACGGTTTTTCCACGAATGGGGCCGCGCTGTTCGATGAACGTATAGA
>CAIZGN010000240.1 GCA_903932505.1 Candidatus Hydrogenedentota bacterium
ATCCAGCACGCCTGCCCCGGTAAGGGACTGCACCGTGATCTTCACGCTGTGATCCCCCGCGGAAAGACCGGTCGTGTCCATCGCCGCCCACACCTCGGCTGTGCTCAGCGGCGGAATCGTCAACACCCCCGAGTCATCCAAAGCCGGGAGCGGATCCCACGAAAGATCCCCTTGCGAAGTCGGCACCGCTTCCGAGTGCAACAACGCCACTTGTGCCTGCGGCACCTTCGGGTCAACCGCCGTCAACACGCGCACCTGCAGCGGCTCATCAAGAATGTTAAACAAGCCCAGCGAAACCGACTCATGCTCGCCCAAGGTCACGCGACGTTCAATCCGAATCTTGCTCGACGCGGATTGCGCTGCGGACGGCACCTGCGCGTCCACTGCGCGGCTTTCCCACAGTGCGGTCTCAAACCCGATCACGCTCGTCCCCTCGCCTATGCTCCGCGCACGTTGTACCGCGTGGGCAGCGGCCAGCGCGTGGGTCGCGCGCGTGTTCAAGGCCGTCGTCGTGTCCAGCGCAAGCGCTTCCGCTTTTGGTCCGGAGGCCAACGCCTCCTGCAAGGACTTTGCCTCGCCCGAAAGTGCCGTCAGGGTTTTTGCCTCATTGCGCAAAGCGGCCGAGGAACGCGGCAACACCGATTCCACCTCATCCGCAACCGCGCCCAACGTGTCCAGCGCCGTCTGCGCTAAGGCCCGGTCCGCCGAGAAAGGCTGAATGGAAAGGGTCTGACTGCCTTCCAGCAGCGTGTGGTTCTTGTCGTCCTGAAGGGTCCAGCCAAACACATAGGCCCCCGGCAGCGTCGCGCTCACCGGCAATTCCAGCACGCCCTCACCGCCCAGGACGCTTGAAACCGAAGACTGCCGCGAAGTGTCCGGCCGCACACACCACGCCGTTGCCTTCAGCGGAGCCGTACCGGGTTGCGGCACGTTGATGTGGAAACGAACCGGGGTTCCTGCGACAATTTTCTCCCAAGCCAGATTCTTCGCCGTCATGCTCAGGGTGTTGCTCTGGGTCAAACCAAACCACGCCCCGTTCTTGTCGGCATTTCCGCGATACGCATTCCAGGGGCTGGGCGCATTCGCGGGGGTCGCTGTTGCAAAGGCGTAGATCAAGCCCGCCTCACCACCGGTAATCACCATTTCCAGCCCCGGCGTCTTCGCATCCAGTTCCCCGAAGGCCGGCGTCACATTGATCGTCCGGTGTGGGAATTGATAATCCGCGATGAGCCCGCCTGATTGATCAAGCGCGAGCAAATGCCCGTCTTGCGTTGCAAACACATAGTCCAGCTTGCCGTTGCCGTCAATGTCCACCAGCGCACCCGCAGCCAGCGAACGCCCCTGCATATCGATCTCCCAAAGCAACGCCCCGTCCTCATCGAAACGGTAAATCGCCCCGATCTGGGTAATCATGAAAATATCCGCACGCCCGTTTCCGTCGAAATCACCCGCCGACAACGTCGCGGCTACCGGTCCGCGCACGGCATGCTGCCACACCACCGCGCCCTGGTTGTCCAAGCACACCGCGAGGCTGTCATTCGATGCCGCCGCGATCCGGGTCTGGCCCGTCGACGTGCTGAACATCACCGGCGCCGCTGTGCCCCAGGTCTGCGAGGTGCCGCCAATATTGGTTTCCCAGCGCGTTGCGCCGGTACTGTCCACCGCCGATACCTTGCCCGTATCCGTAATCACGACCGCCTCGGGATTTTCATCCTTGTCCATGTCGCCCACGGCCACGCTCGATGGTTTGCCCGATACCTTCGCCGTTCCCAAGGTCTCGCCCGTAAACGCGTCCAGCGCCCAAATGGTCCCGCTCTCATCGCCCTGCACCACAACCGTGCGATCGGCCACCTTCGACACCGCCGTCACTGTCCAGCTCACCCCGCCGTTCAGTTTCACGTCCCATACCACCTTTCCCGTACCATCCAGGCACATGAGGAAGCCGCCCATGTCCGCCGCATAAATCAGCGCCGATTGACCCGGTCTCTGCAGCACCGTGGGTACGGTCATGAACCGCATATGCCCCTTCGTCCGCCAAAGCACCTTTCCCGCCCCGTCCAAAGCCAGCACTTCCTCGCGACCCGCCGCCAGCACCTCGCAGACCCCGTCATTGTTGATGTCCGCGACCGTGGCACCCGCCTCCGTAAAGGTTCCGCTATCGGTCGTCCACAAGGGCTTCAAATCAACCAGCGCCGACGCGCTGAAAACCGGCAACGCCAAAAGTGGCACAAAAAACAAAAAAACAACGCGCATACGGCTTGAGCAGAACATGATTGGCTCCTTCTTATTGACCTCGTAACCTTATCTTCGGGTACCCGGCAGATCGCTTCAAGTGCCCTTACTTCAATTCAATCGGATTCGTATAGATCCAAGGCGTCAACACACCCAGAATATTCAATTCAACTTCCACGCGATACTTACCAAGAGCCTTGGGCTGATAGTCCAGCTCCCGCCCCTCCTGCTGGAACTGAACCTCACCGTTCTTCAATACGGTAAACCGGCAGGGCAGCGGCGCTCCCGCCCGCAGGTGGGTGTCAGGAGCCAGGGCGATCGTTTCACCCATCACCGCCTTCCCCGAGGCATTCTGCATGAAACAAACAAAACCTCGACAATCCGCCAGCTGAGTGAAACCCACAAAGGCGCGACTGTTCTTCAAGCTGTCCTTCAGCGACTCCTCGCTCAAGTCCTTCGCCAGCACATAGGTGTTGCAAAATTGTCCCATCAGTTCATACGGATCCAACTGCAGGTGAAAAAGCTTCTTCCCCGGTTCAAGCGGTCCCGCGACCAGCCGCAACAATCCCCGCGTCAAGAAATTAAGATTGATCGTTGCCTTCGTGTCCGGGCTCGTGTCCTCGATGCGCACCACAGGCTGCACCACGCCATTCTCATTCTTTTCCTCATAAAACGCCCGGAATCCGCTGTTCTGGTGACAATCGTTCCCGCCGAACCCCGTGATCTTCCGCGTCAGGTTAAGTTCATCCCACCCCTTCAGCACCTCCGCACGGTGATGGTAAATTGACCGCATCAACTGGGGCCGATACGAACCCACATTGCAGATAATGTCCGGTATCAGCGTGTTCATCTTCACGTCCTTGAAATCGGCGTGAATGTTGTAAATCTCCATCCCGTTCAACTGCGGCAAATCCCACTGGCGCGGTTCCTCGGAATGCACATAGAACAGCAAGCCGCCCTTGTCCGCAACCTCCTGCGCAAGCGTCGCAGGGGGTGTGTCCTTCTTCAAAATCGTTTCTGCAGGCAAGAAGGTCGGCATGAAACCGTCGCCCATCTCAAAGCCCGGCACAAAAAGTTTTCCGTCATGCATCCCGCGCCACTGCTTGCTGTAATCCGCCAGATTCTCATCACAATGATCGCTCATCAGGATGAAATCCATCTTGATCTCTTTCATCACCTTCAGGATGTCCTCAAAGGGCACTTCACTGTCGTGTGAAAGGTGGGAGTGGCTGTGGATAATCCCCCGATACTCATTCCATCCGTCATCCAGCGAAACCGGCTTGAATTCCTTCTTCAAATCCGCCCACGCCTGCGCTTGCTTGGGGTAGGTCACAAAATGGTTGTAGAGGCCGTCCCGCAGAAAATACACACCCGCCACAACGGCAATGAAAACAGCAATGGCGGTCAGACGGAAGGCCCAACGGAAGAGGAAGCGAATCGGACGGCGTTTCTTCGGGGGGGAAATCATCGTTTTTTCCTTTTGAAATTTTCAGTCTCGGCGGAACCGCGATCGGCTTGCCCTAGAAGCCCGAATTATAGCACCGCGCAACAGGAATTTCGGAATCTTTCCGGATGCCGCCCGCCAAGATGCAACATCCCGCCCGGAAAAGGTATGCTGATGCCTCCTCATAACACGTTGCCCTTTGCGGGGCTTTGAAGGAGATTGACATGACCGCGTTTTGGATGCTCACCGCCTGCTGTTTGTCCGCCGGAAATCCTCCCCTCATCTGGTTGGATGCGCGGGATGCCGCAAAGGGAATCACCGCCCCCGCCGAGGGAACCTACGCTGTCTGGGCATGGTCGGATCGTCAGGCCACCGAATTCGAAATCGCAGGACGAAAACTCGTCGTCCCGCCCGCCTCCGACAAGGAAAAGCTCGACTGGTCATGGCGTTCCGCTGGCAAGATCGACCTCAAACCCGGCCATGTGCCCGTTGACTTCCACAGCACCGTCGCCACCATCGCGATCAGCCTCAACCACGCCCTCGACATCAAAACCGCCGCACTGGATCGCCGCGTGCTGAATACCCCCGAGCCCGTCAAGGATACCCGCGTCACGTCCGTCAAACACACCGACACCGTCTTCACCATGCCCCAGTACAACTCCCGCGAAGACTGGGAGAAAATGGCCGGAACCATCCGCCGCCGCATCCTCATCGCCTCTGGCCTCTGGCCCCTCCCCGAAAAAACACCACTCAATGCCAACCTCTTCGAGCGCACAGAACATGAAGACTACTCCGTCGAAAAAGTCCACTTTGAAGCCTTCCCCGGCTACCTCGTCACCGGCAATCTCTATCGCCCCAAAGGCACCGGCCCCTTTCCCGCCGTGGTGTGTCCCCATGGCCACTGGAAGAACGGCCGCCTCGAAAACACGGAGCTATGCTCCGTGCCCGCACGCTGCATCACCCTCGCCAAGCTCGGTGCCGTCGTCTTCACCTACGACATGATCGGCTACACCGACAGCCTGCAAATTTCCCACAACTGGGGCGGGGATGCCGAAAAACTCTGGGGCATACACCCCTTCGCCATGCAACTCTGGGGCAGCATCCGCGCCGTCGATTTCGTCTCCGCGCTCGACGGGGTTGACCCGCAGCGCATCGGCTGCACCGGCGCGTCCGGTGGCGGCACCCAGACCTTCGCCCTATGCGCCGTCGACGACCGCATCAAGGTCGCCGCCCCCGTCAACATGATCTCATGCCGCATGCAGGGCGGATGCCTCTGCGAAAACGCCCCCATCATCCGCATGGAAAACTCAAACATGGAAATCGGCGCAACCATGGCACCGCGCCCCCTGCTTATGGTCGCCGCCACCGGTGACTGGACCCGCGAAACGCTCCGCGTCGAATATCCCTCCATCCGAAGCATCTACCGCCTCTACGACGCCGAAGACCGGATCGCCACCACGCAGATCGACGAAGGCCACAACTACAACAAAGCCAGCCGCGAGGCCGTCTACCGCTTCTTCGCCAAACACCTCCTCAACCGCACCGACTGTGACCAATACACCGAGCCCGCCTTCACCGTCGAGCCCGAGGAAAAGCTCCGCGTATTCCCCAACCGCAAAGCCCCCGAAAACTACCCCGACATGCCAACCATCCTTGAGAATCTCGTCAAATCCCGCCAGGCCATCGCCGAAAAAACGCTCGCCGAAAACAAGGCCCTCTATGACACCGTCCTGACCGACGTTATGAACGCCACCGTGCCCAAGGCCAACGATCTCGACTGCGAGCGCCGCTTCCGCGAAGAAGGCGCGGTCTACGTCGTCGAAGGATGGCTCATCCACCGCAAGGGCCAGGGCGACGAAATTCCCGCCCTCTTCTACCACGCACCCGGCCCCGCCCCGCAGGACGCCGTCCTCGTCGTCCATGGCGAAGGCAAAGCCGCCCTCGCGGATCCCTCCGGTCTCGGCACCGGCCCGCTCGTAGCCGGACTCATTGCCCAAGGCAAGGCCGTCCTCTGCATCGACGCCTTCCTTACCGGCGAATACCATTCCCCGAAGGCCCTCACCGAACGCCGCCGCGTAGGCAGGTTCATGGACACCTTCCAGCCGACCGATACCGGCTACCGCGTGCAGGACGTCCTCACCGCTACCGCCTTCCTCCGCGCCCGACGCGACCTCACCGGTAGCGTGGACGTCATCGGTTTGGGTCAGGCCGGTCTATGGACCCTCTTCGCCAGTGCCATCGAAAAAGCCCCCGGTTCCATCAACGTGATCGATTGGAACCAGTTTGACCCCACCAAGGATCAAGCCTGGCTCGACCAATACTACGTCCCCTGCATCCGATCCATTGGCGGGGTGCAGACCGCCCTCGCTCAACTCGACCCCGCCCGCCTCCTCAACCTCAACACCGTGGAACACCCCGGTGCGCCCGCCGTGGAGGAAATCTTGGCGCGGCTGAAATAACACCATGGGAGACCGTATTCTCCACATCACGGATCTGCATTTCTGGGCCATACCCGGAAACCCGCTCCGTTGGCTGGGCAAGCGAGGCGTCGGCCTGATCAATGTCATCTTGCGCCGTCGTCACGAGTACCGCACCGAGCGCGCCGACGAATTCGCCGGGATGCTGGCTGCGATCGACAGCGCCGCCATCATCGTCACCGGGGACGTCAGCTCCACCGCGCTCGACGTGGAGTTCGCCCAGGCTAACGCCTTCATGGAAGCCATCCGCGCACGCGGCCGCACTGTCTGGGCCTTGCCCGGAAACCACGACATCTACACCCGCCACGCCTTTCACACCCGGCGTTTCGAGCGCGGCCTCTCGAGTTTTCTCCCCGGCCCTGAATGGCCCTGCCGCCAACAGCTCCCCGGCGGAACCAGCGTCGTCTTCGCACCCACCGTCTACCCCGACTTCGCCGCGCGCGGCTACATCGCCAAAGATGAAATCAAAGCTGTCGCCACCTTAGTTCGCGAAGCCCCCCCCGGCCCGGTAGTCGTCGCCGCGCACTACCCCCTGCTCAATACCACTGCCGATTACCACAGCATCATCACAAGACGCCTCAGAAACGCCGATCCCTTCCGACAAGCACTCGGTGAGACCGGAAGAAAAATCCTCTACATCGCCGGACACGTCCACAGACCCAGCTGCACCCCCGACAAAGAATATCCCCACCTGAGCCACCTGACCACCCCACCCCTATTCCGTCAACGCCACACCCCCCCCACTGACGGCACATTCTCTGAAATAGAAATCACCGACAACGAATTCACCATCACCCGACACCATATCCAAAACAAAACAACGTGAGCGTATGTTGTTCGCGCTTCAGCGTGTACCCCCCACTAAAACTCCACCGTCCGAACCACATAAATCTGATTACTCTCCAACATATTCCGATGATGATTCACCGTATTCGGCGTCGCCGTAATATAATCCGGCCTCGGTGAAAAACCGGGTATCTCCGGTAGCCCGTAAAACGTTTCCATCGTATTGATCCGCACCGGCGTATTCGCCGACACACACAACGTGATATCCACACCCTCCTCCGGAATCACCCGAAAATCAAGCCGCCAATGGTCGCGCTCCGTCTCCAGCGGTTTCCCGAACATCGACGCGCCAAGCAGTTCCCCGCTCGACACCAGCCGCAGGTGCAAACGCGCAGCCCGCGCCGGAGAACTCACATGAAGCGTCAAATCCCGGACATTCCCCGAAGTCGTGTCGCTCTTGATTTCCACCTTCGCTCCCGGATAGCCCTCCGCGATCGGCGCCTTCGCCTTCATCACTTTTTCAGTGCCCTTCAGCCCGAACTCCGCACACTCCTCGCGCGGCGTGTCCGCCGGAAAGAACTGCGACGTCCATTCATCCGGGGCAGCATCAGGACTCAGCCAATACGCCGCATTCGCATCGTAATCAATGCCATAAGACACCGAATCAAGCTTCGGGCGTAGGGGCGTAAAGCTGCTGTTGATCAGCCCATAGCCCAGCAAAACCGCCGCCAGCAATGCGCCACTCAGCGGCAACCACCACCGGTTAACCCGCCCCATCAAGTCAAACTGCGGGGCCAATAGCGACAGATTTAACGCCAGATAAATCACCAAGCCCGGTCCGCCCATGATCAGCACCGTATAACTCAGCACATGGAAAGTCGGCACCGAAAGAATAAGCGCCGGCAACACAAATGGCGTCAAAATAACCGCCCAACCCGCTGCAAAGGCCCCCGGTTTCCCCAGCGAAAAGCACAGCAGAAGCCCCAGCGCGTTGATCGCCAAAGGCCACATCAGCAGATACCCCGCACCCGGCAACATACGGTCGAGAATCAGCAGCCCCGCCACCCACCACACATACGAAGCCGCCGCCAGATTCTGCGCACGAACCCACCGACTCAAGCCCCCGTACACCAGCGCAAGCACCGCCACGGTGCCCGAAACCATCGCCACGATGTAGATCGTGTTGTGGTACAGCGGGTACAAATCCGGAATCCGCGTGATACCCTGCGTATAAAAAACATGCGCGGTCGGCCAGCCCCACACCAACGCCACCATCCCCGCAGCCAACACTGCCGAACCCGCAGCCGCCACCGGCCACGCGAATACACCCAAAAGGAATCCCGATATCGAAAGCTGCTTGCGGCTGAACCCGACCGCCCAAACCGCACCCGCCAGAAGCAGCGTCACGATAATCAGAGGCCCGTTCCATGCCATCGGATACCGAACCATGTGATAGCCGACCGTGTTGAAATAAACCGCGTCCGGCGCGGTCAGCGAACCATCCAGCGGGATGCTGCCAAAATGCCGCGCCATATCCAGCGTATACATCCCGTGCTGCTGCAAGGTGCCAAGATCCAAATGCGCCGCGATGTCGTTCTTCGTGTGATACCACGGGAAGTTATCGATAAACGCCGTGTCAAAACCCTTCATCCCCCGTTCCCGCAACGTGTCGAAATCACTCCCGAACGGAAGCCGTTTGTATACATCGTACATAAACGACGACGTCGTGGGATACCGCACCCCCGCAATCACCTGATCCACCAGCCACCCGTTCAGTGGACTGGTGTTGAACAACAGCGAGTTCCCCTGCGTGCCCCGCGCCTCCAGATTCAAAAGCACACCCGTCTTTTCAAACCAAGGGCTGTCGCAAAAAAGCGTCGCCCCCAATTTCGCCCCCTCCTCGCAATCCGTGAAAGCAAAAATCACATCGTTCTTCAGTGGAGCCGAAGCCTTCAGCGCACGCGCCGTCTCCAGCAGGGACATCACGCCCCCCCCATCATCGGCCGCCCCCGGCCCGAAAGGCGTCGAATCATAGTGCGACATCAAACCGAACGCCTTCGTGTTGCTCGTCCCCGGAATGCGCCCCAACACCATCCGTCGCTGCGCTGCGCCATGCCCCTCCACATGCAAATCCGTAACAATCTCCGTCTCCACCCCGAGCGCCTTCATCGTCTCGAAGATATACTGCTCCACCTTGAAGTTCCCCGCAGAACCCGATGGATGCAACTCCGCCGCAATCGTCGGCCCGTGCGTAATCGCCCGGCAAGCCGAAAACTCCTCCGCTGGTGCGTCCACCGGCAGCGGGTGCGGCGGTCTCACCGCATACAGCGAAAACACGGCCGCGAAAAGCAGCACGCCGAAAACCATGAAAGCCCACACACGTACCGGACTCACCGGCATCCGTTGCATATTGACGCTCATCACATACTCTCTTTCTTCGGTGCCACCAGTTCGCCATAAAGATCCGGACGCCGGATCGTGTCATACATCGTGCGCATATTCCCCCCATACCCGTCACCCCAAAACTCCATCCGCCACCCCGGGTCAAATTCCGAAATCGCCAACCCGGCCCGATGCCCCGTCGACAAGATCACCCGACCATCCGGGGCAATCACCTTCGCATACCCCATGTTCTTACCCGCGAGAAAAGGCCGCGAGATATACCGCGAAATCGCCAGATACATCCCGCTGTCAATCGCCCGCGCCTTCTCAATGCTCTCCAGATAATCCCCCGTATAATCCAGATACATGGTAGGCACACACACCAGATCCGCCCCCTTCAACCCGTAAATGCGGAACATCTCCGGAAAATGGATATCCATGCAAATCGCAATCCCGATCCCCACCCCCTCAAAATCAAAAACAGGAAACGGTTCCCCCGCCACCACCGGTTCTGTCAAAATAGCCTCCTCCGAGGGTGCAGGATGCTGCTTGCGGTAAAATCCGATAGCAGCCCCATCCCGCCCCAAAAGAAAACCCGTGTTCGCATGACGTTCCCCCACCCGAAAAGACAACGTCGAAACCACCCCCACCCGAGCCAAACACGCCGCCTCGCAAAAAGCCCCGTACGCAGGATGCTCCTCCTGCGAATAAGTACCATACACCCCCCCCGCAATAATATCCGGCTCTTCCGGCAACAACACCAGATCCGCACCACGAGCCCCCGCCTCATGAATCGCCGCAACACAACGATCAATCACCTCCGGAAGCAAGCCCTCCCGCTCAGGCCGATCAATAGAAACGACTGCCAAACGAAATTGTTTTTCCATCCTGTCGCCACCTCCCATAAGGTTTCAAAACCAAACAAACGCCCCTAACTATACTCCATCCCCCACATCCCCCCCCAACCGCGAAGCAAAAAAAATCCCCCTTCCGAAGGGGGAGGCCCAAAGGGCCGGGGGATGTTGACCCCCATCACCAACCCAAACACCTCATCCACGCTCCTTGCCCTCTGTGTCTCTGTGGTCAATTTCTCCCACGTGATTCCGAGCGAAGCGAGAAATCTTAACCCCCGTCTACACCGTCCACAAAGGCAAACACCGTCACAAGATTTCTCCTCATTACATTCATCGAAATGACGTGGGGTGTGGCGTGTGGTTCGTGGTTTGTGGCCTTGGGGAGCAGGCAAGATGCCTGCGTTACCAGCAGCAACCGCGGCTAGCCGTCTTGCGTGAAGGCTGCAATGCGGAGACCAGCCAAAGCGGTGACTTCGTCCCCGCACTCCAAATAGCCGGTACCTGCCATATGGACTGCGCCGACCTTAGTCGGCGCTTTGGTTAAAACAACAACGCGCCCCCGTAACGCAGGCATCTTGCCTGCCGTCCCAAAGCCCCAAAGGGGCGACAACAATTTAGCCTAGGGCAACGCCCTAGGCGACCCTCTGGCAACTTCAGTGTGCTGGGGCGTCGGGCCCCGCCCACCTCCCTTAAAATACGCAAAATGCTAATTTTACAAACCCTCACCCCCCATCAACGACTTAGAAAGCACCTGTCAAAAGATTACTAATTTTTCGTCCCACCCACAGTATGTAGTGGTGTTCCAAAAAATAACCCCTTGACATTGCGGTCAATCTGGTGTACTATCAGGATCGAGCCGAGGGAGGTTCACTGAACATTTCTTATAATAATACGAAATTCGAAGCCCTCCCATTTGTAGACCTAGTTACCCTGAAAATCGCAGCAATAACCTCGATACGGAAGGAGAAGGGGCATCATGGAAGCCTTGATGAACGAAGCCAAGACCGAAATGGCGTGGATACCGTCAGGTTCGTTTTCCCAGATCTGCAAGCGCGACGGGCGCAAGGCACCTTTCGATGCCGGGAAAATAACTGCGGCCTTGGCGAAAGCGGGGCGGGCTTCCGACGAGTTCGGCGAAGATGTCGCCCGCCGGATGACAGTGCGGGTGCTCACGGTCTTGGAATCCATGGCCTACGGCAATGTCCCGACCGTCGAACAGGTGCAGGACGTCGTGGAAGATGTGCTGCTGCTGTCCCCCTTCAAGAAATCAGCAAAGGCCTACATAATCTACCGCGACCAGCACGCGCGTATCCGCGAAATGGTGAAGCAGGCCGACGTCGACCTCATCGACCGCTATCTGGATCGCGCCGACTGGAAGGTGCAAGAGAACTCGAACATGGCCTACTCGCTGCAAGGCCTGAACAATTACATATCGAGCGAAGCCAGCAAGGTCTACTGGCTGAACAAAATCTACACCGCAGAAGTGCGCGACGCGCATTCAAGCGGCGACCTCCATGTCCACGACTTGGGTTTGCTCTCGGTCTACTGCGTGGGATGGGATCTGCAGGATCTCCTGCGTTCCGGATTTCGCGGCGCGCCGGGCAAGGCCGAAAGCCGCCCCGCCAAGCATTTCCGCACCGCTCTGGGGCAAATCGTGAACTTCTTCTACACGCTGCAGGGCGAGGCCGCCGGGGCGCAGGCCTTCAGCAATCTTGACACCCTGCTCGCGCCGTTTATCCGCTACGACGGTCTGGCCTACGCCGAGGTGAAACAGGCGCTCCAGGAATTCGTATTCAATCTCAACGTTGCCACGCGCGTGGGCTTCCAAACCCCCTTCACCAACGTCACGCTCGACCTGCAACCCCCGGCCAATCTCGCAAATCAGAATGTCGTGCTCGGCGGGGTCATTCGCGACGAAAAATACGGCGATTTCAAGGAAGAAATGGCAACCTTCAATTCGGCATTCCTCGAAGTGCTGTCCGAAGGTGACGCCAAGGGCCGCGTCTTCAGTTTCCCCATCCCCACCTACAACATCACCGCCGATTTTGATTGGGACGCCCCCGGACTCAGCAGGTTGTGGGAAGTCACCGCGAAATACGGCATCCCCTACTTCGCCAATTTCGTGAATTCCGAAATGTCGCCGGACGATGCCCGTTCAATGTGCTGCCGCTTGCGCCTGGACCTGCGCTCGCTCGAAAAACGCGGTGGCGGCCTCTTCGGGGCCAACCCTCTCACGGGTTCCATCGGCGTGGTCACCATCAACATGCCCCGCTTGGGATATCTCGCCCAAGACGAAGCCGATTTCATGGCCCGCCTCGATCGTCTCATGGACATCGCCCGCACGAGCCTCGAAACCAAGCGCAAAATCCTCGAGGGTCTCACGGACAAGCATCTCTATCCCTACACCGAATTCTACCTGCGCGACGTGAAATCCCGACACGACCGCTACTGGTACAACCATTTCTCCACCATCGGTCTGGTGGGGGTGAACGAGGCCTGCGAAAACCTCATGGGCTGCGGTATCGCAACAGAAGAGGGCACCGCCTTCGCCGCGCGGGTACTCGACCACATGCGGGAAAGACTCGCTGAATTTCAGGAAGAAACGGGCAACTTCTACAACCTGGAGGCGACCCCCGCCGAAGGCACGACCTACCGTCTGGCCCGGCTCGATCGCCAGCGGTACTCCGACATTCGCTTTGCCAATCCCGGTGGAACAGCCGAGAATGGCGAACCCTTCTACACCAATTCGACCCAGCTCCCCGTCAACTACTCAGATGACGTCTTTCATGTGCTCGACCTGCAGGATGGTCTGCAATCGCGCTACACCGGCGGCACGGTTCAGCACGTCTTCCTCGGCGAAGCCGTCGCGGATCCCGAAGCCGTCAAGAACTTCGTCCGCCGGGTCTGTGGACAATACCACCTCCCGTACTTTACGCTGTCACCGAGTTTCTCCATTTGTCCCCAACATGGCTACCTGCGCGGCGAACATGCCCAGTGTCCAAGCTGTGGCATCGCAACGGAAGTCTATTCGCGGGTGGTGGGCTATCTCCGCCCCGTCAACCAATGGAACGAAGGCAAGCAGGCGGAGTTTGGTCTGCGCAGCCGCTTTCACGTCGAAACCCGGTGAGAGGGGCGGCCATTGCCGGTCGGTAGGATCACATGATGAAGATAGGCGGATTCCAACCGTTCACCTTGAGCGATTTCCCGGGCCATCTGGCTGCCGTGGTGTTCACGCAGGGCTGCAATTTCAAATGCCCCTTCTGTCACAACGCGACCCTCCTGCCCCGCATGGCGAATCAGGATGTCATGCTCCCCGAAACGGAGGTGCTGGGCTTCCTCCATGCTCGCCGTGGCCTGCTCGATGGTGTTGTGGTCAGTGGCGGAGAGCCCACCCTGCAACCTGGGCTTCCCGCCTTTCTCAAGCGCGTCAAAGCCATCGGATACAAAACCAAGCTCGACACCAACGGCAGTCGCCCCCAGGTCCTCGCCGCACTGGTCGAAGCAGGTCTGCTGGACTATATCGCCATGGATGTAAAGGCCCCCCTCGACCAATATGCGCGTTTGGCCGGAGTAACCGTTTCCGTGCGCGATCTCGAGGAAAGCATCGCGCTGATCGCCTGGTCCCGCTTGCCCCATGAATTCCGGACAACCGTCGTCCCCGCCCTCTTGGATGCCCGCCAAATCGCGGATATCCGGGCGACGCTCCCCGGCGGCTCACAGCACCGCCTCCAGCAATTCGTCCCGGAAAACGCGTTGGATCCCGAGGCCTGCGGCGTGCGTGTGGCGCTCTAGGAACCTGCATCAACCTTTCACCAAAACCACGGATGGTTCCCTGCCCCATGTCTGCCGACTACACCAAAGGCCTAAATGAGCGACAGAAAGAAGCCGTGCTGCAAACGGAAGGCCCGGTATTGGTACTAGCCGGGGCCGGCAGCGGCAAGACCCGCGTCATCACCCGCCGCATCGCCCATATCCTCGATCTCGGCCTCGCCACACCACCCCAGGTCCTCGCGGTCACCTTCACCAACAAGGCCGCCGGGGAAATGCGCGAGCGTGTTGGCGAACTCGTTGGCACCGCCCGTGCCTCCGAAACCGTCATATCCACCTTCCATTCCTTCTGCCTACGCGTCCTGCGCGGACACATCGAAAAGGTTGGCTACCGAAAAAATTTCAGCATCGCCGGGGAGGGCGATTCACGCACCCTGCTCCGCCGCGTGGTCGACGAAATCGGAGACGCGGACGGCTTCAGCCCCGCCCTCTTTCAGTCCGCCATCAGTCTCTGTAAGAACGAAGATTCCGCACCGGACCCCGACCGACCCAAGCCCGTCCGCAACGAGACCGAGGAAAAATACGAGCGGCACATGGCCCCCGTCTACGAGGCCTACCAGTCCGCCCTGCGCGCCGCCAACAGCGTCGACTTCGACGATCTCCTCCTGCTAACCCTCAAACTCTGGCGCGAACATCCCGGTGTTCTCCATCGCTTTCGCAATCACTTCCGCTATGTCATGGTCGACGAATACCAGGACACCAACCAAGTGCAATACCAATTGCTCCGCATGCTGGTCGAGGATCACAAGAACCTCTGCGTCGTGGGCGACGACGACCAATCCATCTACTCCTGGCGCGGCGCGAGCATGCGGAATATCCTCGAATTCGAGCGAGACTTCCCCAACGCCCGCATAGTCACCCTCGACCAGAACTACCGCTCAACGACCACCATCCTCGAAGCCGCCCACCAGGTCATCCAGAACAATACCCAGCGGCGCGACAAGAAACTCTGGTCGGATCTCGGCAAAGGCCGCGCCATCGACTGGTTCATCGTGCGCGACGACGAGGCCGAGGCCGTCGAGGCGGCCCGCTGGATCAAGCACATCCAGGGAAGAACCGGTGCCCGACACCGCGATTTCGCCCTACTCTACCGATCCAATCTCCAATCCCGCGCCCTCGAAATCGCCTTCCGCCAGGCAGGCATCCCCTATGTCGTCTATGGCGGACAGGAATTCTTCGAGCGGACCGAAGTTCGCGACATCATCGCCTACCTCAAGGTCATCGTCAATCCCCGCGACGAATCGAGCCTCCTGCGCGTCATCAACATGCCCCGACGAGGCATAGGCGACACCACCCTGCACAAGGCCCACGACATCTGCCGCGAAGAGAAAATCTCGCTCGGCGAAGCCCTCAATGAAATCATCAAGCGCGGACTCGCAACCCCGCCCGTGGAGCGCGGTATCCGCGAGTTCCTCGATATCGTTTCAAAGTATCGAAAACGCTTTCGCGAGGGCGGCATCCCGCTCCAGAGTCAGGTTGAGGATCTCGTGCGCGACATCGGATACAACGATGAACTCGAGCGGGTCTGCAAGACCCGCGAGCAATCCTTCAGCCGATGGCAGAATGTCGAACTGGTCGTCCGCGCCATGGGCGAATACGAGGAACAGGCCAAGAAGCAGGAACCGCCCCAGACCCCCACGCTCCTCGGCTTCCTCGATGAAAGCCACCTCAACGGCGATCAGGATCGCGGATCAAAAAAGGAACGCGGTGAACACGCCGTCGCGCTCATGACCATCCACAGCGCAAAGGGACTCGAGTTCCCCTTCGTCTTTGTCGTGGGCCTCGAAGACGGACTTCTGCCCCACGAGCGGAGCCTCAAGGAAAACAGTCTCGAAGAAGAACGCCGCCTCTTCTACGTCGCCATCACCAGGGGCCAGCGACACGTCACCTTTTTCGAGTGCCTCTCCCGCACCCAGCACGGCCGTGAACGTATGAGTAAAACCAGCCGCTTCCTAAACGAAATCCCCGAAAAACTCCTGCAAAAACACATCGGTGCCGTCAGAGAAATGGTGGAAGAACACGTCGCGCCCCCAAAACCAAAAAAGAAAAAAACCAAACCAGCCAAAAATCCCCCAAAGTAGAAGAGCCTTCCAAGTTCTTTTCCCCCAGAAGGCTACTGCCTGCTCAGATAGTCGTCAACGCTAAACCCGGCGTCCTTCAATATCCGCACGGTCAACCTGCGCCCCTACATGCAGCTGAACCGCCTCGCGGATGTTCCGTTTTGCATCCTCGATGGTGCGGCCGTTGCTGAAGCAACCGGGCAGGGTCGGACTATACGCGAAATACCCCTCATCCTCAGGTTCTTTCTCAATCACTATCTCAAAACTATAGAATCGCATTGCGACCCTCCTTGCATGGCCGTCTCAGCCACGAATCAACATCAATACAAGTATACCCTTTTCTCCCAAAGCAACGCGGGGGTTCTCTTCGGTGTCCCTACGGCAACAAAGGCTGCGCAGTAAGCATCACCGTCCTGTCCTCCTTGCCCCGCGCCCGCACCTCAAGCGTGGTTCCTGTAGCCGCCAGCAAACGACGCTCAATCTCTTTCGCAAAGGAACCCGGCGTCTGCCCTGCCGCCTCAAGAGCGAGATCCCCGACCTTCAACAGCACATCCCCCGTGCGCAGGCCCGCCTCATGCGCTGGTGAATGCTTCCCCACGCGCACAGTCCAGTACCCTTCCACAAAATGGTCGAGTGACAGGCCATAGCCCGACAAAGGCGGATCTGTCAACGCCGCCCCATGCAAAGGCTCCACCTGAAGACGACCCGCTTCATACGCCAAACCCAGCCGAAAAAGCCGGAGCAGACCAAGTCCGATATACCCCGGCTCTCCATCGTTCAGGACAAGACACACCGGGTTCTCCACCGTCACCCCGCCCACCTTCAGTTGCGCAATACGCAGCCGCGTTCCTGCCGGAGGTGCAGAGGCCCGGCCCTTCTCCTGACTCCCGTCGGCACTCAACCAAGGCGCGCCCGCGCGCAGCGCGCCGATGGCCTCCAAATCAGACGCCGGAAGCGCAAGCCCATCCACAGCCACTGTGTCGATTCGCAATTCACGAAGATGCTGCCCGCAAAGAAGCACACCGACGCAGGGCGCACCACTGTTGTCCACCTTCAACGTCGGCGGCTTGGCACCTTCCGATGCGGGCGGCTCGGCAGACTCAAAACGATTCCACCGCACCTGCGCCGCCTCAAAATCAAACACCACCTCAAAACCCGGCTGATGCGCGGGCAGTATGCCCGCCAGCTCGACACCCAGCCGCTGAGACAGGTCAGTCAAATCTTCAACGGCCATGGTCTCCCCGTGCTCGGGGATCGGGCCGCACACCACAGACTTCACCTGCACAAGATTCTCGCTTTCGACGGGAAGACGCAGATAAGTGGCCGTTGCCGGCGTAATCACCGGGCGACTCAGGCAGGTATCCAGCAAGAACGCAAAAGGCCCCGCCGCATTCACCGTCACAGGCACCACAATCCGGCCCCGCGCATCCACCCCTTGCACAGGCTCATCTTGCGCCCAAGCCACAGCACATCCCGCGCACAACAGGAGCGCCCAACCCGTCCGGCTCATTCCGCAGGCCTTTCCGCCGCCATGATTTCATCCTGGTCATACACCCCGACCACCCGCTGCCCTGGCGGGATTACGAGGAACTCCTCAGAATTCCAATTCCCCGCCAGAAGTCCCTCAATCAGGCGAAGACTGCCCGGCAGTTCCCGGATCGGCTTGCCCAGACGCGCCGCTTCCTCCCGCAAACGCTCCTCAATATGGGGCTCGCGCGTTTCCGGCACATCAATGAAAATTATGTCGTGGTAATGTTTTTCCGGGTGCATGGTCTCCCACAAATACCGCGCGCTTTCCTCCCCGTACAATTCCACCATGGACTGAAAATCGCCATCGGAATCGCTGAGACCGCTCGTGGTGCCATCCGCCACCAAACCGCCGCCCCGCTCCGAATAGCCGATCGATGTCCAGCCCTGGCTTGGGTTTGCGCTGAAATGCTCGCAAAACGCCGCCTTCGATCCCAGAAACAGCGTTGTGCAGTCGTGGGCACGCGGTATCACCAGCGGAAAAGACCGCGCCACCAGTCCGGCCGTCGAATTCCCGCACAGTCCATAACCCAACAGCACGGCATCATACGCCACGCCGTCCGATTCCACCGAGTCTATCTGTTTTTGAAGCGTTTCCCGCAACCGCGCGGGAACCACATGTTCGCCCTTGGGCATGAATGCCGGGCTGATGGTGTGCGGACACCGTGTGATGCAATGGGCAATTTCACGGAGCAACACGTCACAAGCAAGCAATTTGAAATACATGAAGACCTCCTCGGGTACAAAACTCGTCAACCATTGTACCGTTCGGCGGCCAACAAGGCAATTGGGCCGATTGGCCACCGCTTTTCATTCCCTGCGCATATCTTGTATGATGCGCCACGGATTTCTCATGCGCTTCAACCGGAAGGAATGATCCATGCACCATCTGCACGCCGTCGACTATGGAATTATCGTCTTCTATCTCTTGGCCACCACGGTCATCGGGCTTTTCCTCACACGAATCGCCTCGAAAAGTCTCGACCACTATTTCCTCGGAAACAGGCGCATGTCCTGGTGGCTACTGGGCGTCGCGGGCATGAGCAACTGGTTCGATCTCACCGGAACCATGATCATCACCAGTTTCCTCTACATGCTTGGACCGCGCGGGCTCTACATCGAGTTTCGCGGAGGTGCCGTCCTCGTCCTTCCCTTCATGCTCGCATTCTTGGGCAAGTGGCACCGCCGCTCCGGCTGTATGACCGGTATCGAGTGGAACGTCTTCCGCTACGGCCGCACCACCGAAGTCGACGTGGTCCGTCTGGTCTCCGCCATCATCGCCGTCGCCACCACCCTATTCAGCCTCGCCTATCTCGTGCGCGGCGCATCCCTCTTCTTCGGAATCATGTTCCCCTACGACCCCCGAATGGTAACCATCTTTATCGTCGGACTCACCGCGGCCTACACCATGGCCGCCGGTTTCTATGGCGTCGTCATCACCGACATGATCCAGGGCGTCATCATCATCATATCCTGTCTCATCATCGCCACCATGGCCTGGTTCATGGTTCCCAGCACCCAGAGCCTCGCCGCCACCGCCGCCGAAGTCACCGGCAACATGCAATGGACCAGCTCCTTGCCCTCCACCCACACGCCCATGCCAAAGGGCTATGAGATCTACGAGAATCTCATTATGTCCGCCGCATTCTATTTCCTTCGAAACGTCATCGCGGGCCTCGGCGTCGGGGGCGAAAGCCGCTATTTCGGCGCGCGCAACGACCGCGAGTGCGGACTCCAGTCCCTCCTCCAAGGCATCACCATCATGTTCCGCTGGCCCCTCATGGCCGGATTCGCCGTCATGGGCATCTACCTCGTCAAAGACCTCTTCTCCGACCCCGCCGCCGCAAGTCAGGCCGCCACCCTCATCCACCAGACCTTCCCGGACATCACCAAAGGCGTCTGGCACGACGTTACCAGCCAAATCGCCAACCATCCTGCCAACTACAGCGCCGACCTCATCGCCAAACTCCAGACCATTCTCGGGCCTACTTGGAACGACAAACTATCCCTCGTCGGTTTTGATGGCATCGTCAATCCCGAACAGGTCCTTCCTGCCGTTCTCCTGAACAAAGTGCCCATGGGCCTCGCGGGCTTTATCATCGTCGCCATGCTCGCCGCGATGAAAGGCTCTCTCGCCGGCATGGTCAACGGCACCAGCGCCTTCTTCGTCAAGGACATTTACCAAGCCTGGATTCGCCCCGACGCATCCATCCGCGAACTCATCGCCGCCTCTTGGGTTTCCACCGGCGCGGTCATGCTCGGCGGTCTGCTCATCGGACTCAGCGCCGGAAGCATCAACGCCATCTGGGGCTGGCTGGTCATGAGCTTCACGGTCGGTAGTATCGCCCCCACCCTTCTGCGCCTCTACTGGTGGCGATTCAACTGCGGCGGCGTCATCGGCGGCATGGTCGTCGGCCCTGTCCTCTCCACCATCCAGTTCTTCCTCGAAAAAAATGAGTACATCCAGCCCACCCCCGAATGGGTTTCCTTCTGCGTTATGACCGTCATCTCATTCGTCGGGGCCATCGTCGGCACCCTCATCAGCAAGCCCGTTTCCATCGACGTCCTCCGCAATTTCTACCGCATCACCAAGCCCTTCGGATGGTGGAAACCCCTCTGGGCCGAACTATCCCCCGAGGAGCGCAAGGCTTGGCGCAAGGAACACTACAACGACCTCATGACCGTCCCCTTCGGACTCTTGGGCCAAGTCACCATGTTCCTCATGCCCATGCAACTCGTCGTCAAATCCTACGCCGCCTTCTTTATGACCCTGCCGTTCTTTCTCGTCGGTGCCGTGGGGATGTGGTGGTTCTGGTGGCGCAATCTTCCCCCGGCGGAACCCGATGAACCTCTTGTCGAAGGGGTTCAACTTCACCTGTAGCCAACGTGGAAGCGGCATCTTGCCGCTTCCCATCACCACCACAACAAAATATCCCAAGTCATCAGCCGCTTGGGGTTCCGGCGTCGCTCTTGAGCCGTACCCGGCCGATGCGGTAGGATAATTTCGTAGAATCGACCGCAATAACCGCCGGAATATCAAATACGGCGAAACAAGGAGAGTATCGAAAATGTTGAAGTATAGTGCAGTGCTTATCGCAGCGATAATCCTCTGTGGATCCGCCCTCGCGGCAGACTCCCCGCAGTTTCGCGGCCCAAGCCGCAACGGAATCTACACCGAAACCGGCCTGCTGCAAGCCTGGCCCGAAGGCGGCCCCGCCGTCGCTTGGGTCGCCGAAGGACTCGGCAACGGCTACCCCTCAATCGCCGTGGCTGGCGGTGCCATCTACACCTTGGGCACCCTCGACGATGGTCTCGGCTACATTTTTGTGCTTGATTCCGAAGGCAAAATCCAGAAGAAAGTGCCCTACGGTCCCGAAAGCAAGGATCAGCAGGCACCCGGCTCCCGCACCACCCCCACCGTCGACGGCACGCAGCTGTACGTCATGTCCGGGCTCGGGGTGCTAGGTTGCTACAAACTGCCCGACCTCACCAAGGTCTGGGAAGTCGACATCCTCAAGACATTCAGCGGCCCCAAAATCACTTGGGACATCGCCGAGTCCGTTCTGGTGGATGGCAACACTGTCTACGCCACCCCCGGCGGTCCCGATGCCAGTGTCGTCGCCCTCGACAAAATGACCGGCAAGACCCTTTGGACCTCCAAAGGCCTGAGCGACCCCGCCTCCTATTGCTCCCCCGTCATTATCGACCACAAAGGAAAACGCATCCTCGTCACAGAAACCGCCAAGCTGGTTGTCGGCCTTGATCCTGCCTCCGGCAAGGTGCTCTGGACCCATCCCCACGAAACCGACTACGACATCCACGCCGTGGCCCCCGTCTACGCCGATGGTATGCTCTACTACACCGGCGGCTACAAGTCCGGTGGCGGCATGCTCGAGCTTTCCCCCGACGGCGCGAGCGTCACACCCAAATGGCAGGACACCACCCTCGACTGCCAGCACCACGGCATCATCCTCAAAGACGGCTATCTCTACGGCACCGGCCACCAATCCTTCAACGGTTTGGTATGCCTCGAGCTGAAGACCGGCAAAGTCATGTGGAAGACCAAAGAAGTCACCCAAGGCAACATCCTTTACGCCGACGGCATGCTCTACATCTATGAAGGCCCGAAGGCCGGCATCATGGATCTCGTCAAAGCCTCGCCCACGGCCTACGAGCGCACCGGCACCTTCAACGTCACCCAGGGCACGACAAAACACTGGTCGCACCCCGTCATTGCAAATGGAAAACTCTACGTGCGGCACGGCGACGCCCTCATCGCCTACAACATCGCCGCCAAATAGTTCATCACTCCAAACGGCTTCACTGGCAGTACCCCTGCGGTGAAGTCGTTTGCTTTAATCCACCCGACGAAACTCCGGGAGACACAATAACCCATGCGAGCATTGATCACCGGTGGAACCGGTTTCTTGGGTTCAAACCTCGCCGCCGCCCTAGTCAATCGCGGCTGGACCGTGCGCATATTGCGCCGACAGAATTCCTCCCTGCGCGCCCTCGAAGGCATCCCGGTCGAAGAGGCCATCGGTGACATTCTCGATCCCCCAAGCCTCTGCAGCGCCATGCAGAACTGCCAAACCGTCTTCCACGCCGCAGGACTCGCCCAATACTGGCGCGTGCCACGAGAAACCGTCTACCAAGTCAACGTCGACGGCACCCGCAACGTGCTCCAAGCCGCCCAGTCTGTCGGCGTCGAACGCGTCGTCCACACAAGCTCCATCGCTGCCTTCGGCATCCCCGAAACCGCCCTCGTCAACGAAACCCACGGATTCCCCGCCACCAGCGAAGGCTGGGCCTACGGCCACAGCAAATACCTCGCCGAACAAGAAGTCGCCATCGCCGTGGCCCAGGGGTTATCCGCCGTCATCGTTAACCCCGCCATCATCATGGGCCCCCGCGACATCAATTTCGTCGGAGGCGAACTTGTGCGAGCCTCCCTCAAAGGACAACTCCGCATCGTGCCCCCCGGCGGTTCCTCCACCATCCACGTCAACGACGTGGTCTACGGGCACATAGCCGCCGCCGAAAAAGGCCGCAACGGCGAACGCTACATCCTAGGCGCACAAAACCTCACCCACTGGGAAATGGCCGACACCCTGGCCCAAGTCACCGGCGGTGCAAAACCAATCGCAGTCCTCCCCAAAGCCACACTCCCCATGCTGGGATGGGCCGTAGACACCTTCAACCGCCTCCGAGGAGGAACCCCCCTCGTATCCGGCGAACAAATCCGCCTGAGCGCCCACCTCTTCTTCATGGACAGCACAAAAGCCGTGACCGAACTGGGCCTACCCCAAACCCCCTTCCAAAAAGCCGCGCAAGACGCCTGGGACTGGTACAAAACCCACAAGCTGATATAGCGTTACACCGGTATGGCGTGAGATGTAAACCGAAGCATAAAAAACCGACAAGGGAGTGGTGCGAAGCACAAAAAAAATCCCCCTTCCGAAGGGGGTGGTGCGGAGCACCGGGGGATGTAAAACCCACCATCACAACCCCAAAAAAACCGCCACCCAGCAGGCAAGATGCCTGCGCTACAATTCACCACCTATATCAACCGTCCCCGTCCCCGTAAGGCAGGCATCTTGCCTGCCGTCCCCCGCCCCAAAGGGGCGAAACAAAAAAACCACCCCCCCGCACACGCCCTACCCCTGCGTATCATCCTCCCGCAACATTTCCTCCGTCAGCCCCGGCGTTTTCACGCCGATCTCAAACAACGGCCGCACCGCCAAAAACGCATCGCCCGCCAGCGAAAGCTGCTCCCGCGTATGCGACGCCATATAGCTCGTGCGCAACAGTTGCTTTCCGGGAGGCGCCGCAGGCGCAATTACCGGATTCGTATAAACACCCAATTCGATCAACGACTTCCACATCGCGAAGGTCAGCTCGTTCGAACCGATAATGACCGGAATAATGGGTGACTCACTATTGCCCAAATCATACCCCAGACGCGTCAACCGGCGACGGATATAATCCGTGTTTTCCCAAAGCCGCTGCACGCGATCGGGTTCCGTCGCAATTACATCAAGACACGCCAGCACCGTGCAAACGTTCGCGGCGGGCATGCTCGCGCTGAAAATCATCGAACGCGCGAAATGCTTGATGTAGTGGATCACCGTCTCACTGCCAGCAATGACGCCGCCCAGCGAAGCAAACGACTTGCTGAACGTCCCCATCGTGATGTCCACTTCTTTTTCAAGACCGAAATGCGCCGCCGTGCCACGACCGTTGCCCAGCACACCCAACCCGTGGGCGTCGTCCAACATCAGCCGCGCACCATAGCGCTTGCACAACTCAACAATCGCAGGCAGCGGCGCAATGTCGCCACCCATGCTGTAAATGCCGTCAATAGCTACCAGAACGCCGGAATAATCCTTCGCGCCCTGCAGAATGTATTCAAGGTGATCCAAATCATTATGACGGAAACGCTTCAGCGTACCCGCAGCAAGCGCGGAACCATCAATGATGCTCGCGTGCGCTTCTTTGTCCGCCAGCAGCAGGTCATTCTTCCCCACCAGCGCCGAAATGGCGCCCACATTGGCTTGGTAGCCCGTGCTGAAGCAGGCAGCCGCCTCGTGACCCATAAACTCCGCCATGCGATGATCCAGCTCGTGGTGAATCGCAAGCGTGCCGTTCAAAAAGCGCGACCCCGTGCAACTCGTGCCGTAACGCTCAATCGCGGTGATCGCCGCTTCCCGAACCTTCGGATGCGTCGTCAAGCCAAGATAATTGTTCGACCCGATCATGATCAGCTGCTGTCCCCGCAGCGTCACCACATTGCCTTCCGAGTCATCCAGCGGCTGAAAATAGGGATAAACACCCCGAGCTATGGCCTCTTTCGCCGCCGTAAACTGGTGACATTTTGCGAAAACATCCGACCGAACCATCTCTTGCGTCTCTTTCATCACTACAAATTCTCCGAATACGTATTCCAAGGCGCAATACTCACCAACACACCAAGACTGGGTGTCGGGAACCGTTCAGCACAACGGTTACCTTGGCACGTCCCGACGCCCACAAGATACACCTCGCGGGCCATCGGTCACGACGCCTATACTATACACGATCCGGCCCCCAAGAAACCAGCGGGATGTGTCGGTTTTTGATGGCGACCCCGCTGGGATCACAACCGGCCCTTTCCAACCCCCAACCCTTTCGTTCGGCCGGATTCTCACTTGGATTTCCCGACGTTTTCTGCTATAATACGGGTTGCTTAATCACCGTCTTTTGCAAGTCCTCGAAAATTCACGCCTTAGGGGAACCAGCCCTTTTCGCTGGTTTCCGCGGCTTCTGGGTTGTGGTCGGCGCACCGCAACGAAAGGATAGACATCTTGTTTGGATTCCTGCGTTATTTGCCCAGTCTCTTCTCGCATGACCTCGCGATCGACTTGGGCACGGCAAATACTTTGGTCTACGTCAAAGGTCAGGGCATCGTCTTGAGCGAGCCGTCCGTTGTCGCGATTAACCGCGACACCAACAAAGTCTTGGCGGTCGGCAACAAAGCCAAGAACATGATTGGCCGCACCCCCGGCAACATCGTGGCCATCCGTCCCATGAAGGACGGTGTCATCGCCGACTTCGAAATCACCGAGGCCATGTTGCGCAATTTCATCCAGAAGGTGCATGGTCGCAAACGCTTGATCTGGCCGCGCATGGCGATCAGCGTCCCCTCGGGAATCACCGAAGTGGAGCGGCGCGCCGTTAAGGAAAGTGCCGAGCGGGCCGGTGCGAAAAAGGTCTTCATCATCGAGGAACCCATGGCCGCTGCCATCGGTGCCGGGCTTCCGGTGCAGGAACCCCAAGGCTGCATGATCGTCGACATTGGCGGTGGCACCACCGAAGTCGCGGTAATCTCCCTCGGCGGGATCGTCTTCTCGAAGTCCGTGCGCGTCGCGGGCGACGAAATGGATCAGGCCATCATCCAGCACCTCAAGCGCACCTACAACATGATGGTCGGCGAGCGCACCGCTGAAGAAATCAAAATCGCGATCGGTTCCG
>CAIZGN010000241.1 GCA_903932505.1 Candidatus Hydrogenedentota bacterium
GCCCTTTGAGAAGAATATTCGAATTCGATACCGCGTGGACGGCACCCTTGAAGAATCCAAATCCCCGCCCAAGAGCCTCCAGCACAACATCATCGCCCGCCTGAAAATTTTGTGCGGATGCCGTATCGACGAACACCGTCTTCCCCAAGACGGGCGCTGCCGCATGCGCTATGCGGGCCGCGATATTGACTTCCGCGTTGGTTTCCTCCCTTGTAAACACGGGGAAAAGGTCGTGCTCCGCGTACTCGACAAGGGAAACCTCACCCTCGATCTCGATAAAATGGGATTTGAGCCGCAGCCTATGGCCGCCTTCGGCGAGGCTCTCAAACTCCCCCACGGAATGATTCTCATGACCGGCCCCACCGGTAGCGGTAAAACGACCACGCTCTACAGTGCCCTGCACAAGCTCAACGACATTGAGACCAATGTCGTGACCGTCGAAGACCCCGTCGAATACGAGATTTACGGCATCAACCAAGTACAGGTTCAGTCCTCCATCGGATTTAACTTTGCCGATGCCCTTCGGCAGATCTTGCGCCAAGATCCCGATGTCGTCATGGTCGGGGAAATTCGAGACGGCGAAACGGCAGACGTTGCCGTCAAGGCTGCCCTCACCGGACACTTGGTCTTAAGCACCCTGCACACCAACGATGCCGCCGGCGTTTTCCCCCGATTGACCGATATGGGCATTGAGCCATTCCTTGTCCAGTCCTCCGTGGCCCTTGCCGCCGCCCAGCGCCTGCTCAAGCGCGTTTGCGGCGAGTGCAAGGAAACCATTCATGTGCCCGATGAAGTGCTCGAGCGCATTCAGTACACCCCCTTCGACTATATTGAACAGCCACGCTTTGTTCGCGGGCGCGGCTGCCAGAAATGCAAAGACACCGGGTATCGCGGACGTGCCGGTTGTATCGAAGCCTTGCTTAACTGGCCCGAGCTTCAACCCCTCGTTCTCCAGCGGGCGACCGGCTACCAGATCAAACAACAGGCCATTGCCTGCGGAATGAAATCCCTGCGCCAAAATTCTCTCGCTTTGGCGGCCAAAGGGGTATCCAGTATCGAGCAAGTTTTGGAACACACGATCGCCGACTAGCCCTGGGCCGGTCGAAAAACCGTATTGAAGATCCCAGCCGCCCCAGAGCGCGCGAGGAGGGAATGACATGGCTACACCGACCATACGTGAGCTGCTGAAAAAAATGATTGAAGAGGGTGCCAGCGACCTTCATATCGTCGTCGGAGCCCCGCCCGTTGTCCGCATTCACGGCGGACTCGAGCCCCTCCAAGGGTATACCCCTCTCACCCCTGCCGAGACCCAGGAAATCATCTACACCGTCATGAACGAGGATCAGATTTCCGAATTTGAAGCCACAAAAGAATGTGACCTCTCATTCGGTATCGATGGATTAAGTCGTTTCCGTTTGAACGTATATCGCGATCGAGGGTCTGTCGTCGCGGCCTTTCGCGCCATTCCTTTCGAAATCCTAGGCTTCGACCAGTTGGGCCTGCCGCGAGTAATCGCCGACTTCGCCTACCGCGTCAACGGGCTCATTCTTGTCTGCGGCCCCACCGGCAGTGGTAAATCCACCACCTTGGCCGCCATCATTGACAAAATTAACCGCGAACGCGATTGCCATATCATTACCATTGAGGATCCCATCGAGTACATCCATCGGCACAATCGCTCCGTCATCAATCAGCGAGAAGTCCACGCCGACACCAATTCCTTCTCCGAATCGCTAAGGCGCGTCCTTCGTCAGGATCCAGACGTCATTCTCATCGGCGAAATGCGCGATCCCGAAACCATCCAGGCGGCTTTGACCGTTGCAGAAACGGGGCACTTGGCCTTTGCCACCCTCCACACCAACGATGCGCTCCAGACCATGAACCGCATCATTGACGTCTTTCCCGAAGGACAGCAGGCCCAGGTGCGCACCCAACTCTCCTTCGTCTTGGAAGGCGTCATTGTCCAACAACTCATTCCCCGCGCAGACGGTATGGGACGCGCCATGTGCATGGAAATCATGCTCGCCAATTCCGCCATCCGTTCACTCATACGCGCAGAAAAACTTGAACAGATTCCATCCATGATAGAAATCGGCCGTGGCGATGGCATGTTGACCATGAATCAATCCCTCTACCGCCTCATGCGAAGGGGCATCATCACCACCGACATGGCCTTCAAACGCTCGATGGATCCCGAAGGACTGCAGAGCCTCATCGAGAAGGGACTCTAGGCCGCACAAGAAAGGAAAATCCGATTTTACCATCGCCCCTCTTTGCGGCTCATACCCTCATGGAAATGAACTTCATACGCCTGAGACGGGCTTTTTTCGCCGCGTTGCACCCCTCCTACGACGGGCCATCCTCATGGCTGTGGCTCGCAGGGACAGCACGCGTGGCCCTGCTCGGGCTCATCGCCGTGGGGGCCTATTCCAATCTCTACACCGTGGGATCCGGCTGGTTTCTCGGGATTATCTATCTCTCCGCCTCCATTACCAGTGCCTGGTACCTCATTGAACTCCGCAATGATTACGGTCCCTCATCAACACTGACCTGGACCCAAATCGTGGTTGATTTCGGCGTGGTCGCCCTCACCATATCCAACACCAATCAGCAGGCCAGTTTCTTCACGTTCCTATTCGTCGTCGTCATTCTCGAGGCCGGGGTGCTCATGGGATTCCTTCAGGGACTCCTATTTGCCTCCGCCTCCACCGTGTTCATGGTCTTTCTCTTTGCCATTTCCGCCCCACAGGCCCCCGATTCAATCAATCACTTCTACAACTGCCTCATCCAGTGCATCTCCTTCTTCTTCGCAGCCTTCATCAGCGGATACTGGAATCAGCGCATCAACAGCATGAAGCAGTTTCAGCGGGATATTCTCGACAACATGAACAGCGGATTTCTAATTGTGGATGCCGCCGGACTCCTCATCGCCATCAACCGGGCAGGCTGTGAAATCCTTAACCTCGTCGAAAAAGACGTTGTGGGACGGCACGTCGAAGGAATCATTCAGCCGGGGTCAGGCGCAGAATGTCCAGTGGCCACCGCCTTGCGATTAAACAAGGACTTCAACAGCTACGAGTTCCACGCCCAAACCTCCCCCGACCAAACCAAATTACTCGGTCTCACCACCAACCTTATGCTCGATTCTAAAGGCCTACCCACTGGAATTATTGCCACCTTCACCGACCTCACTGAAATGGCACGCATGCGAAAGGAACTCGAGCAACAGGACCGCATGGCTTTCATAGGCGAACTCTCCGCCGAACTTGCCCATGAAATCCGAAATCCCGTTACTTCCATCCGGGGGGCCATGGACGAAGTTGCCCGACATCTCGATCAACCCGCCATGATAGAGCGCCTGGCAGGTATTGCCGTCCGGGAATCCGACCATCTCAACGAAATCGTCACCGGCTTTCTAGACTTCGCCCGAGACCCCGACCGTCAGCGAGAGTGTATCGATTTGCGCGATATCGCCTTGGAAGTCAGGGAGCACCTGCTGCGCAAATACAAGCAGGACGCCCAGCTTACCGTCAATCTCGAGATTCCCATAAATCCCTGCTGGGTCCTCGCTGACCGAACCCAGATATGGCAGGTATTCATCAACCTCGGCCACAATGCCGTCGAAGCCATGAAGGGAAACGGAACGCTCACCATCAGTCTAAAGGCTCCCCCAGAAACAGCCGCCCCAAAGCCCCCCGTGGAAATTGCCTTTGAAGATGATGGCCCAGGTATTCCCCCTGACAAAGTTGCACGTATCTTTGAGCCCTTCTACACCGAAAAAGAACGTGGCGTAGGGATGGGGCTAGCCATCTGCATGCGCATTGTTACTGCACACAATGGAACCCTCCAAGCCGCGCTAAGACCACGGGGCGGGGCCGCCATGATTATGCGCCTACCCGCTGCATCCGCATAAAAACATACATAAACCGGAGTACGGAATTTTGAAGAAGAAACCATGCATACTTGTTGTCGA
>CAIZGN010000242.1 GCA_903932505.1 Candidatus Hydrogenedentota bacterium
CGTGGTCTCGAGTTCAGTTTGAGCCGTCCGGCACTTTCCAATCTGAGCTTTCAATTCCTGCTCAAGCTGCTTGTTGGCACCCCGCAATTCAGCATTTTCAGACTGCTGCTCGTCGAGGCGCTCACGCAGGTCGAGTATTTCGGTTTCCATAAAGGAAATCTTTTGGTTGAGATCCTTCACCTCGCCCTGTAGTTCGGACACAATTTTCTTGCTGGTCGCCAGTTCGAGTTCCACGGTCTTCTTTGCGGTTTCCGTGGCCTCAAGACGTCCGCCCATTTCGCGTAAGCGACGTCCGAGATCTTCACACTCGCCGGTTTGTGCCGCAAGCGCCTTCTGCGTTTCGCCGAATTCACGGAGACGTTCAGTGAGGTAAAGTACCTGAGCGTCAAGATCATGCTTTTGCGTTTCGAGTTCCGTACGTTGCTTTTCGGCCAAATCGACTTGGCGTGTGAGCAAATCCCGCTCAATGCCCGTCTTTTCAAGTTGCTCACTGGCCGCGATCAGATTATCCGCGATTTCGTTGCGCTCTTCTTCGATAAACGACAATTCGTTGCGCAAGGGGTCGACCAAGGCAGCCTCGGCTTCGCGTAATTTCAGGCGTTCCTCTAGGCCTCGGCGGGCGGCCAGTTCATTGGCCAGCCTGGCCCGTGCCTCGTCGAGATCCGTAGCGAGGGCATCCCGCAGTGCGAAGGATTCGTCGAGCTGACGTTCGAGGGAATCGACAACCTGAATGATGCTCTGGCTCTCTTCCACGGCATCCTGAAAGTCGAGGTTCTGCTTCTGGACCTCTTCGGACTCGCGTTTCACACGATCAAGTTCGAGTTGCCGAACCTGCGAAAGAAGCACTGCATTCTTCTTTTCCAATTCGCGCACGCGGGCATCCGGGGCGGCGGCATCGATCCGGGGTGCCTCCACCTTTTTCGCGGGGGCTGCCGGGGCGGGGGGCGGTGTCGGCGCGGGAGCTGGTGCAGGAGCCAAAGCAGCGACCGGAGTGGGAGGAGCTATTACTGGTGCGGGAGCTGGAACAGGGCGCGGCTCAGGCTTCTTCTCAACAACCCGTTCCTCTTCCACGTCGTCTTGCACGGTGGGCGTGAAAAGCGGATTGTCAATGGATTTCCTTCTCGGGCGATCCCGTGCAATATCTTTGCGGGGATCGGTGGAATTGTTTGTTACCAGATCGTCAGGCATTAGAAGGCCTCCTTTGCGAGCTCTCGATAGGCTGCCGCGGCTTTGCTGTTGGCGTTATACTTTCGCATCGGCATGTGCGCATTGTGCGCTTCTTCGATGGCGATATTCTCTGGGATTTTCACGTTGAAAAGCTTGGGGCCAAAGTATTCGGAAATGAGGTCGAGCGCGGAATCGGTGATGACGCGCTTGCGGTATCGGGTGACCAGCACGCCCAGAAGGCTGAGTCGGGCTGCGAGATTTTGGCGGACGCTCGTCATGGTGTCTTCGAGCAATTTGATGCCCTTGAGGGAGAAATAATCGGGGCAGATGGGGATCAGGGCCTCATCGGCGGCCACCAAGGCGTTAATGGCAAGCAAACCCAAGGTCGGGGACGTGTCGATGATGCACACATCATAATTGGGCTTAATTTTGGCAAGATGTCGGGTAAGAAGTCGTTCACGCCCCATCATGCTTGCCAGTCGCAGTTCCCCGCTCGACAACATGATATCAGAGGGGATGACATCAATATCGAAAGCTTCGGATTTTTGGATGATCTTCGAGGCAGGCACATTGTCGAAAAGGAGGTCATAACACGACAAATCAAAATCGACGTTACCGAAGATGGCGCTGGTTGCCGAGCGCTGCGGGTCGAAGTCCACCAAGAGCACCCGACGGGTCACACCCAACTCCGCCGCCAGATTGACGGCGGTGGTCGTTTTGGCCACGCCACCTTTCTGATTGACTATCACCACGGTTCGCATGCTGCTTGACTACCTCCCAGTTGGTGCTCCATGTGTGCGGGACGGCTCAAGCCCCGCTTCTTCCTTCCACCAGTGACGCCAACGCGCCATCAACAACTCCCGCTCGGCATCATTTCCGGGGTAGTTTTCACTCATTTTCCGACCGGTGATTTCTTGCAAGACGGCGAAGGCTTTGCGCCGGACGGATTCGACCGGATCAGCGAGCAGCGTAAGCAGGACTGGTACGGCCGGCAACGCACGCATTGCGCTGAGGGCCTCGGCCGCACTCAGACGCACATGGGTGGACTCGTCGTTCAAGAGCGGGATGACGTGGTCCGTCAAGTCGCTCTGGCGCAACCACCCGATGCAGCACACGGCCATGCGGCGCACCTCGGCGTCTTTGTCTCGCAGCGCGACCGACAGCGGCGCGGCACTTTGTGCGCCACCCAAACGGTATACGGCCATAACGGCAGCGATGCGAACTGGCACTTCGGGATCGCGCAACGCATGCTCCGCAGCGGGCAATGCCTCCACCATGCCAAGCGCGACCAGATCCGCCACGCAGGCGCGCCGGACTTCCGGGGATTCATCCCGCAGCAATTGAAAGGCCACCGCCCGCATGGAGAGTGGGTGATGGATACCGCCCAGAATTGAGGCCGCGTGCACGCGTGTGCCGGGCTCAGGGCGGGACAGTTCAGACAAGGCCCGCTTGAACACCACTTTCTGCACGTTGGTGGAGAAGTTGGCCGTTTCAGCTTCTTCGGCCGTGACCTGCCGGAAGACAACCTTCTCGCGACGCGGAGCCACGGGCGGAGCAGGGCTTGGGGCGACCGGAGTCACTGGCTTCGCTACCTGCGGGGGGGGCGTAACACGAGGCGGCGCGGATTCCCTGACGAGGGGCGGTACGGAGGCCTGGGCACGGGTAGACACTGGCATTGCTACTGGACTGCTCGGCGCGGTCTGAACATCAACCACGGGGCTTGCTATGGCCAGCTCGGCCTTGTTGCAGGGCTTGCGGGGAGTGACCATTTGCACGCGGTTGAGCTTTTTGGTGAGTGCCCCGGCGACCGAGAAGGGGTAGCACGCCACGTTAACAACGCGGGCCACACCCGCGCCCAACCCAGTGCTACCGATGGCACGAGGCGCACTTGTTTTTTCAGGAGTCGGCGCTTTCTCGGGGCGAAAGGCCAGCCTGCAAACACCGCCGACCTTTGAGACACCGGAACCCAGCGCATCGGTAACGGCTCTTCCCGCGAAGACCGTACTGCCCACACATACGCCCGCATACCAAGACACGGAGTGTTTATTGCTCTGTTCGCTCTTTTCCATCAGCCCACCACTTGATCTCTCGATTAATACCGAGGTCGGGTTCAGCCCCTTTGTGATCGCAACGTCGAGTAGCGCGCTACAAAACAACAGGACTACCTATGCCACAATAGCTTCGCGGTGGCGAAGACCCCACCAAGCGCTCCGTTGTTTTGAACAACAGGATGACCCGCTGACAGGGCGGAACCAGCCAGACGCTGATTTCTAGGCTTCAGTGGATTCCGCGCGTTGCGTGACGCTGCAATATCCCTCGTTGAATCCGGCCTTAATCCGGTCAG
>CAIZGN010000243.1 GCA_903932505.1 Candidatus Hydrogenedentota bacterium
GACTTCGTCCCCGCACTCCAAATAGCTGGTACCCGCTATATGGACTGCGCCGACCCTAGTCGGCGCTTTGGCTAGAGGTGCAGGCACACCCCCGAAACTCTTCATCCACCCACAGCCAAAGCGGTGACTTCGTCCCCGCACTCCAAATAGCTGGTACCCGCTATATGGACTGCGCCGACCCTAGTCGGCGCTTTGGCTAGAGGTGCGTCTCTAGTGCCCCATCGTTTTTCCAGCACGTCAAACAAATCTCAATAGCATCGTATGTGACCTCGCCATTGAGATGCTCAAAGATTGGCCTCATACGCTCGTCGCCCACGGCTCGCACCGCCTCCGCAACCCGCTGCGTCTGTGCTGCCTCCACCCACCGTTCCGGCTCCCGCAGGTGATGCTCCCGGATATAACGCAACAAATACTCGCGCATGGTAGCGGGCTTGCGCTCCAACTGCTCGCAAACCTCGAGCAGCGAAGAACCCTCGTCAAAGAGTTTCGAGGCCCGCGCATAAACCTCTTCCTTGGAAAGACGCGGCCCGGTTTTTTGTGTTGCGGGCCGTGGTGCGGGCACGCGCTTGTCTCGGGGCGTTGCCTCGGTGTGGGCGCGGATGACCTCGATGAATTCCTCCCCGAAATTCTCATACTTGTGCTGCCCCACCCCCTGAACGGCCATGAAACTCTCGCGCTCCAAGGGGCGGCGTCGCGCCATGTCACGCAGGGTGGCATCGCTGAAGATATTGGCGGGATAAACATCGAGCTCCTCGGCCTTCTCCTTGCGGGCCTGACGCAGCACGGCAAACAAGGCCTGATCGGCCTCATTCAGCGGACTGCGATCCTTGATCTTCGGAGGCTTTCGGGTGTAACCGGTGCTGGCCGTTACGGGCATGCTCAAGACCGGGGTGAAGGCGGTTCCGAGACTGTCCATACCCTTGTCGGTCACCGAGAGGATGTTGTACGTGCCGTTCTTTTCCAGAAGCCCCTGCTGCACCAATTCCTCGACCCAGTCGCGCACCTGTTTCGCGCCATGCGTGGCGAGTGCGCCGAAGGAGCTCAGGCGATTGTGTCCCTTGGACAGGATGCGTTCCTCGCGGACTCCGGCTAGGACGTTGGTGGTGTATGTGGGCCCGGCGATATCTCCCAGATCGCGAACGCCCGCCAGAATGGCCTGCACGATCTCCGTGGCGTTTTCCATATTGTTGCGAGAGCTGCCAAGGCATCGGTCACAGGCGCCGCAGGAAGGCTCGCGGTACTCTTGCGAAAAATAGGCGGCCAACCCGTGATGGCGACAACCGGAGCGATCGCAAAAGTCGAACATGTCGCGCAGCTTCTGCAATCCGATGGTCGCGCCCTCGCCCTCGTCCTTGCTGAGGATATTTTCCCAGAGCTTGAAGTCGGCGAAGGAATAAAACATCCAGCAATCCGAGGACAGTCCATCGCGCCCGGCACGTCCCGTCTCCTGCTGGTAATGCTCAATGGATTTTGGCATGGCCGCGTGGATGACATAGCGCACGTTCGACTTGTCGATGCCCATGCCAAAGGCTACCGTGGCCACGATGATATCCACCGATTCGTTGGAGAAGGCCTCTTGGTTGCGCCGTCGTGCCTGATCGTCCATGCCTGCGTGGTAGGGGAGTGCCTTGTGTCCGCTGGCGCACAATTTTTCGCACAGGCTGTCCACATCGCTTCTGCGAATGCAGTAGACGATGCCGGATTCGCCTGCATGCTCCTCGACTACGGAAAGTATCTGAGCGAAGCCGTTGGAGCGCCGTTCTAGCCGGTAAACCAGGTTGGGGCGATCAAACGGCCCCACCAGCACCGCCGGGTCTTTGAGTCCCAATTCCCGCACGATGTCGTCGCGTACATGCTTCGTTGCCGTCGCGGTGTATGCGTGAATGGCCACATCGGGAAAGGACTCGCGCAGGCGGCCGAGCCCTCGGTATTCAGGCCGGAAATCGTGACCCCACTGGCTGATGCAATGCGCCTCGTCCACCACAATATACGAAACCCCCGCCTTTCGGAGGTATTCCACAAAATCGGGCTGCACCATGCGTTCGGGGGATACGTAGAGGAGTTTGATCACCCCGTGCTGGATATCCTCGTGCGTTGACCTGCGATCCAGGGCGGTCATCGTGCTGTCAATTTTTGCGGCGGGTACTCCGTTGGCAAGCAGCGAGTCGACTTGATCTTTCATGAGCGAGAGCAGGGGGGATATGACGAGGGCCATTCCCTCCTTGGCGAGGGCTGGAGCCTGGAAACAAAGGGATTTTCCGCCGCCGGTGGGCAGCACCACCAGCGAATCGCGCCCCAGCAATACATGTCCCATGGACTCTTCCTGCAGGGTGCGGAACTCGGAATAGCCCCAGAATTGTTGCACCAAGGCTTTGAGCTGTTCCATGCAGGAAGTTCCTTCCATTATCTCGGGGATTTTGGTCAGGGGATAAAATTCGCGTCTTTCTTCAGGGAACATACCCACTCCGCAATGAGGATGGCGGCGTTTTCCACGTCTACGAGCGAGACCAGTTCCACCGGGGTGTGCATGTAGCGGTTGGGGATGCTCACCAGTCCGGTGGCAACGCCGCCCCGGCTCAACTGCATGGCGTTGGCGTCGGTGCCGGTGCCGCGCGGCGCGGCGAGGGCCTGCACGGCGATTTTGTGCTTTTTCGCCGTTGCGATGAGTCCCTTGTGGACGACCGGGTTAATGTTTGCGCCCCGACTGATAATGGGGCCCTTGCCGATGGCGGTTTCTCCGTAACGTTTTCCATCGCCGTTGGGATGATCCGTAGCCCATCCCACATCCACGGCCAGGCCCACATGCGGGTCGCAGCCGTACGCACTTGTGGTTGCCCCGCGCAGGCCGACTTCTTCCTGCACCGTGGTGATGCAATAAACCGCCGCATTAATCTTGCGTGTCGAAAGCAGCCGCATGGCCTCAAGACACACAAAAGCGCCGATGCGATCGTCAAAGGCGCGCGCCACGACTTTCTGGTCGCGCAGTTCAAGGTATCCCGCGTCAATCGTGACGGGATCGGCAATCGCCACCACTTTCTCCGCGTCCTTCTTGTTCTTCGCGCCGATGTCGATCCACATCTGGTGCAGTTCAAGCGCCTTGTTGCGCTCCGACTCCGGCGTGAGATGGATGGCCTTTCGCCCGATGACGCCCGGTACAGAACCGCCCGCCCCGTGCACAAAAACGCGCTGTCCGCCCAGCACCGCGCTGTCCACACCACCGATGGGCACAAAACCCAGGAACCCGTCGCTGTCGATGGTGTTGACCATGAGGCCGATTTCGTCGATATGCCCCGCGAGCATGACGCGAAGTTCCGCGTCCTTGTTGCGCACGTGAAACTGGTTCCCGTGGACGTCCTTGTAGATGTCGTCGACAAAGCTCTTGGCATACGCCGCGCAAACCTTCTGGATTTCGGCCTCGAAACCGGAGGGACTCGGCGTGTGCAGCAGGTTCTTGAGAAAGGTGATGGATTCTTTACGCATGTTTTCTGTCCTCAGGGCCGTGTGGCCCGGTCAATGCTCCCGTGGATGAGAAATAGTAAAACGCCCACCGGGGCAAAAGCGAATTTTGCCCCCGCGAACCCCATTTGACTATACTCGGCACTTGATACTTCATACGCCGTTTCAAACCTTCGGGAGACGATGCAATGCACCCACTGTGGCCCACCAGTTTACTGTTTTTGTTGGCCCTGCCGGGCTGTGCCACCGGTTTTCGCCCCGGCCCGCCCAAAGGTGCCGTGGCGGTCATCGCCCACCGGGGTGCAAGCGCCTATGCGCCGGAGAACACCTTGGTGGCCTACGAGAAGGCCATCGAGCTGGGGGCGGACTGGTTCGAACTGGATGTCACCCTCACCCGCGACGGACAGCTCATTGTTATCCATGATGGCGATCTGGATCGCACCACCAACGGGCAGGGCAAGGTGGTGCAAAAGTCGCTCGATGAGTTGAAGAAGCTCGACGCGGGATCGTGGTTCAGCAACACCTACGCGGGTGAGTCGATGCCCACGCTCGTTGAAGCGCTGGACTGCGCCAAGGGCCGCGCCGGGATCTACATCGAAATCAAAGACATGGGAACCGCGCGCGCCACCGCTGGATCCCTGCTGAAGGCTGCGGAAGGCCGCACGACGATGACGCACAAATTGCGCACGCAGTGGAAGGAAATCATCGCAACCTCCTCCTCCAACAACCTTGCACTGACCCGCATGGTCATTGCCGCCATCCGTGCCCGCCACATGGAGCATCAGGTCGTGGTGCAGTCCTTCTGTCCCGACGTTTGTTTTACCCTGCTCAACGAAGCCCCCGAGTTGCGCACCGAATTCCTGGGTGCCTACGACCCCAAAAAGCCGGAGAACAAACAGCAATACTTGGCCTGCGCCCGTCTCATTGAACCTGCGGGCTGCAACCTCGCCGCGAACGGACTCACCCAGGAGGATGTTCAGGAGATTCTCCACATGAAGAAGACCGTGGCCATATGGACGGTGGACGATCCGGAGAAAATACGCGCCATGGCCGAATGGGGTGCCACTGCCATCATCAGCAACCGGCCCGACGTGTGCCGGGAAACCCTCGAGGGCATCGGCAAGCGGTAGATAGGGCGCGAAAACCCGCCCCTACTTGTTCAACTGCGCCACCGTCGCGTTGGCGACCTCCAGACGCTCGCTCAGTATGTGGATGATGTTGAGCAGCAGACGCACCGCCAGATGCTTCTCAAGCACACTGTTGATTTGCCGCTCGTCCAGCGTGAAAAGCTTGCTGTCCACGGCCGCCGCCGCTGTCGCCGTGCGCGGTTTGTGGTTTAGTACCGCCATCTCGCCAAAGGCGTCGCCCACCTGCATGACCGCGATCTGCTTGTTCTTGTTGTAAAGGGCAACCCGCCCCCCTAACACGATGAACAGATTGGTGCCCAATTGCCCCTGATGGAACACCGTCTGTCCCGCATGAAAGCGGAGCACCTGACCGTGTTGCAGAATGTACTCGACCTCAGCGGGGGTCAATCCGTGAAAAATCTGGATGGCCTCTGCATACTTTTTGTACTTCTCCATGTCGGACATGTGCATCCTCCCTTTCGTTTGGTTCACTCACTGACCCTTTAGTTATAGCATGCCGCCGGGAAATTTACCAGTACCCCGACAAAAAGAAATACGGGATGCTTAGCGGGCGTACGGACGATGGGCTTTGACACTCCTCCGGGCATCTGTTACTCTTGATGCGAGAGGAATGCTCCGGCAGTTTGACGTGCCGGGTGTGGAGGTGAGTTCTGCAATCTGCAGAAGGAGGCGACCGTGTCACGAATATCGACCGTTGGTTTCGCAGGCGTGGTTATGGCGGTTATGGCCGGTTTGTGTGGCTGCAGCAAGTCGGGATCGCTGCAGGTGAATATTGCGCCGACGGGGGCCGTGCGCGAAGGTGCCCAGTGGGCGGTGGACGGCCAGTCATGGCAGGACAGTGGTGCGACGGTCACGAAACTGCCCCGGGGAAACCACGATGTTACCTTCAAGGAGCTTTCGGGCTGGACTCCACCCCCCGCGCAGGTCACCCTGATCGTCAAGCGTGAAACTCGGGTGCTTTCCGTGAAATATGTGCAGAAAGGGGTGTATGAAGGCGAACATAGGCAAGAGGGTGAAGCAGAAGGAGAAGGAGAAATCACCGTTGAAGGTGAGGGAGAAGTGACGGCCGAGGGAGAAGGTGAGACCATTCTTGAGGGTGAAGTGATCGTCGAAGGTGAAATCCTCGTTGAGGGCGAGGGCGAGGTGATTGTCGAAGGTGAAGGTGAAATCCTCGTTGAGGGTGAGGGAGAAGTGATTGTCGAAGGTGAGGGGGAAGGCGAAATCATCGTAGAAGGTGAAGGCGAAGGTGAGGGGGAAGGCGAAATCATCGTAGAAGGTGAAGGCGAAGGGGAGGGGGAAGGCGAGATTCTTGTCGAAGGGGAGGGGAAGGCGGAAGTGTTTGTCGATGTCATGAATGACTCGGGCCAAGAGGATGGTTCGTCGGAGTTTCCCTATACGCAGATTTCAGAGGGGATTCGCGCCGGTGCGGTGGGCGCGTATGTCCATGTCAGCCCGGGTTCCTACTATGAGCGGGCGACGTTGAAGTCCGGCATGACCCTGCTGGGGAGTGCCGGAGCATACCACACGCATATCCTGCCCCCCGGACCGCCTGCAGGAACCTTGGTAAGCCTGGCCGCAGGGTCCACCGTGCGCGGTTTCGAATTGTCCGGGGCGGGTGAGACCGGCGTCACAATTCCTCCGGGCATTTCTGCGTCCGTGTCCAATTGCGTGTTAGAGGGCTTGACCCAGGGCGTCCTTGCAGGTGCGGGTGCATCCGTTGCGGTATCCAATACCACCCTATACAGGAACAGCATCGGGGTCTGGGCGGAGGCGGGTGCCACTTTTCGTGAATGGATGAACAATATTCTAGCGGGGAACGGCACCGGCCTGGCGTGCGACAGCCTCGCCGCGACGGGTGATGGTTTCAACGACTATTTTGGGAATACCTTGGACATCGCGGGGCCTGCGTCATTGCCCGGCGACCTCGCAGTAGACCCGAGTTTTGTGGCCCTGGAGCAGGGCAATTTTCACCTGTCCGCCCAATCGGCCTGCCGGAACGCGGGCAACACGGCGGATACCTATCGGGATCTCGACGGTTCGCGCAACGACTTGGGCGCGGACGGCGGTCCGGGCGGTGTACAGGACACGATGGCCCCCCTCGCGGCCCTCAGCGTAACACCGGACTCCGGACCTTCCCCGCTACTGGTGACGATGGATGGAACGGGAACGGATGAATGGGGTATCGCCTCCTACGTGTGGGACGTCGACCTTCGCGATGGTCTCCAGGCGGATATCACCGGACAAAACGTCCAGTACACCTATCCGAACAGCAACGAATATGTGATCACATTAACCGTGACCGACAACAGCGGTTTCTCCGCGCAAGCGGTTGCTTCGGTGCAGGTGAATCCCCCCCGGCTTCCATTGGCGAGCGCAACACGGTTCCCTATCGCCGGCCCCCTTCCCCTGCAAATCGACTTTCAGGGGACCGGAAGCAATCCCGATGGCGGCGAGGTGCAGTTTTCCTGGGACTTCGGCGATTCGCACACAAGCACCGAGCAGAATCCCTCCCATGTGTATGATTCAATCCCACCGGGAGGCTATCAGGCCGTCTTGACCGTGACCAACAACGTGGGCGCGTGTGCGCTGGCCAGAGTGCCCTTCACCATCACCGAGAACGCGGTGCTGGCCGCAAGCACCATCGCGCCGGATCTGGGTGGACAGGTGGTCGTGGATCTTCCCGGAAATCCGTTGAACGGGGTTTCGGTCGATGTTCCGCCGGGTGCGGTTTCCGATTCCTTCGTGTTCGCCATCTGCGATGCGGTGAGTGCCCCGCCCAAACCCCGGGGAACCATGGGCCGCATGCTCGGCATGGTGGAACTCGCCCCCGCAGGCCTGCGCCTGAGTCAGACTGCAGGCGTCCTTTTCCCCGTGCCGGATCCCATCGCCCCGAAGCGCCCTGTGGGTGCGGTTCACTACGCCGCCGCATCCGGCACTTGGGTATCCGAAGGCATCAGCGGGACACGTTATATGCCGGAAGCGGGGCCGACCATTGCCTTTTCAACCACCCAATGCTCCTTCTTCGCCGTGGGCACCTTGTGGACCATCACCAGTCTGGGAACACTCGGCGGATCGAAGAGCTATGCCTTCGGAATAAACGATGCCGGGATGGTGGCGGGTTATTCCTACATGTTTGTCTCGGCAAATTCTAAGCACGCCTTCCGATGGGATGCCGTCACGGGCATGACGGGCATCGGCACGCTCGGTGGGCTGCACAGCTATGGTTTTGCGGTCAATGCCAGCGGTGCGGTCGTGGGCTGCAATCAAGTCACCGACGTCTGGCTCGGGGAAAAGCATGCCTTTGTCTGGGACACTGTGAGTGGCTTGCGCGACATCGGCAATGTGGGTCGAAAATCCACCGTCGCGCAGGATATCAATGCCTCCGGCCAGATCGTCGGCTACGGCAAGGATATCGAAGGCCTAATCAAAGCCTTTATCTGCGAATGGGACGGCACGGGCTTTGTCATGACGACCCTGCCCACCCTCGGGGGGCCACAAGCGTACGCCTACGGCATCAATGACAGCGGCAAGGTCGTGGGCACGGCCAAGACGACCGAAGGCCCTTGGCATGCCTTTGTCTGGGACGCCGTGAATGGTATCCGGGATATCGGGGTGCTGGGCACCGGAGATTACAGCACGGCACGGGATATCAACGATTTGGACGAGATTGTCGGGGAGAGCACGACGGGCGTCGACATCTTCGCGCACGCCTTCCGCTGGAGCGAATCCGATGGTATGCAGGATCTCGGCACCCTGGGAGGGGACGGGAGCATCGCCTATGGCATCAACCACGACGGGTTCATCGTGGGCTCCGCGCAGACCACTGCCGGAGAGTGGCACGCCTTCGGTTGGGAGGACGGGCTAATGGAGGATCTGAATGATTTGTTGCCATCCAGTGCCGGTTGGCTGGTCACGGAAGCCTGTGGAACCAATCAATCGGGCAGCGTCGTCGGACGCGGCGAGCAGCTGGCCTACCTGATGAACCGCTAACCGGCTAGGGGCTATTTGTCGCGACGCGCTACTTTCGGGTACGGCGTGTCATAGCCCTTCACCGCATGCCACAACAGGCGGTTAAAGGTGTCCTCGTCGGCTTCGTCGCATTCTTCCAGCGGCAGTTCTGCCGACTTCTTCGCCCAGTAGCGCGCTTTGCCTTTCAACGAGGCCACCCTGGCGTTGGTTTCCTCCAGCGGCACATTATTCGGCCGCAAGGTATAAGGGCTGAGATCCGGGGTGTCGGTGAAGGCCCCGGTCATCGGGTTGGACGCCATGTCGAACTGGTTCATCGGCGGAAGGCCGAGTATAAGCCCGATGGTGCGCAGCATGCTCGTCTGGTTGTAGTGGGTGTGATCCACAAAGTGCCGTTTGGTGTACGGGCTGATGCACAGGGCCACCGTGCGATGCCCGTCCACATGGTCGAGCCCGGCCTGCGGGTCGTCCTCCACCACGAGGATGCAGGTCTTCGCCCAGGCCCGGCTGTGACTCACCGCCTCCACGATCTGGCCGAGCGCGTAGTCATTGTCGGCCACGGCGGCATTGGGCGTGGGGAGTCCTTCGCGCGTGCCCACGGTATGGTCGTTGGGCAGCAGCATGATGCTGAAATTGGGCCACGTACCCTTTTCCTCGAAGCCCTGCCACTCACGGAGAAATTCACGCACGCGATACACATCCGGCACATTCCCGCCGAACCCCGCGAAGGTGGGGCAGATATACGGGGCGAGCGTGTGAAGTTGCGGAATCGCGCGCACACTGGCCTTGCTGGTGCCGTCGCGGTAATCGGCGTAGAGCGCGGCCCACGATTTCGTGTTCGGAGTGACTTTCATGCCCACAAATTCGCCATAGTCGCGGAAGCTCAGCCCCTTGCGCAGCACCTGATCCCAGATGAAGCCGGAGGAGGCGTAGGCGATGGCATCGTCGCCATCATACGGGTAGCTCCGCTCAAATCCGCCGAAGCTCTTTTCGAGGTAATCGGTGACATAGCCCTCATCGGTCCATTGATGCCCGTCCGCGCTCAGCACGCCGTTGCAGTAGAAATTGTCGAGCAGCACAAATTCCTCGGCGATCGCGTGGTGGTTGGGGGTGACTTGGCGACCGAACATGCACAGCGAGGGGTCGCCATCGCCCTGCGGCATATCACCGAAGACTTGGTCATAGGTCCGGTTCTCCTTGATGATGTAGATGACATGTTCGAAAGGCGATTTCTCGCCGGGCCGCGTGGGCACCGGGGTGGTGCGCGGCTGGACGCTCTTGAGGTTCATGACCTCGTGCATCAGCGGCAGCCGCATCTGGGTCGCCACCTTGGTGGTATACCCTTCAAGTTCGGCATCGTTCGGCACGGGGATGATCGAAACCGATCCCTCATGGTCATGCGAGTTGAAGCCGTGCCACCCCTCGCCATACTGCTTGGCCTTTGCTTCGGCGTTCGTTTTCTCATGGCGGCTCCCAATCCCCTTCGTGTTCGCCGTGAAAAGGGTGCGCCCGTCGGTGCTCAACGCCACCGCGCCGGGATACCATCCCGTGGGAATAAGCCCGCGCACATGCCCCGTGCCCAAATCAATCACAGCGACCGCGTTATTGCCACCATTCGCCACATACAGGGTCTTGCCGTCGGGCGACACGGTCAGCGCGTTGGGTGCGCTGCCAAAGGGAAGGTCGGGCATCGGTTTGGGACACAGCGTTCGCGCCACCTGGTCCGTGGCCGTGTTGATTTCGGTGACCGTATCGCTGTTGGCGTTAGCCACATACAGTCGGCTGTGATCCGGTGAAAAGGCCAGGCCGCTGGGATGCAAACCCGTTTCGATTTCAGCAATGGCTTTCCGTTGCGCCACATCGATCACGGAGACCGTGCCGGTCGAGGCGATGCCCGTATTTTTATCCACCACCACCCAACTGCCCGCGCTCGGCCCCGTGAAATCGCCCGCCTTGGGCCGACGTCCGCCCCAATTCGACACGTACGCCTTGCCCCCGTGCAGCACCACCGTATAAGGGGCAATACCCACCGGAATTTCCGCGATAACCTTTTTCGAAGCCAGTTCCACGATCCCGAGCGTATTGTTCCGGCTCAGCGTCACATACAGCAGACCATTCGCCTCGTCCAGAGCGATTCCACCCGGCACGGGATTCCCTTTGCCCTCCGGGCCCGGCAGGACGATGCTATCCACCCACGCGAAGCTTCCCGTTGTTCCGCGCACGGCAGGCTGTATGGACCCGCGCGAGGAGGCCGTCCAAACCGACCGTCCATCCTGCGTCCAGACGATACCGCAAAAACTGTGCCCGGATTTCGGCACGGGGAGATCCTGCACTGTCTCTTGGGTCGCCGTGTTCACCAGTATGAGGCTGCCTTTGTTCTGGACAGCCAGCACCGCGCCATCAGGACTCAGCGCGAGGTCTGTGGGACGGCCCGGAAAGAGCAACGTTTTCCCCGCTGACTCAATGAGCTGCGTCGTGGGCACCACAAAGGGGCCATCATCGCGCGGGCCGACTTTCGCTTGCACGAATAGGGGGCTGTCACCCTCGCGCAGTGCCTGATCAATACCCTTCGGGTTTCGGGCCGAAATGCAACCGGAGAGGCCCATAATGAGCGCGAGGCTGGTGTACCAGAGTATGAGGCGCATGTTTTCTCCTTCTCAGGCCTTGCGCCCGAATGAATATCAGCTACAGTGACCCCATTGAGCCTACCGCATTTGAGAGGATGGAATCACTACGGAACAGTCCTCCCCCCAAGCGCACCACCACACCCGCCGCGACCGCCGTCCCCCCCAGCGGTTGCCTTCCCCCCCGAACTATGCTAGAATTCCAACATGAGGAAGGCTACAAAAAAACGGATGCTCGTCGCCGCTGCGGTCTTGATGGCCGTGTGCGCCAACAGCCTGTCGCTCGCCTTTCCTGCATTTTCGTCGCCATGGGCGCTTCCCTGCGCCCTGAGCGCCGAAGGCGACGATGCCTATCTGGTCATTCCGGAAGAAGACATGGCGCTGGAGCGCCCCATGGTGTTTGCCTACTTGTTGGACATGTTGCAAGCAACGCAGCAGAACAAGGAGGTTCGCAAAGACCATTTGCGCTTCGGTCTTGCGAAAATAGGCGCCTCGACGGATCATTCGGGGCTGGGCAGCGTTTCTATTCAAAACCCGTCCTCAGTCCTCCACGGACAGTCTCCATCGGGTTGCACACTCCTTCGCATTTGACCCCTTTCTTCCTCCTTCTCGCGTGCCCGGGCTAATCTGGCCCCGTGCGTGCGACCATTTCGGGGAGGATCCCATTCCTGATCGGGCGATGCATCACTAGCGTCCCCATCTCTATACCTACTGTTAACTCTGTAACCCTTATCGATATTTTGGGACGAGTGACAAGAATCTGCCGGATTGAACAAACGGAACCGACCAAAGTGACGGATTATTGACGGTGAGTACATTCTTGCGCCTGCAGTGGGCGTGAAATCTTAATGGGAATGCCCATGTTGTGGTGGCATTCTTCTTGCTCTGAAATGTGGGACGACAGAGGAGAACTGACTATGGAACGAACATTAAAACGCGAACGCAATTACCGCGAAGGAGGCTTCACCTTGGTAGAGGTGATGTTTGCCGTGGTGATTCTTGTGGGCGCGCTTCTCATGGCGGCCAAGGCTCTGTCCTCTGCGTACGAGACGGTCAACCTTCAGGCGGATCGGCACGAGGCGATGCGACACTGTCAGGCGACCTTGGGACTCATTCGCGCGGAACGTGCGCAGACCACGCCGGATCTTTTCAAGAACCAGCGACTTCCCGTGTGGACCGCAGCGGCCGGGGTGCAGGGTACGGTGCTGGCCGCAGGCGCGGCCTTGCCAAACGAAAAAATAGTGGTGACGTCGGCGGCGCAAAACGGGCCGACCGCCATAACAGTGACCGTGACTTGGATGGGCATCAACCGGCGACCGCTGCAGGTCCGGTTGTCCACCCTGTTGATAGACCAATGAGGAGCATGATCATGAAGCAAGACAAGGGATTCTCCCTGCTTGAATTATCCATCGCGACGGCGATTACTGTGGTGTTGAGCACGATGTGCCTGATGGGGATTCTCGCCACTGCCAGCACCACGAAGGTGATTGAGCGGGAGTCGGATTGTGCGGGCGAGATGCGCTCGGTTATGGGGCAAATGTCGAAAGAATTGCAGTTGGCCGCGACGGAGGCGAATACAAAGGTTAACCCGGTGGTCGCGCCGATCACCGTGGTGTCCAACGCCACCACCGGCCTGCTCGATAGCATTGTTTTTCAGATACCGGTGACCCCGTCGACAAGCACGTGGTCCACACCGATTACCTACCGCTATGTCAATGAGGACAAGAACGGGAACGCGATGCTGGACGACGGCGAGGACACGGATGGCGACGGACGCCTTAGCCGCCGGTTGATTCGCCGCCAAACCGTGGGTGGGGAGGTGGAAGAGGCGCTCTTGGGTTCGGCGAACAACCTCAGCTCGGTTCGGGTGGCGGTGGTGAGTACCGTGAAACAACGTCCTGTCCGGCTGGACGTGACCATAGAGGCTTCGAGAAATCTGGAAGCGGGGCACGGCTCGACCGATGCCATTACCCGCGACCAGGCCTCAGCCACCATACAACTGGCCAACTGACCCTTTGGGGCCGTTGAGCGAGGGAGGAAAGAGTATGAGTACATTACAACGGAAACAAGACTCGGGCATGGCGATGGTGCTGACGTTGATGGCCTGCATCATTCTGGTCGGGGGCACCTTTCTCATGTACATGCTCGCGCAGAACACCTTTCAGCAGACCGAGCAGTCCATCGACCAGGTTCGGGCTGAGGAAGCGGCGAAAGCGGGCGTGGATCTGGGCATCTACACCTACTGGGGTACCTATTTGGCATCCCGGGGCGGATCTCCGGGAAACATGGCCTCGTTCATTCAATACGTTGCGAATCTGCTCCCCAATAACGAGGATTTGAACGGAAATGGGCAGAAGGACGCCGGGGAAGTCGACGCGAACATGAACGGCACCTTTGAGGTCGCTCAGCCGGTGGCGATTGTAGCCTCGAACAATCCCAAGATGCTGGACACGGATGTTTCCATTGCGTCATTGACCGCGATACGAACCAACGACGCCACTGGTACCACCATCACCCTGCGCTCCACGGGCAGTGCTGCGGGCCTGGCGCAGACCATCGAGCAAACCATCCGTGTCTCCGGAAAACTCTTTCGGGGTTTTGACTACGCGATTCTGGCCAATAACGTGAATTGCATCCTGTGCCACGCGGAAATCACCTCGCTGACTATGGATACCAACACCAACGCGGCACTCTACAATACCTTTGACCGCGTGAAGATGGCCACCCTGGAAAGCCTCATGATGCGACCGGCGGACGCACTCAGCCACGTCGCGGGCACCATGTACACCCGTGGCAATGTGCTGAATGACACCGGTGCGTTGATGACTCCTGCTCAGTTCTCGTCCTCAACCTTCAAGGGCTATGGATTCAACAACACGACCGGGAAGATCACCCAGAACCCGACCTCGGGTGCGATGTCGGCCTCCAACTTGGTCAATGCGACCAAAGACGTCAACAACATGCTGAATCCGTATGCGAGTCTCTACCAGAACTATCCCAAGGATCTGACCGCGATGACGGACGGCGACCTTCCCACCGGTTTCCCCTCGCCGTTCCCGGATGCGGATGGGGATCGGGTGGTGGACGATGCCGAGTTTAGCGCAGTAGCCGGAGCGACCACTGGAACGCTGACTGGCGGCGTGGTCTACGGAGTGCCTGCGGGGCAAACCTACGGGGCAAACGCCCTTCCCGCAACTTCGAACGCCGCCCAAGGAGAACTGGGCACGACGGGCACCTACAACGGTAACGTTATTCTGACGGGCACCGCCGCCAATCCCATCGTCATCAATGGCGACGTCAACATCAACGGCGATTTGGTGCTGAAGGGCGTTGTGAAGGGCACGGGCCGCCTCACGGCGCGCGGGAACACCTATGTGGTCGGCGACGTGACCTACGCCGATGCGGCGGGCACCTTTGGCAAGGCCAGCGACGGTACCAAGAATTTGATGGCGCTTGTGAGCGGTGGCAACGTGCTGGTGGGCGACTACCTGACCATCTACGACAAGCAGGTGACCGGTCTGACCAAGAAAATGGAGATGCGAACCCCCAATGTGGCCGCCTCCGTGACCAAGAGCGGCAAGACCTACACGGTCAACTATGGTTACCTAGACCCCGGGGCGACTGACCCCGGCATGAACTCGCCGACCATGGTGAATGCGGCTGGTGCCACCGTGGCCCGCCAGGGACAGCGCTTCAGTTTCACAACGAGCGAACTCATGCTCTTCAACAAGGCTGAGATGAGCAAGGCGGTGGCGGATCCGACCTACATCCCGCGCTTCTACGGTCTGCGGGAAAGTCAGCCCAACAATCTCTACACCTTCGACTCGACCGCTGAGTTCGCCTTCGCCTACACCGATGCCGGCGTGAAAACCCTCGCTACCTATGCGGCGGCCAAGGGCCTCCCCGCGACCATTCTGACCAAAGCGGCCAAGCTCTACTTGAATCCCAAGGGTAACTGGCTGAGCGAAGATGTGCTGCGTCAGATTTGGTATGCCGACGAAATGTCCCGCACCACCCGGAACAGCCCGGTTCGTTTTGACGGGCTGATCTACAGCAACAACGCCATTTTCACCATTGCTCGCGGCTTTACCCAGCACGGTTCCTATACCGAGGGCCGAATGGATGTGCGCGGAGGGATCGTGTCGCCGGATCTGGGTGTGCTGGTGCAATCCAACGGTGGGGCCACGGACAAGGGCCTCACGCTGCAGTATGACCCCCGGGTCCAGGACTTGATGCGCTTGGAAGACACCTCGCAGGTGGTCTTCACACGCTCGATCTTCCGCTGGACGAATTCCTAATCGAAAACCAGTAACCAAGGAGCTTTTCTCCATGAAGTCATTGACCTGTATCGGATTGCTGCTGTTGGCGCTTGGCGCGGCCACTGCGTGGGGCGACACCGTGCAATTGAAGTCGGGCATCCAGGTGGACGGAAAAATCGTCAGCCAGAACGACGAATCCATCACGGTGAACGCCGGTGGCAACACCGTGGTATACCGAACCGAGGAGATCCTCAAGGTCGAGCCCAATGAGCGCACCGGCGAACTCAACATGGAGGAGGTGCAGCGCGAGGTGGCGGCCTATGAGCAGAAGCTCCAGTCAGAGACCGGTGCCACCATGAAGCAGCACACCGAAATCCAGGCGCTGCTCGTCAAGGCTCAGTCCACCGATGAGAATGAATCCGGCCCGGCGAAGGATCAGCTGGTCGAATTGGGAAAAACTGTCCCGCTATTTCGCTACCTCGAGCGCTTTCTGCCTGAATACACCTCACCGCTGGTGCCACCGGTGCTGGAAGTCATGTTCCGTCTGGACCCCGCGCACATGCCCTCGATATTGCGTGCGCACTGCACGGACAAGAGCCCCCGAAGTCGCGCCACGGCCTTGAAATACTTGGGCGAAGCCAAGGACGCGGCGGCGACGGAACTGGTCGCCCGGGGATTGGTGGACTACGATTACGATGTGCTGTGCGCGGCGACCACCGCCGCCGGGCAGCTTGGCCTTCAGGCGGCTACCCCCCTGATGGTCGCCCGATTGGATGCCTCCGGGGAACCCCTCGTACTGGCCTCCGAAAAAGCATTGAGCCTCATCTGGGGAGGAGAGCGTCCTGCCGACCAGACCGACCGCAAAGCCTTCTGGCTTAAGGTCTGGGAGGCCAAGGCCGCTTCCGTACCGGTTCCATACGACCCCGCCACATTGCAACGACTGGCCGAGCCTGCGGCCGTTTTTGTACACGAAGACCCCGCAGGTGCGTTGGTGGAGGGAACCGAAGGGAACTGAGCGCGAGAAGTGCTCAGGGGAGTGGCCAGAAGGGCGTCGCGCGTCTCAACCGCGTGACGCCCTTTGCTTTTCAACCCGCATGCGGCTTGAAGCCATCCTTTTTTCTGCGATACACTGACGCTTCTGCAATAACCCTTTACCTCAGGAGCCCCCGCATGAACCGCTACAACCTTACTCGTCTCGATGGATACAACCCCTTTCCCGGCCCGCTGGTTCTGGTCGTCATGGACGGCGTCGGCATCGGAAAGCGGGACGAATCGGACGGGGTCTATCTTGCCCACACGCCCGTGTTGGACGCCCTTTATCAGGAACCCCTCTTTGCCGAACTCAAGGCACACGGCAAGGCCGTGGGCCAGCCCTCGGATGAGGACATGGGCAACTCGGAGGTCGGGCACAACGCGCTCGGTGCGGGCCGGGTCTTTGCCCAGGGCGCACTTCTGGTGAACGAGGCTATCGCCTCCAAACGCATATTCGAAGGCGCAGCCTGGCAGTCCATCCGCGATCATGCCCAGGCCGGAGGCACCGTGCATTTCATGGGTCTGCTCTCCGATGGCAACGTGCACAGCAACATCCAGCAGGTGCTCGACCTGCTCGACCAATGTGCCGTGGATGGATTCCCCAAGGTGCGCATGCACATCCTCACCGACGGACGCGATGTGGGCGAACGCTCCGCCCTCGGCTTTATCGAAACCTTGGAAGCGAAGCTCAAGGCGTGTAGCGAGGGCGGACGGGACTACCGGATTGCCTCCGGCGGTGGACGCATGGTCGTGACCATGGATCGCTACGGTGCCGATTGGGGCATGGTGGAGCGCGGATGGAACACCCACGTGCTCGGCGAAGGTCGCACCTTCGCAAGCGCAGCCGAAGCCGTCCAAACCTATTACGACGAAGATCCCAAAGTCAACGACCAGTTCCTCGGTGAATTCGTGATCACGGAATCGGGCAAACCCATAGGCACCATCCAGGACGGTGACGCCGTGATCTTGTTCAATTTCCGGGGCGACCGCTCCATCGAGATTTCGAACGCCTTCGAAGAAATCGAGTTCGAACATTTCGACCGTAAGCGCGTGCCCGCAGTGTTCTTCGCCGGAATGATGCAATACGATGGCGACAAATTCATCCCGAAAAACTTCTTGGTGGAACCGCCGCAGATTGAGGGCACCCTCAGCGAATACCTTTGCGGTGCGGGCCTCACCTCGTACGCCGTGTCGGAAACCCAGAAGTTTGGGCATGTCACCTACTTCTGGAACGGCAACAAATCCGGCTATATCGACCAAAAACTGGAACTTTTCGAAGAAGTCCGCTCGGACGTGATCCCCTTCGAGCAGCGCCCCTGGATGAAGGCCGCCGAGGTCACCGACGCGGTGATTGCTGCCATCAAGAGCGGAAAATACAAATTCATCCGGCTCAACTACCCCAACGGCGACATGGTCGGCCACACCGGTGTGCCCGATGCGGTGCGTATCGCGGTGAGTTCGGTGGACCTCATGCTCGCGCGCCTGCTTCCGGTCATCGCCGCACAAGGCGGCATGCTGTTGGTGACCGCCGACCACGGCAACGCGGACCTGCTGTTCACAGAGAAAAAAGGCAAACGCGAAACACATGTGGCCCACACGCTCAACCCCGTCCCCTTCATCGTGAAGGATTACTCAAGCGCGAACCGTTTCACCTTAACCGGCGTGGAAGCCCCGGGCCTCAGCAACGTAGCCGCCTCGGTCATGAACCTGCTGGGCTTCAAGGCCCCCGAAAACTACGATCCCTCCCTGCTCAAAGTGGGAGCCTGAGAAAAAACGGAGCGAAAACAGCACCCCCGGAGAAGACACCGCCAAGCGGACAAGAACCCCGGAGTGAAAACCGCATATCCTGAAGAGATAGCGCGAAGCGCAAGAGAATCCCCGGAGTGAAAACCGCACCACCCGAAGAA
>CAIZGN010000244.1 GCA_903932505.1 Candidatus Hydrogenedentota bacterium
CTTGGCCGACTGGATACGCGCGAGCCGATCCGGCTCGGCCGCTAGCGCGCCGGCTGCGAAAGCAATGCCGAAACCCAAGAGAAGAACACGACGGCCCAGTGCAATGGCCCGGTTGACACGCTTCATAGCGAGAGATCCTTGGGTTATGAGAGCAAGAGTTTAAGACAAGAAGTTCACCGTCGAAACATTTCACACTAACCTCAGCCGGCAGCGCGCATTCCCTCAATTAGCAGCAGGAAGATCGTTCAATTGCTGCGATGGACTGCAGCCGACCTCGAGGCGTTTCCGGTCAAGCGCCAAGGCCTTTCGTCCGTGGACACGAATTCATGAGTGCTTGAGCGGCTCTTCCTGGCCGGTTGTACCCCATCGTGCCCTCGGTCTACCGAAATTCCAGCCAGCGTCAGCATCTCAAAAACCTGAACCTTCACAATCGACCCGGAAGCGACGTTCACTGCCAAGCGCGTCGATCGGTTGAATCCGCAATCGGCAGCAAACACTCGCGCACTCCGACCATTACCTCAGACTACGCCGGAATGGCGTAGGCTTTCTCCCGGAACAACTTCAGGCAGGCATCGACGACAACGGGGTCATAGAGGGTTCCGCGTCCTTGCTCGATCTCGGCCAACGCATGGTCAATTGCCAACGCGGCACGGTACGGCCGATGGGAGGTCATGGCCTCGACCACGTCCGCCACTGCCATGATCCGCGCTTCAAGCAGGATTTCGTCCCCTTTTAGACCCTGCGGGTAACCTTGCTCTGCACTCTTGGCCTGCTCGCGCTGCGCGCGCGGAGCGCGTCAACGCGGTCACTGGCTGTGAGTCGCAGGCGGCTGCCTGCCCGGCTTCATTCAACAATGGCCGATACGAAGCTTCATCGGAATTATCGGCCCGGTGCGTGGAGGCCCTTATCAGAAATGGCGCAATCTTGCGTAGGAATCCGCGGCGACGCAGTGTAGGACGATTCTTACACGCGTCCAGCTTTCGCCCGAAGAAGCGCATGCATGGCCGATCGGCGCCATATTCCGCATGAGGCCGTGCCAGAAACATGTTCTAACCCGCCCCACGCGCGCGAGACGTGAGCGCCAGTTGCAAGGTGGGCAGCTTGTCAAATCGGGAGCGCGCCTCGCGCAGTTACTCAACTGGGTGTGGCAATAATATCCTGGCTCGGATCAGCAGGTATTCGATGAGCCTCAGAGGGAAAGCACCCAAGGTATGAGAATTTTCCGGTCCCCACCGTTGACTACTATCTCAGGGTGATCGTCGCCAGCATTCTTCAGTTTCTCGCCGAGCCGTATCTCCGCACCCTTGTCTGTCTTATATTTGGCGGCAATGTCCTTCCAGGCCGGCCCAACTTTCTTGTTGTCCATGCTATGGCATTTGGTGCAGCCTGCTTTGTCCGCCTTGCTGAAGCCTTTCTTGTAGGCTTCAGGGGACTTCTCCGGTCCAGCAACGATCCATGGAATCAGCACGTCGATGTCCTTGGAACGTACCGGGATTTCCGGATGTTCGGAACCAGCGTCCTTCAGCTTCGCACTAACTCGTTTCTGCGCACCCGCATCATCGCGGTATTTTATATGCAGGTCTTGCCATGTCGGACCGACCTTTGCGCGATCAATCGCATGGCACTTGGTGCAGCCGGCCTTTTGTGCGATTGCTGAACCCTTATCAGCGCTTGTTGCCCCTTGAGCGGAAAATGCAACGAACGCCAGAGTGATACCGCAATACATAGTTATGCTTTTCACTGTTGCTGCTCCTGTCAGATTGTTGCCGCAACCAAGGGTGTGACCTTGGCCTGCAACATCTGGGTATTCAGCGATGTCGCACCAATATGTGAACTGGAACTCACACCATTTGTCGGGCGAATGAAACAACTTGTTGGCGCGCGACGTAAATTGACCATTTGAACGAGGTACTGCGCGTTCAAAATTGACCAGGGTGTTCAGCCTATCCTGCCTAATTTATAGGCAGGAACAAAGGGGATGATCACCATGGAGAAATTGGGAAGATTGAGGCGGTTGTATTTCCGGGACGGCTTGACGCTGTCCGAGATTGCGCGCAAGACGGGGTTCGCTCGGAACACCGTGAAGACATGGCTCAAGGCGGCCGAAGGCATTGAGCCGAAGTACCGGCGGCGCATTGGGCCAACCAAGATTTCGCCGTTTACAGAACTGCTCACCAAGGCGCTGGAGACGGACGCGCGCAGGCCCAAGCGGGATCGGCGCAGCGCGCTGAAGCTTTATGCAGAACTGAAGGCGGCGGGGTTTCCTGGTGACTACTGCCGCGTTACCGAGTTCGTCCGGCGCTGGCGCGAGAACGGCGGAGAGGCGCTCGTCAAAGCCTTTGTTCCGCTGAAGTTTGAACTGGGCGAGGCCTTCCAGGTCGACTGGAGCGAAGAGCATCTGGTGATCGGTGGCGTCTGGCGCAAAATCATGGCCGCCCATCTGAAGCTGTGTGCCAGCCGTGCCTTCGTCCTGCAGGCATACCCGACCCAGAGCCATGAGATGC
>CAIZGN010000245.1 GCA_903932505.1 Candidatus Hydrogenedentota bacterium
CCTCACCACAGGATGACCGAGTACGCCGTGATGACCGATGATTCTCAGGAATCCATGACGCCTGGCCGCTTCGCGGCACCGTTCCATCGTTGGACGGGCCTGCTTCTGCTTGTCACCATCATTGCCTATGCCTGGGTCGTCGTGCGAACCGCGTGGTGCAGCGATGACAGTTACATCACAATGCGCACTGTGGACAATTTCCTCCACGGCTACGGACTTCGCTGGAATGTGGACGAGCGCGTCCAGTCCTACACCCATCCGCTTTGGATGCTGTTGCTCGCCGGATGCCACGCCATCACCCGCGAACATTTCCTCACGCTGATTGGCATGAGTGTGACACTGTCCTGCGTTGCGGCGGTTTTGGCCGGGGCAGGGATTGCGAGCAACCGATGGCTGGGCATTGCGGGTGTCGCAACTTTGACCCTTTGCCCATCTTTCACTGACTTTTCCACCAGCGGCCTCGAAAACCCGCTCACCCACTTACTGCTGGCTCTTTTTGTGTTCGTCTATCTGCGCGAACCCTGGAGCGACCGCACGGTGCTGCGCTTGTCCCTCCTCACCTTTCTCGCCGCCTCAAACCGAATGGATACCCTGCTCCTCCTTTTCCCGGCACTGGTTTATGCCCTGCTCCGGGTGCGAACCCGTCGTGCCTGCCTGCTGGCCGGGGTCGGCTCCCTCCCCTTCGCGGGCTGGCTGCTGTTCTCCCTCGTGTATTACGGATTCCTCTTCCCGAACACCGCATATGCGAAGCTTGGCGCAGGCATCCCACCGGCAGCCCTTTGGACACAAGGGTGTTGGTACGTCCTCTACACCCTGCAGCGCGACCCGTTGACCGCGATCACCATCCTCTTCGGACTGAGCATCGCATGCACGCAAAAAAAACAGACCCTCCTTCCTTTGGCAATCGGGGTCGTCCTTTACCTCCTATATGTAGTCCGAATCGGTGGCGATTTCATGGGCGGACGCTTCTTCTCCGCCCCCTTGTTCCTGTGCCTGCTGTTTCTCATTCAGTCCCCGCTCCTTGCACGCCCCCGATGTCTGGCGGCATGGTGCGGCGCACTGCTTGTCACGGGCTTCACAGGTTCCTCCCTCTGGACAAACCTAGGCGTGGATTTTACCGGCCCATCAGACACCTCCGGCATTTGCCACCAAATCATGGACGAGCGCGCCCATCACCGCCACTACAGCTCGCTCGAACACTGGTGGGAACATCCCAACACCCCCGACCCCACAAAAGCCAACATAGCCCACAGTCGCCCCAAAACTGAATCAAACATCCCTGTCTACCCCACTCCCAACGACACCCAACGTGGAGCAGACATTCCTGTCTGCTCTCCCCAACCCCCTAACAACGACCACATCACAGAAGCCGCCTTCAGTGTAGGCTTCCACGGATTCTTCAGCGGCCCCGACGTCTACATCATCGACCGCCTAGCCTTATGCGACCCCTTCCTGGCCCGCCTTCCGGCGATTCCCCGCACGGACTGGCGCATCGGTCATTTCGAGCGCGCCCTGCCCGACGGCTACCTGGAAACACGCACCTCCGGCACGATGCAGATTCGCGACCCAGACCTAGCCCGGCAATGCGCGACCATCGATTGCATCACACGCGGCCCGCTATTCTCACTGGAACGCTGGAAGGCCATCCTGCACGTCAATCTTGGCCGCTAACGCGTCACGCCATGTGTTTCAGCCCCGCAAAGGTGCTACAATGACCCATGCCGCCTGTGGGCCACCAAGTTGAAACCATGCGAACTCATTTTGCCAGATTACTGAAGACCCTGCGCCATAACTTCTCAGAAGAAGACGTGGAGGTGGTGCGTCGCGCCTATCGGGTCGCCAATGAGTGCCACAAAGACCAGAAACGCCTGTCGGGCGAACCGTATGTCATCCACAGCATCACCGTGGCACACATCCTTGCCCAGCTGGGTCTCGACCCCATTGTATGCGCCGCCGCATTGCTCCACGATACCCTCGAGGACACCCCCTTCTCTCACGCCCAACTGCGCAAGGAATTCGGCGAGGAAATGGTGGGCCTCGTGGAAGGGGTCACCAAGATCGGCGGATTGAGCTTCCCAGAGACCTCCGCTGCCGCCGAAATCAAGCAAGCGCAGAATATCCGCAAGATGCTGGTCGCAACCTCCAAGGACGTGCGGGTCATCCTCATCAAACTCGCCGACCGCCTGCACAATATCCGCACCATTGAGTTTCTCCCCCGCGAGAAACAGGTGCGTATCGCCCAAGAAACCCTCGACATCTACGCACCCCTCGCCCATCGTCTCGGCATTTCACAGTGGAAATGGGAATTGGAGGATCACGCCTTTCACGTGATCCTGCCCGAGGAATACAAGGATATTTCACAACAAGTCTCCGTGAAACGACGCGAGCGCGAAGCGTATATTGCAGAAACGATGCGTTTCCTCGAAAAACGCCTCACCGAAGGTCAGGTAGAAGCCCGGGTGGTGGGCCGTCCCAAACATCTCTACAGCATCTATCGAAAAATGCTGGAGCAGGGCAAGGACTTCGCCGCCGTACTCGACATTCTCGGCGTGCGCATCGTCACGCCCGACAAATCAGGCTGTTACAGCGCACTCGGGGTCGTGCATGACATGTGGCCGCCGGTTCCAGGCCGCCTCAAGGACTACATCGCGGTTCCCAAGGTGAACGGATACCAGGCCATTCACACCGTTGTGATGCGCGAGAACGGCCAGCCCATGGAAATCCAGATCCGCTCCGAGGAAATGGATCGCATCGCGCGCGAGGGCATTGCCGCGCACTGGACCTACAAGGAAAAAAGCAGCGACAACCGGCTCGAATCACAACTGACGTGGTTGCGGCAGATGTACGAGTGGCTCAAGGACGCCTCCGCGCCCGATGAGCTCATGGATAGCATGCGCCGAGATTTCCGCGAGTCGCTTATCTATGTGTTTACGCCCAAGGGCGAGGTCAAGGAATTGCCTGCGGGTGCCACGCCGCTGGACTTCGCCTATCTCGTGCATTCCGACATCGGGAGCCGATGTATCGGCGCCCGGGTGCATGGGCGCATTGTGCCCCTGCGCTACAACCTGCAACTGGGTGATGTGGTCGAGATCCTCACCTCGAAGAACCAAGTGCCACACCGCGACTGGCTGGATATCGTGGTGACCGGCCGGGCCCGCACCCGCATTCGCCAGCGGCTTCGTGAAATGGGCGAGATGGATCCCATCGAGGATCCCGAGGCGAAAAAGCGCAACGAACCTGTTCTGCCACGCAAAAAAATCGAGCCCGCGCCCGTCCGGCAGGTCGACATCGGCACCCGGCAGACACTCATCCGCATCCAGGGCAAAAAGGGCGTGATTGTTCAATTCGGCCGCTGCTGCAATCCCATGCCGGGCAATGAAGTCGTCGGCTATGTCACCAAGGCCCTGGGCATCACCATCCACCGGGTCGACTGCAGCAGTTTCGCGCGCAGCGCAAAGGATCCGAATCGAATCGTCGAATCCACTTGGGAAGGCGACATGCTCATGGAAAGCACGATGCGGGTGGTGCTGCGCAACCGCCCCAACGTGCTGGCGGACATTACCAACGCCGTGCGCCCCCTGAACATCGACATCCTCCGCGCCAGTCTCATGCCGGTCAAAGATGGCATGGGCCAATTCGAGTTCGCCTTTCAGGCGCGGGACGAGAAAACCATCCGACGCGTTGAGCAGGCGCTCAAAGGCGTGCCCGGGGTATCTCGGGTCTCCCCCATCAACATCCAGGAGCGAAGCTCGGGCGTCGGGGCGGGCTGATCCGCGCGCACGGGATGGATTATGGAGCGATTCGAACTCATCACCGAATTTGAGCCTGCGGGCGACCAACCCGCAGCGATTGCCCAGCTCACCCAGGGCTTGCGTGAGGGATTGAACCATCAGGTACTCCTCGGGGTCACCGGCTCCGGAAAAACCTTCACCATCGCCAATGTCATTGCCCAGGTGCAGCGCCCGACCCTCGTCATGGCGCACAACAAAATCCTCGCCGCGCAGCTGTACGGCGAATTCAAGGCCCTTTTCCCGAACAACGCCGTCGAGTATTTCGTAAGCTACTACGATTACTATCAACCCGAGGCCTACGTCCCCAGCACCGACACCTACATCGAAAAAGACTCGGCGGTCAACGATGAAATCGACAAGATGCGCCACTCCGCCACGCGTGCGCTTATCACCCGCCGCGATTGCATCATCGTCGCCAGTGTCTCCTGCATCTACGGCATCGGCTCGCCCGAAACCTACAGCGAAATGCGCATCGAACTCGAAGCCGGGGTCGAATATGCCCGCGACCGACTCATCGAGGGGCTCGTGGCCATGCAATACGCCCGCAACGATATCGACTTCCATCGTGGCACCTTCCGGGTGCGGGGCGATATCGTGGACGTATTCCCCGCCTACGAAGCCGAGCGCGCCATTCGCATCGAGTATTTCGGCGATGAGATCGAAACCGTCTCCGAAATCGACCCCCTGCGCGGGATTGTGCTGCGAAAGATGCGCCGCACCGCCATCTATCCCGGCAGCCACTACGCCACCACATCAGACAACCTCAAACGCGCGATGGAAGGCATCGAACACGAACTCGGGGAACGCCTCAAGAAGCTCGAAGCCGAGAATCAGCTCCTCTACGCCCAGCGGCTGGAACAGCGAACCCGCTACGACCTCGAAATGATGCGCGAACTGGGCTACTGCAACGGCATTGAAAACTACTCACGCCACCTCGAAGGCCGCATGCCCGGCGAGCCGCCCTATACCCTGCTGAGCTATTTCCCCGATGACTATCTCCTCGTCCTCGATGAAAGCCACATGTCCGTCCCCCAAATCGGTGGCATGTCCAAAGGCGACGCATCGCGAAAGGACAAACTGGTCGAATACGGATTCCGACTGCCCTGCGCACGGGACAACCGGCCCCTCAACTTTGAAGAGTTTTCAGAACGCGCCGGGCAAACAATCTATGTCAGCGCCACCCCCGCCGACTATGAACTCAAGAAGAGCGAGGGCGTGATCGCCGAGCAGGTAGTTCGTCCCACCGGCCTGGTGGATCCCGAAGTCGAAGTGCGACCCGTCGAAAACCAGATCGACGATCTGCTGGATGAAGTGCGCGAACGCGCCAAGCGCGGCGAGCGGGTACTCATCACCACCCTCACCAAGCGCATGGCCGAAGACCTCACCGACTACTATCGCGACCTCGGCATTCGTGTCCGCTACATGCATGCCGACGTCGAAACCCTGGAACGCATCGAGTTGGTTCGGGGTCTTCGCCAAGGCCAGTACGATGTCCTCGTCGGCATCAACCTCCTCCGAGAAGGACTCGATATCCCCGAAGTTTCACTCGTCGCCATTCTCGACGCCGACAAGGAAGGCTATCTGCGCTCCCAGACCAGTCTCATTCAGACCTGCGGTCGAGCCGCCCGCAATGTCCACGGAAGAGTCATCATGTATGCCGCATCCATGACCGGCTCCATGCAACGCGCCCTCTCCGAAATGTCCCGACGACGCAAAAAACAGACCGCCTACAACAAGAAAAACAAAATCACCCCCCGCTCCATCAGCAAGCAAATCCCCGACCTCCTCGCCACCCTATGCGAGCGGGACTACGTTACCGTGCCCATCGCCGCAGAAGATCCGGAACTGTACGTGTCCACCCGGGATATCGCCAAGACCATCACCAGGCTGCGCAAAAAAATGCGCGAAGCCGCCAACAAAATGGATTTCGAGCAAGCCGCCGAGTATCGAGACCGCATCCTGGCCTTGGAACACCGCCAAATCGAGGAAGGACTCTAAGACACGCCCCCCCCCGCGCGTTCATAACTCGCCAGCGTCAGCTCCGCCGTCCGCGCCCAAGTAAACCCCGCCGCACGCACCAACCCCTTCGCACGCAGCTCTGCACGAAGCGCACTGTCCGAAGCCACCTTGTCCAGCGAATCCGACAACGCGCCCACGTCATACGGATCAACCAGCACTGCAGCCTCGCCCGTTACCTCCGGAATGCTCGAACTGTTCGAGGTGATTACCGGTGTCCCGCAGGCCATCGCCTCCAAGGGCGGCAGACCGAATCCCTCAAAAAGGCTCGGCCACACAAAAACTTCCGCCGCGCTCAACAAGGTCGGCAAATCCTCCTGCGCCGCAAAACCGGGGAAATGAATTCGCGAGGCACCCGCAGAAGCCGCCGCTGCTTCATAAACCGGCCCGGTTTTCCAACCGTCCCTTCCCGCAATCACCAAATCTGGAAAGCCCGGCTGCCCCGAATGACGCGACCACGCCGCAATCAACCGCTCCAGATTCTTGCGAGGTTCAATCGTCCCCACATAAAGAAAGAACCGCTCTGGCAGCCCCATCCGCGTTCGAAAAGCCGCACACGCCTCCGCGCTGGCAGGTCCAAAACACGAGTCAACCCCCAGCGGTATGACGTCAATCTTTTCCTCACCCAAGCCCGCATACACCATCAGATCCCGCGCGGTCGCATTCGAATCAGCGATCACCCGCGTCGCCGCCCGCGCCGATTGCCGCATGGCAAAACGGTAGTAGAGAGAACGCCCCGCGCGAAACCACTCCGGGTGTCGGCAAAAGCTGCAGTCATGCACCGTCACAATACTCTTCACCCCGCCGGGACGCAGCGCCCCGATATTGGCGGGATAATGAATAATCTCGAAGCCCTCCCGGCAACAATAGCGGGGGAGCATCCACTGATCCGCCAGGGTGCGCCGCAATGCCGTGTCCGGAAGCCGCAACAGCGACAACCCTTCCTCCGAAAAAGGAAGGGTTTCCGGCCAAGCCAGCCTAAGCGAATGCCCGCTATCCATCCGCGCCAACGCACGGGCCAATTCAACGGTATAGCGGCCCGTGCCGCTTCGATTCCCCGCCTGCAGGGCATCCATCAGCACCCTCATGGCGACAACTTCCGATAGGTGTCCAGCGTCACCCGCGCGGCAGCCTCCCAAGAAAACTTTCGCGCTTGCAACCGTCCCTTTTCAGCCAAGGACTCACGCAAAGCCTCGTCACCCAGCAACTGCAATATACGCTCCGCCAAACCCTCCGTATCCCCGGGCTCCACATAAAGCGCCGCTTCTCCCGCCACTTCCGGCAGGGACGATGTGTTCGCAGTGATCACCGGGCAACCACACGCCATCGCTTCCAGCACGGGCAACCCGAATCCCTCATAAAAGCTCGGAAAAACAAAAGCCTCGGCCGCGCTGTAAAAAGCGGGGAGATCCGCACGGTCACGCACATAACCCGTGCGACGAATGCGCCCCCCAATACCCAGCCCTTCAATCAGTTCATCCAGCGGCTCAGACTTCCATCCCCGCCCACCCGCCAGCACCAAAGTATGCGGGATCTCCCCCGCAATCCGCGCAAAAGCCCGCACGATCCCCTCCACATTTTTCCGAGGCTCGATGGTTCCCACAAAAAGAAGAAAAGGCCCCTCAATCCCGTAGTCACGCGCGATCCGCGCTTTCGCCTCATCCTTCGCCACCGCGCAAAAAGCCTCATCCACCGCCCCATAGGCCACGTCAATCCGCCCCGGAGCCACCCCGCAGCATTCCAC
>CAIZGN010000246.1 GCA_903932505.1 Candidatus Hydrogenedentota bacterium
CCCCTTTCGAGTTGCTTCTCTCCTACGCCATAAATATACCATAATCTACGTTTTATGCAAAAGCCAAAGTGATAGAGAATGAAAGTCGCCGGTCCAGCGCATTTTGTTTGGCTTTTTCGTTCGTCCTTCGTATACTGGCTGTGGAAACGCATTCAACCGAGGAGATTTGTCATGCGAGAAATACTTGGCGTAGGGATTATTGGTGCTGGGTTTATGGGGCAGACCTACGCGCGGACGGTGACCACGCTGGTGAAGGGAGCGCGGTTGGTGGCTGTGGCTGGGGGGACTCGTGCTCCCAAACTTGCCGAGGAATACGGGGTGGATGCGATGGGGTCGGTGGAGGCCCTTTTCGGGCGACCTGACGTTGATTTGGTCTGTATTGCCACCCCGCATGCCGGACATGGTCGTGAGGGTCTTGCGGCGGCAAGGGCTGGAAAGCACCTTATTATCGACAAGCCTATGGCGACCACTGTGGATGCCTGTGATGCCATTCTTGAGGAATGTGCGGCCCGGCGTTTGCGGTGCGAAATTATGTTTACCCAGCGGAACCGGATCTGCAATTTGGAAACGAAGCGACTGCTCGATTCCGGGGTACTGGGGGGGGTGCTCCATATGCATAACGTGCAAATCGTGCCTGACGGGATGAAAACAACGCCCGCCTGGCAATTGCAGCCCGAGAATGTTGGAATTCTCATGGGACACGGTATCCATAACCTCGATCAAGTGCGCTGGCTGACCGGACAGGAGATAGATAGGGTCTATGCCAAAGTGCGGTCGCTTCGTCCAGAGTATGGGGTAGACAGCACCTCAGATATCACCTTGACCCTGTCGAACGGAATGGTTTGTACCGTTTTCTGTTCGTTTGAGGTTGTAAAGCCCGGTTTCGCGCGGACTGGAGGGGCAACCCAAGTGGTTTGTGAAGGGGGGCTTATTGACTGCGACTGGTATGGGGAATTGCGTGTTTCGCGTGGGGGTGGACCTTGGGAGGTGCTGGCGACCCAGCCGACCATCGACTGGGCGGGACAGGGCTTTCTGGATCCGGTTCGCCTTTCCACCTATGCCATCACCCTGCAGCGTATTGTGGATGACATCCAATCGGGCGCAGGGAGCGGCGGGACGGGGTGGGATGGCCGCCAGGCGGTGGCGGCGGCGGCGGCGGCCTATGAGTCGAGTCGCTGCGGACGCGAGGTGGCACCCAAGGCGGGCGTTCGTTGAGCAGCAATAACGACAGGGATTTTTCTTCGGCGTCGATTGCGCCGGAGAACGGGAGCTTGCGGTGGAGCGTTGCTCTTGGGGCTGTTCTTCTGGCGCTTGTCTTTGTTTCGCCGCTGTTGTTCGGGCGGGTTTATGTTGAGGACGACCTTGCTGCGTATCATCTGCCGCACCGTGCCTTTTACCATGAGGCCTTGCATCTCGGGATAGATTTTCTCTGGGATTCTTACATCCTGAATGGTTATTATCTGCACGGGGACGGGCAGGTGGGGATGCTGCACCCTTGGCATTGGCTTCTGTATCGTTTTCTTCCCTTGGGCACGGCGTTCATGACTGAATTGAGCGCTAACTATGCCCTGATGTTCTTTGGGTTCTTTTGCCTGTGCCGGGCGTGGTCACTGCCTCGTCACGCCGCCTTGTTTGCCAGTGTGCTGGGGGCGTGGATGGGGTTTCCTATGAGCCACTATATCCACCCGGCTTTCGTAGGGGTGGTGGCGCATTTGCCTTGGGGTTTGTGGGCGGTGCATGGGGCGTTTACCAGGGAAGGTAGTCGGGGTCGGTTCTTGGCAGCCTCTGTGCTGATTGGCGTCTCTCAATTGCTGCTGGGCTTTCCGGAAGGGGCTTATTATTGCTGGGCGGTGGAATTGGGGTATGCCTTGTTTCTTGCTTGGAGCCGCCGCTCGTGGTGGCTACTGGGTTGGCTAGGTGCGGCCAAGCTGTGCGTGGTGTTCTTGAGCGCGGTTCAATTGCTGCCCACTTGGGATGTGGTTTCGGCCTCCTATCGGGCGGGTTCCATTGAGCCAGACAAGGTGTCGTTGCATCCGTACAACTTCTTGAGTTTGATAAGCCCGTACCTGTTCCAGCGCCGCCTCTTTGAGTACGTCAAAGGCGCGGAAGTTTGGGATGCGCCTTATCTGGCGGCCGCCGTTCCCGCATTACTGACCTACGGGGCTTTACGGTGGCGTGGAATGCGCGCGGTGTGGAGAGGGTGCTTCGTTTGTTGCCTGCTACTGGCCGGGTTTGGTGCGCTGGCGGCATTGGGCAAGTACGGGCCACTGGGGCCGGTTTTCGCGCACCTTCCGTTGGTCGACAAGTTTCGAGTATACGCGCGTCATGTGTGCATCCTGCATGCCATGCTTGCCCTCGCCTCCGGGATTGGTTTTGCGGTTTGGACGGAGGATGTACGCAACGGTTTTCGCATGGCAGAGCGGTGGGGTAGGTTTCTGCTGGTGTGGCCCTGCTTGTCACTCGGGATTGCCGTTTGGGTCATTGGGGTACGGTTCTTTCCCGATTGCGGGGCCTATTCGTGGGTTCTGCATTTCTGCATGCCAACGGGCGCGTTGCTGTTGGGGACGGGGCTTATTGCGGTCGCCTCTGGAGTGGTGTGGGGGGGGGCACGATATCCACGCTGGCAGGCATGGGCTCCCTTGGCCCTTGTGGCGCTGACTTTGGGGGATGCTTACCTGTATGGAATGCGCCACAAAACCCAGAAGACCGTGCAGGATTTTGTGGCCGAGACCCCGATGCCGAACGCCGCGCCCGGTGCACGGTTTGATCCGGATATTCATCCCATGACCATGAACCGGGTGGGGATGAAG
>CAIZGN010000247.1 GCA_903932505.1 Candidatus Hydrogenedentota bacterium
CCCCGGGAATCCACCTTGACGATGACGAATCCGTCGGGAACCCAGGTTTCGGGGTCGGGTGTCTCGAAGCCCAGATACTCGCAGGAGGAATTCTCGGTAATTGCCGGATAGAATTTGCAGAGGTTTTCCCAGGGCGGCGGCTGGAATTCCTTCATGTGCACGTCCTTGCCGTAGGGACCCAAAGTCATCACCACCGGGAATCTGCCGGCCGCGTCGGGTCGGAATACGTTGGCACACAGAGAGGTGCCGTCGCGCGTCATCACCGCGACATCCTTGTCCAGAATCGCCCGGTAGTGGCCGGGCTTCTTGCATTTGAGAGTGATGCTCGCCATGTTTGCTGCTCCTCCTTGGATTGCATGCCATTGAAGCAGCGATTGTGCCGCAATCGGACCCGTTGCCGGTGGCCGCCCAAAACGACAAACCCCGCGACAGCGGGGTTTCGCGTGTCTGTGCGGCCCTTGCAGAACCGTCTATTTCCGGCCTACTGGTGTATGTAGGTTTCCAACTGCTCGATAATGAATTTCTGCTCGGAGATGGTCTCCTTGACCACATCGCCGATCGAGATGACGCCGACCACCTTCTTGTTGTCCAGAACGGGCAGGTGACGGATGCGCTTTTCGGTCATCAGCGCCATGCACTCCTGAACGGTTTGTTCCGGCCTCACACAAAGTACTTTGTCGGTCATGATCTCGCGCACCAGCGTTTCCTTCGAGGATTTGCCCAGCAGAATGATCTTGCGGGCATAGTCGCGCTCGGAAAAAATTCCGGCGAGCTTCTCGCCCTCCAGCACCACGAGCGCGCCGACGTCCCGCTCCGCCATGAGTTTCAGGGCGTCGAAGACCGTCGCATCTGGCGTAATGTAAAGCAGTTGTTGCTTCTTTCCTTCCAGCATCTGATCTACGGTTTTCATGGTTTGCCTCCTAGAATGAATTCCGCGGCGGGCATTGATGCCACGGGCCAGCTTAGTGTAAGCCCGGAAACGGAAACGGAAACGGAAACGGAAACGCGAATGTCCGCGACAGGCATCGGATCTGCCAACCGAATGATTGATCAGTCGAGACGTAATCCGGTGACCTGAACGATACGGGCGAGCTTGGTGTGCTCGGCCTGGAGGAAGCTGCCGAATTCCTCGGGCGACCCGCCGGATGGAGGTGCCTGTTCGAAGCCCTGTCCCTCGACGAACTTCTCGCGCACGGGGGTGTCGGCCAGCACCTTCTTCATCTCGGCGTTCCAGCGCGTCACCACATCGCGCGGCAAGCCGGCCGGCCCGAGCAGGCCGCCCCAGTTGAGGATGGTGAGGTCAACCCCGGCTTCGCGGAAGGTCGGCACGCCCGGGGCGAGCTTTGAGGGTCCCTCGCCGATGAGTGCGAGCGCCCTGACCTTGCCGGCGCGCACCTGGGTCATCGATTGGCCCAGCCCGAAAATGGCGGCGTGCACTTCGCCCGAGACCACCGCGTTGAGCGATTGCACAAAACTCTTGTAGGCGATGTTCTGGAAGGACGCGACATTGGTCTTTTTCCAGTAATCGACATACATGCTGGAGTTGGTGGCGGGTCCGGGCGTGCCGAAGTTGAGCGCGTCCG
>CAIZGN010000248.1 GCA_903932505.1 Candidatus Hydrogenedentota bacterium
ACTATCTAGTCTCGGGTCCCAAAGGCAACGGGACATGACATAATTGCGCAGATCGCACATCTCGCCGGAATTGCCGTTGCCGTTCGCCTGCATGAAGACCCCTTTGGCGTGGTTCTCCTCAAAGAACTTCACATTGGGGCCAATCGCGCGGAGGTTGGGAAAGGGCAAGTCGTAGTAGTTGAAGTCGGTGTTGTAGTTCCATACCCAAATGTCGTTGGTGACGGCCTTCCAGGCTTGCAGATCCGCGCAGAACTGATGATTTACAGGGCAGGCGGGGTCATTGACCGGGTGCAGTTCGCAGCACTCGCCACTGCACAGCTGAATCTGAACGTTCTTTCGTGGGCCGAAGGTTTTCGGAGGGGTGCGCGTGTATGAATAGGCCAGCGTGCCGACTTTGACGCCGGGGTATTTCTTTTCGACCTCCTCAGCCACGGCGTTGACCAAGGCGAGATTCGCGGCTCCGGGGGTGCCTTCTCGCTGGTTAATGGCCTCGCACTCGGGGCAGCGACAGTAGGCCCCGTTGTCATTTTGGCTAACGGCGATGTTTTCCATGGTGGGATTTGCGGCAATCTCATCCAGCACGCACTGCGTGATGATGCGGATGACGTCGGGATTACTCACGCATGGTTCGGTGTCGGCGGCGGAACCTCCACATTTTCGCGCCCCATCCACGAAGGAGAAATACTCCGGATGGGTTGTGCCATACTTTTCCGGGGTGATCCATCGGGCATAGCTGTGGCCGATTAGACTCTGCCGTGTAGTCCCGCCCAGCTTTTCATCTTTGCTGATGGTGTTGATGCGTAAGCGCACTGCGAAATCCGGCTGGTCCGAATTTTCCTTGTAATAGCTCCAGCGAAAAGTAAACGAGGGAGCATAGCTGAAATCGGTCTCAGGGAGGGCTTGCTGCTGACCGGGTGCGGGAAAGTAGGTATGGTCGAAGGTCAAGAATCGAACCCCGCAGAAACGCTCAAAAAACTCGTAGACGCCATACAACGTACCACGCGGCCCCCCACCGGCTATGGCGATGCCTTGCGATGCTATCCGGATGCGCAGGGCTTCCTCGCCCATGCCCGTGGTATCGAAGGGGATTTTAGTCGCGGTTTTGACCGCCCCCGGGCCGACGTAGACATGGGGGGAGGTACTTTGGCCGGGCCGCTCAATGGGGAGGGTTGTCCCGGTAAGTTGGCGGAACAGCGATTGAAACTCTGCGGCGGCATATTGTTCGCTCGGAATCGCATCGGCGACCACGACTATCGACCATGGGTTGAGTTGCTCCAAGGGAATCGATGCCCCTTCGGTCGCTGCCCCTAATAGTGCCACTATACCAACAAGATATTTCATCGTATCCATCCTTATGCGTGCATTTCCGCCGATTAGCCGTACGGGGCATGACCTCGCTCAACTTCTGCGGACAGCTTACGGTAGGATGGATGCCCCATGCAATCATTATCTGGCCGCCAGTTGATCTACCGGCTCATCTCGTATCCCATGGAAAATGGCAAACCGTCGACAACGTACTTGCGATATTGAGGGAAAATCTGCAAGGATAATCATAGGATCTGGAGCTGGCTTGGCGCGTTCGCGACGAAAACTTGGAGGTTCCATGGATTACTCGATTCTGTTTCTGACGATTTTGCTCGTTGCTATTGGTTCCATTCCGGTCAGTGGCGTGTTCGCGACCGATGCGGTAGCGGAGGATACGTTGACGAGTCGAATGGAATCCATACAGTTCATCGATTTCGAAGATATTACACCGGGCGATGGACTGTTGCGAAAGCGGGCGTGTTACACGCTGGAGATGTACAATGCGTACACGCCCAAGCACGTCCTTACCCTGAACTACTCCTCCGAGCCGAGTGACAAGGCTTTTCCGGGAGACACGATTGGACGCTATATTCTGTCCACCACGCTCCTATCCCGCGCACTGCACGCGCCCGAACCACAGACTCTAAAGGATGTTATGGCGGCACTGCCCGGCATGGTCAATGCCGAGGGTTATCTGGGGTGGGTCTTGCCGGCCGATCGAGCGGATGAGACCGGTCTCTCCAACGTCATGTGGAGCAATGGGCTGACAGAGTATTACCAATGGAAGAAGGATGAGCTTGCGCTGAAGCTGGATCAGAACGTGTTTACGAAGATCATTTTGCCCATCCGCGAGGCGTATCAATACTATTACTCTCCCGAAAAATCGGACAACAAGATAAAATGGGTTCACTGCACCGGTGACACGGCGCAGGCCTTTGGGATTATCGACCCGGCCACCCGGGGGTACGCACTCTTTCCTAGTCCCGAGCTCAAGGCGGAAATTGACGAATTGATCCGGCTCTACGGGAAGATTGACCCGGTGAGCATTCATGCGCAAACCCATGCGGTTCTGTTCACCACCCGGGGAATTCTGCGCTGGTGCGAGGCGGAACCAAGTGTGGAACACCTCAACTTCGCTGAAAGCCTGTATGGCCGGTATCGCCAGTTGGCTATGACGGAAAATTACGAGAACTACAACTGGTTTGGCCGCCCCGAATGGACCGAAGGCTGCGCAATTGTGGATTCATTCACAGACGCGGTGCGCCTGTGGCGTCTTACTGGAAAGACCGAGTACCTGCAGGATGCGCAACTCATTCTATTTAATGCCCTGCTGTCCAATCAGAAAGGTGGCGACTTCGGCACGAACAACTGTGTCGGACCCAACAACACAATATTCCTCAAGCAGGGCGAGATCGCCCCATGGTGTTGCTCCGTGTGGGGTGGAAAAGGGTTGGCAAGGGCGATACAGTACAGTTATTTCCGCCTTCCCAACGGGGTGGCCGTCACCATACCCGGCAGCAGCACCGTGACCGTTCGACTGCCCGACGGCTTGCTTACCCTTGAACAGACCACGGGATATCCCTACGAGGACGGCGTTCGATTCAAGGTGCTCGCCAGTGAATCGAACAAAGACCGCATGTTGTCCCTGTTCATGCCGTCTTGGTTCAAGCGCGACAGTGTGTCTGTGACCGTAAATGGCCAAAAGAGCGACTGCCCGATACTGGACGACTTTCTGCAGATTGCGCGCGTCATGAAAGCCGGAGACTTAATAGAAGTCCAGTTCAAACAGGTCGCTGGCGAGGCGCCGCTGTTGCGTCCGGAGCGCACACCGGGCTTTCATCGGTACATGCACGGGCCGCTGGTGTTGGGCGCGGATACGGCAGAGGAAAAGAAACTGCCGAAAGGCACCCAAGTGGAACCCCAAGGACACGCCCGCTACAAATCAGGGGAGATCACCCTTGCCCCACTATGCGACCTGACCGATCGCCGTGATACCGTTAACCGCGCACGAAACGGCTCCATTCAAGTGCTGTTTCGCGATTAGCGATGGAGGATGCAGGCAAGATGCCTGCGTTACCGTTGCTACTCGAATCAAGTCAGATGTGCAGCCTAAGAAAAGTGCACACAAATCGCACCGCTGACTTGGGTATACTCATAGGCCAGAACGTCGCAGAGAACATGCCGCTTGCTCAGCTCGACCCAGAGAGCCTAGAATTTGCAACTGGAGGTGACCATGACTATTTTTTCTCGTTTGATGTTATTGGTGCTTATACTTCTATCCGCTGGCCAGAGCGCAGAAGCCTATGACAGGTTGCCGACAGGCGTGTGGTTCCTTCGAGTCACGAATCCTGCGGATGCTTTGTCGAAATTATGCTTGCGCGTGTATTTCAATCCGAACCGTGATCCCTGGAACGGGAATGTGTTTTATGTCGCCCAAGGTGGTTTTAAATCAGACGCGCCGAAAAGCGACACATGGCTCGCCCCGGGACAGTCATCGGACTGGGTCGATATCGGCCCCTACATGAGTTCGAGTCCGACCTTTGGCACGGCAGATCAGTACCTGAGCCCGGTGATACTTGGGACGATGTGCGAACCCTCAGGACCGCAGCTTCGGTTGACCGTTGATCTGGCCACCGGCCCCGACAAGCGCATCGTGCGCACAATCGACGCAAATGATCCCCATCCGACGGTGACCGGTGCGTCAACGTGGCTGGGTGGCACGCCCCTTCCGACCCTTGCGTTGCTAGTGCCGATCCATCCGGATAACGGGCAGCGGATCTGGACCGCCGAAGAGGCCGCACAACAACAGGTCGATTGGATCACCGCGTGCGGTCCCACGCCTACGGTCTCTGCGCGTATGCACGTTATCAGCCACCAGTGGCAAGTTGCCTTCCAGAATCCGACCCGGCTGCAGACCCTGAACACGGAGATCGTCCGGCGTCTGGGATACAACCTCACCCAGTTTGTCAGCGATGCCCGGGATATCGAGACGATACGCGCCATGGGCCTCACGCCCATCCCCGGACTTTTTGTTTCGCGAGACAATGCGGAAGAGGCTGCCCGCGCCATGAAAGAGAAAGGCACGTGGGAATGGGTGCGCTTCGCGAATTTCGGCGACGAGGTTGATATCCAGCTCAAGGCGAAGCCCGAGGAACAAGACGCCGCATTTGTCGCCTATCTGCGCGAACACGGGTTCAAGGCGTTGGACTTTGTGCGTCCGGCGGAAGAGGCGAAGGCCTCTGGATTGTCTGAAAGCGATCAATGGCAGCTCGTGCATCTTGGCGGGCCGCTGCAGCCCGAAAAGCCGAAGTTGCTTTTTGAGGCCGCTACCTTCCGTTACAAGCTGTGGACCCGCGAGCTTGCCGCAGACACATCGGCCATTCGCAAATATTTCCCGGAAGGAACCGAGACCGGCTCCAACTATAGCCCGCACCTGTCGGTGTGGCCGGACGTCCGCAAATGGATCGACGTGTTTCGCGATGGGGGTATGACCATGCCTTGGTCCGAAGATTGGTGGTGGCAGACGCCCGAAGCCACGCCGCAATCCTACGGATTCTTGATGGATGCCTTGCGCCGGGCCGCCGACTATAACAACGCACCGTACTGTTTCTACACGATACCCGACCCCGGAGAAACCGACACCCACCTCCTCCGGATGAACTACTACGCGCTCGGCCACCAAGCGAAGGTTATTGATCATTTCGCGATCTACAACCAGATACTTGGCACGTGCGACTATGTCGACTTCGTAGAAAGCGAGAACAAATTCAAGGCTATTCACCGGATAATGAGCGATGTCGGCAAGATCGATGCACTGCTCTATCATGCACGCATGAGGCCCGCCGAAGCGGGTATCGTACTGTCGATTGCCAATGACGTGTGGAATACCGAGGACCTGCTGACAAAAGACCCGCCCACTGAAAACCTCTACTACGCCGCGCAGAATGTGGATAATCACGAACGCAAGGCCCTTTGGCTAGCCCTGCGCCACGCCCAGTTTCCGGTCGATCTTCTGACCGATGAGGATATCGCAACAGGTATCCCAAAACGCTTCAAAGTCCTCTATCTCGTCGGCCAGGAGATGAAGAGTGAAGCGGTGCCGCATTTGCGGCAATGGGTCGAGTCCGGCGGAACCTTGGTAGCGGTCGGCGGAGGTGGGATACTCGACCAGTACCGCGCCGTGCAGTCACCGATGCTCGACCTATACGGCCTGCAGGATGCCAAACTTGAACGTCCCGTTCGCAGTCTCAGTCCATCCGCAGACCTTCCCGTCGCCAAACCACTGGATACCATTACCTTCAACGCCTCATACGGATCGGCTACGTTGCCCGTCTATTGCGCCCTGCAACGCCTGACACCCGGGCCCGGCACGACCGTGGCCGGTCACTTTGCCGATGGCGCTCCCGCAGCGATTGAGCGGCCGCTGGGACAGGGACGCATCCTGCTCATTGGCGCATTGCCGGGTCTTGCCTACCTGCAACCAAGTCAAATTGACCGCAAAGGAATGCCCGAAAACTTCCCCGAACCGATACGCAAGCTGATTACCGGCCCCGCCGAAAACGCCCACGTGCAGCGCCATGTGACCGTGTCTGAGCCCCTCGTCGAGGCCACATTACAGGAAAGTGACCAAGGAACAATCATAACCCTGATCAATTTCCGAAACGCTCCAATCGCTGAGATCAGGCTTACCTTGACCGGCCTTCCCTGTACCCGGAGCGTCACCAGCCTGCGCCAAGGCCCCCTGGGGATTACGCAAACGCCTGACGGTCCTCAAGTCACCCTCGCGCTCGACTGCGGAGATTTCCTCCAAATTGAATGAACCATACCTGGAAAATTCCCGGATATGTTATACTGCGGTTAATCAGTTAACGAAGGAGACAAACAATGGCTCGCACAATCCAATCCGCCGCAAGTGTCCTACTCGTCGCTCTTCTCTTCTTGATTCTCCAGGTTGTCTCGCCCCCCGCCGAGGCTGCGCCGCAGGCAGCCATAAAATGCTTGATGATCGGCACGGGCCCGCACAAAGAGGACGGCATCCTGAACGACGCCATTCAAGATATCAAAGACCATTATCCCTCCGTGGCCCTCACGGTCACGGATACGGTCGAAGACCTCAAATACGAGAACCTCAAGAACTACCAGGTTCTGCTTGTGGTTCAAATAAAGGTCGAAAACGGAAATCCGCCCGATTTTGTCAAAGAAAGTATCGACAAATTCTTGAAAGAGGGCGGCGGACTTGTCGTGACCCATTTCGCCGTGGCCAACGTCCAGGAATGGCGCGATTCCATCGACTACTTGGGTGCGATGTGGGTGAGCGGCAAATCCACCCACGGCGCGTACCACCAGTTTCGCGTCGACGTCAAAGAGGAATCCCATCCGATCCTTGAAGGCGTGAAATCCTTCACCACCAACGACGAGCTCTACTACAACCTCCTCATGCGGCCCGATATGCACATCCTTATGACCGCCAACGAAGAACGATTCGGGCAGACCGTCGCAGAACCCATGCTCGCTACCCACATGGTCTACAACGCACGCTGCGTGTATTTTGCCCTCGGGCACGATGCCGAATCGTGCAAGCCGCCCGAGTTCCGCAAGATTATCGTACAGTCGATCGAATGGGCTGCCCGCAAACGATAAGCGATGGCCGCCCAACGGTACGACTGCCATGACTGAGGTGCTGAACCGGTGCGTAGCCTGCGCCCATCCACCCAAAAGTAAGGCTGATGCCCTGCCTCCGGCCCCGTAACGCAGGCGTCATGCCTGCAGCTCAAACCCGCTGTGCGCCTCCGTGTCCCCTCCATGGTGAAAAATGACTCTTATCCCCCCCCCGACATCATCCCGCGAAAAAATAGCACAATAAGCACTAGACAAATTCGAGAATCTGTGCTAGAATTAGCCTATCAATGAGCGGGGCCGACTTCATGACCAAGCCCAAACACAACATACGCGTAAAGCGTGCCCAAGATCCCTCTTCGAAGGGGGCGGCACGAAGTGTCGGGGCATGTGCCTTCTACAGCAGCGCCGTTCGTAAGGCAACTCCCTACGTCTCCCCCGAAATATCCGTAACCCGCCCGGTTACTCCGTGGGACGGGGGTGAAGGAAAAAATCCACACAAAGTCACGGTGAACACGAAGAGAAAACCACCCCTATGGGCCACGTGGCAATACACGTGTTACCGCTGGGACGCCGGATGGAACGTGCTTGGGGAATACGATCAAGGTACGGACGCCAGCACCTACTTCGACCTCGGCGCGCGCAACAAAACGCTCGTACACCATGGCATGGCGACGCTCGCCGAAATCGACGGCGCGAATCCCAGCACCGGCACCACGCGCTACTACGCGCACGACCACCTCGGCAGCGCGCGTGCGCTCTACTCCAGCGCCAAAGCCGAACTCGGGACGCTGGAATTCGACCCCTACGGGGATACCTACGCCAGCACCGGCACGCAACCGGCGTACAGCTTCACTGGGAAACCGTACGATTCCTCCATCGGCATGTACTACTTCCCCTACCGGTACTACAGCCCGGAGATGGACCGGTGGAGCACGCGAGATCCGCTGGGAATGGTCAATGGTCCGAATTTGTATGGGTATGTGGGGGGAAAGCCATCTAAACTCGGCGACCTCTTGGGCTTGAGATTTATGGAGGTGATGCTCGGGGATGGAGGGGGAGGTCCTGTCGGAATGACTGAAATCTTGGTGAATATGCGCAAGGCCAAGCGCATGACGCCTAGAGAATGGCGTAATGCGGTGAGGCCCGGGGGAATATGGGATTATGACTGGCTGTACGGAAATGGTCCCACTATGCCCGATATTAATGGGATGAATGCTTTCGGGAATTACAATTATGGTGCAACTGGAATGGCGAGAGGTACTCCTCTTTGGCTCCTGATGATGGTTTCAGGATTTGCGGGGTGGTGGTTGGACGGATTTGACAAGTGGAGGGATGAGGAAATAGACGAGTATTGGATGATACAAGGGTATTACCTTGGCCCACTCCCAGAGGGTCTCTGCGGTGTTAAGTAAGGTTGCCGAGACGGTGTGTGCTAGGCCCTTAGGAATGGCATGTTGCTCAACATGGAACGAAGTTGTTGCCTAAGGAGGACAGGACCGCTTTTTCTGCACAAGGGAAGGAGGATGGAAGACGGTGCCGTCGCCGTAAGGTAGCATTTGAAAATGCGGGACCGAAGGGAGGGCCTCTTGGCGCAATGGGATTTTGCATGCCAAGTGACGCGCTACATATGTTTTGCCACTTGGGAGTAATCAGTCTGGTTGTTCTTTCGATAACAAAAGCTCACGGCTATGCCGGATTAGGAGATGAATCGAGTGGATTGTGCAAAACAGAGGATATGGGCCAGACGCCTATTCTGCCTCCTCCTAGCATGCTTCTTGGGGTACGTCTTCTTGCGACTTTGCTTTCTTGTTATTGAGCCACTAATACCTGAAGCTGTCGTAGTTATCCAGAGAGAAGTTGCGAGCCCCAATCTTAGGGCTATAGCATCGGCCTTCACGATTTATCAGGGTGCGTTGGGTCGACCGAAGAGCTTTGTTAATGTCAGACGCTCAGCCCTGTCCTTTAGCACGTGGGCCGGAGAGCGCGTATTCGCTGTGAGTGGTTATCCCACCATTGAGATGACGTGGAAAGATGACTCACACCTGGTGCTACACTGCACCGATAGAAGTGGAACTACTAGTCCACTCCGCAAGAATTCGGTGAATCTTGGTGGCCAAGGTCTGATATCGGTAGACATATCAAATGATTAAAATAGGCATTTGCGCTTCAATTTGGGAGAGACATGGGGACAGCCCGGTATTTCCGCGACATCGACTCACGAAATACCACGACTACGATGACGACCCGAATGGCACGCGGAAGATGTTACAATATACGTATGACGCGGCGGGACGCGTCAGTATGATGACGGATTACGAAGGTTTCGACACCGTGTATAGGTACACGGATGCGGGGCAGGTCGCGGCCATCACCGCGGCGGGGTCCAAAGTCTGGGACTATGAATACAACCTCCTCGGACAGCCGACGAAGGTGACGCTGCCGAACGGGATGACGACGAATTACAGTTATGACGGGGCGAACCGCATGACCAAGCTGGAACATAAGGACGGCGCGACGGTGAAGCTCGGATTCACCTATGGGCTGACCGCTGGCGGGCAGATCACGCGCATCACGCATCAGGACAGCGCGTATTGGAGCTACGGCAACGATGGGCGCGGACGGCTCACGAAGGCCGAGCGCTACAATCCCAGTAGCGTATTGCAACTCAAGGAGACGTATTCGTATGACGCGGGCGATAACCTGCTGACGAAAGTGCAGTATAACCAGCGGCCGTCGCCCGCGGTCACGAAAAACACGTGGTACCGCTACAACGCCGGCAATGAACTTACGAAAATGACCGCAGCCGGCGTGGACACGAACATGACGTACGACGATTGGGGCCGGCTCGTCACGAAGACGCAAGGGGCCTATACGGCGGCGTATCTTTGGAGGTACGGGGATAAGTTGAAGGGCGTGACGACGAATTTCCCCGGCGAAACCACGACGGCGTATTTGTTGGACGCTCTGGGCAAGCGGCGGGTAAGAATCGTCCAGCCCGACCCGAACAACTCGGCCACGTGGGTGGTTACCGCGTATCGCTGGGACGCCGGATGGAACGTCATCGGCGAATACGGCCAAGGAACGGACAGCACGAGCAACTGGGACATCGGCGCGCGGAACAAGACGCTCGTGCACCGCGGCATGGCCACGCTGGCCGAAATCGACGGCGCGAATCCCA
>CAIZGN010000249.1 GCA_903932505.1 Candidatus Hydrogenedentota bacterium
AGGGGATCCTCGCATCCGTTTCCACGGTATTCCTTGAGATAGGCGGCAGCGGTTTGCGCCTGAATTTCCTCGGGCACGAGTATTCGCTTGCCGTCGAGCGGACGGTTCTTAGTGGCCCATTGGACAAGGGCGGCGACGGTAATGTCGAAGGGCAGCCCCATACGGCGCAGATGAACCGCGAGCCGGAAGCAGGACACACGCTGGAACTCGGAAACACCGGTTTCCAGTATCGTCCTGGCGCAGGGCGGCAATCCGCCCGCTGACTTGAAGGTTCCCAAGCGGGTCTGCTTGTTTTGGGTTTCCTTTTGTTGCGGCTGCAATCCGTTCATTTCAATGATGTCGTCCAGCACGCTTTCCCGGGTGCGGCGAACTTGCGCCAAGAACTGCCATTGGTTGGGGTAAGGTTGCAGGGTATGGATGGGGTCGATGAATACCGTTTTCCCGTTGCGCGCGTGGTTCAAGAAGAGGGGCGTATTGATGAAGTTACCTCCTGCGTTCCCTTCCGGAAGAAGCCGATCTTGCTTCGGAAAGATTTCGGTATCGTTTTCGCCCATTTCACCCAAGATATGGTGGAGGACCATCCGCGCCTTGAACGCGGGAACACCCTCTCGTTCGAAGAAGACCCAGGCATGGAATCCCTTGGCCTTGCTGGTCTCCACATAGGCATGGAGCCCGTAGTGCGCCGCACGCAACACGAACTCCCGCGGCAACTGGATATCGTTACGGTCGAAGTCCACCGCAGCGGCACGGGTGCGGTCCTGTACCAGCAAGTACACGCCATACGGTCTCTCCCCCAAGAGATGGGCGAGAATCACCTGGTCCGTAACCGGTTCCTTGACTTGCCAGGAACGCCCGGTGCGCGGGTCGTACGTTCCGTATACATGCGTCAGACCGGAGAACAAGCTCCTGAACAGGCCTATCCGCGACGTCATATCCATGAGGTCCTTCTCCGGGGTTAGCCGATGTTTTCTTCCCTCTCGAACAGGAACATCAGGACCCCGGCATGGGTATGGCGCCGTTCGCAGGGGTCCTCGCTTGGAATGAGTAAGTCCGGGTCCGAACTGTTCAAGGGCCGCGGAAGGCCCAGGATGTCGTTGGCGAGGGCTTGCGCCTGGATTTCCGTTTGACAACCTCTGCACAGCGCTCCCTCCACCTCCAGCCATTGGTCTCCCCTCGGGTCCTTGACCGAGGAGATTGCGTCGCAGACCTCGCAAATCTCGGCATTGTCCAAACGGGAGTCGATGCCGCGGTCAACCCAGATATGACGTTCGTTTTCGTGGTCGCGATAAAAGCGCATGGTTTCCTCCTCTCCTCCCCTTACGGGGAGTTCTTTCCGGCTTCTATGCGGCTGGGAGGAGGGTGGGATTTCAGGGAGCGGCTAGGATCGGTTCCAGAGGCGAATCAACTCCTCGTCGCTCAAGACGTAATCCATGATTAACGTTTCCAAGAAGGGCGCCGCTTCTTCCACCCGGCGCTCCCGGACATGGCCGGCCAGGAACGGTCCCCATTGCCTTTGCACGAGCGCGGTCAACGTCAACCGATCCTCCCAAGAGAGCCGTCCCAAATGGCGGGTAAAGGCCAGGCGTACATGGTTCTGCTTCAATGTGCCTTTTATGCTCTCCGCGACCGCAGTGATCGCCATGACATACCCGTCCCGTCCCCAGTGCCGGATATCCCGCAAAGCGCCCGCGTAGCCGGTGTCCTGGTTTCCTTTGTAGGTATGTTCCAGAAGGTAGATGGCGCTTTCGATAGCGGCGAACGGACTTCGCCCCGAGGTGACCGGAAACCCCGCATTCGCCATCGAGTCCATGAATAGGCCCAAGGCCGCGGGAAACGCGCTGGGCGAGGAGGGCGTCTCCGGATGCTCCGCGAAAAACCGGGCCAGAAGCAGGTCCAGCGGTTCGTCGTACAGGCGGCGGAGCCGCGAGGGACGGATCTCCTCGATAAGGGATCGCATGCGCTGAACGAGCGCCTTGGGGCTTTCAGAAGACGTCATACGCAAACTCCTGTGCCGGCGCATCCTTTTCAGGTCCGCGGCCGGCAACGTACTTGGAGGATCCCTGCATTGGTTCCCGGCCAGCGCTTTGCCGCGCCGCCCGGATCTGTTCCGGGGACACGCAATAGCGCTGACAGGCGATTTGTTTTACCCGTTCCGCCATCCCGGTATCCGCCGGGCGTTCTAGGAAGGGCGTCTCGATGCGGTACACTTGCGTTCCGATCCGCACCACGGCTTCGCGTTGTTCGAGCCGGGTCAGCTCATCCGGGTCTACGCCGCCGCCCAGGAACTTGGCGACACTTTCGTCGTCTTTCGCCATGACATTGAATGCAATGGTCGTGCCCACAGCGCCCAGCGCGTCGGCCACCTGCCGGGTCTCCCACTGCGCCAGGTATTGGTGCGCGATGCAGAGACTGCATCCGAACTTCCTCGTTTCGGCAATCATGTCCCCGATCGAAGCCGTCATGAATCGATGTGCCTCGTCGATATACAAGTGAAACGGTTTTCGTTCGCAGGGCGGCAAGTCACTCCTTCCCACTGCGGCGAGATAGAAAAGAGATACGAAAATTCTGCCCAGCAGGTTGCCCAGATCCGCGCCAAGCCCGGAAAGATTGAGCAGCACGATCCGGCCGCCCTCGTCCATGATATCCCGGAAGTCGAAGCGCGACTCCGGCTGCGAGAACATCGGGCCAAGTGTGCCGGAAAGCAGCAGCTGGCACAGTTTGTGTTGGACCGGCGCAAATTCGTCATCGCGGTACTTGGGGTACTCGTCGTTCCAAAACCGGCGCGCGAGTTCATTGTCTAGATTGGATGCCAAAATGCGTTTGCGAATCGCGTTTCGCCTCTCCTTGTTGTTGGAGAAGAGTGTGGCCACGTCGGCCAGAGAACCACCCGGAACATAGGTCAGTGCCAGCATGGAGTGGCGAAGGAATGTGGCCAGACGGTGCCCCCATCCCGTTGGAATGGCCTCCATAATTGCGCAAAGCAAGTCATCCACGATGCGGTCAGGCTGCTGGCCCTTATTGTGCTGCAGCACATTCCATGCGGGAATCGCCTTGGGATTGGCGGGATTGAAATACAATAACCGGTCTTCCCAGGTCTCATCCGCATGGCGCAGGATGTTCTCCACCAGGTCGCCATGCGAATCAATTACAGCCACGCCCCCACCCACGTTGATATGTTCCAGGACCATGTGTTCCATCAAGGCGGACTTGCCCATGTCCGTGCGGCCAATAATGTGCATCTGTCTCATACGCTGCACCGGCGTCACATAGATGGGGACTTGTTGGCCTGCGTGGTGGCTGTATCCTATCAAGATGCCGGTATCTTGCATTCCGTGTTGTGTGGGCGGCTAGCTAACCAAGGCGGACTCGTCATTCTTTCGTCAATACTGTTCCACGACGACCGTTTTATCACAGAGAAGATTGATGCCATGAAAAAGGCTCTTGCCAAGAGCGGCGACGACCTCGCCCTGCTGGCGTTAGACAAACTTGGCGATGAATCTGATCTTCACCGTGAACCGAAACTCGTCAACCAGTGGCGCGAGAAACTAAGTCATGTCACCAATCTGGACATCAGAGAGGGGGTAATCTTCGGAACCGAATGGCAGGGCACCTGCGGGTGGATAGGACGAATCCCCGCGGAATTCTCCCCGACAGACATATTCCGGGCTCGACGATATGTCAGCGGACGCATGCCGGGCCTAGTGGACTTGTTTCAAAGCACGCTCGAACCCATGGGAAAGTAGATTCATCTTGGCCGCCCATGGCTAGCTGCCTCCTGCGATTTCGCACCATCACAATCAAGCAGTGCCATCATGCGGTGCATGTGCGGATTTTCCAATGACATCTATCGTGGTACCACCAAATCCGTCCCTTACAAAAGGAATGCTTACAATATGATCGTCTCCAGTCGGGCTTTGCGGTGCTCCCAGTCGGGCATACAACGGGAGAGGAGCCGGTAGAAGGCGGGGGTGTGTTCGTGGATCTTCAGGTGGCATAGTTCGTGGATGATGACGTAGTCGATGCAGTCCACGGGCGCTTTAACGAGCTCCGTGTTCAGCAAGATGGTGCCGCGTTTGCTGCAACTGCCCCACCGGGTCTTGATGCGGCGAACAATAATCTTCGGTGCCGTCACATCCAGACCGCGCGCCGCTTGCAGGCACAGCGCCAGCCGCCGCTCGAACATGACCTGCGCATGCGCTCGGTACCAGCCGTGCACAAGACCCTTCGTGTGCTCATTGTCTCCGGGCTGATTCGAGAAAACGTGGAGGTACCGGCCCAGCAGCTTCACGTCATCCTTGGCGCTCTTCGTCACTTTGAGGCGATACTGGCGGCCCAGATACAGGTGGGTTTCGCCGGGAACGTACTTTCGGGGCGGCGGCAACGGCTCGAAACGCTCGAAATAGTCCAACTGCTTCACGATCCATGCCGCGCGTTTACGGACACGCTCAAGGACTTCCTGCAATGAATGCACCTGTGGGGCAACCACAATCACTGTGCGGTCGGGATGAACATCGATGGACAGGTGCGCACGATTACGCCAGACCAACGCAAACTCGATTTTCCGCCCGCCGAATTGCACGGAATGCCGTTCGCCCTCGTTGTCCACCGGTTTCTCCGTCATGCATACCTCAACCGGGCGACCTTCAGGCAGTCCTCCATAATGGCGTCGATGTCCTCAAAACTCATCTGGATGCCACGCTGGTCCTTCAGTTCGAACAGATAGTCCTCGATCCGTGTCCGCATCCGGTTCTGTACGTCCGCGTTGGCCGCCCAACTCACAATCCGCATATCGCGGATGATTTCGTCGATGGCCAGCGCCACGTCCGCGCCCGCGTCGGCGATGTCCGCCGTTTTGCCTCCGTCCCTCTCGAGCACGAGTCGGATGATGCCGTAGAACGCCTTGGGTACATCCGCCTGCGCCAGCTTCGCCGGAAGTTCGTCGCCCGTCCGGTTGATGACGTTTTCCATGACCTGCCGCGCCTTGCGCAGGTACTCCGCCGCCTCGATACGCCGCTGACGGAACGCTTCGATGATCTCCTTCAACATCTGCGAGAACTTCTTGTAAAATGCGGGATCCTCGTCCATCCTCTCAAGGATGGTCCGCTTGGTGCGGTGCGCAATGGTGTCGGCCTTCGCGGCTTCGCCAGTGACGCGCTCGATTTCGGCCTCGAACTTGTCTTTTTCAAAGATGTTGACCAGTTCGGTGAGCCGTTCGACCTCCCCCGCGCCGACGTGGCGGTCGATGAGTTTGGCGATCTTCGGCTCGTATTCGGAGAAGTCCACGGTTTCCGCATACCGTCGGCTGACCGCCGTACGCAGCGCGGTGAAGAATTTCAGGTCGCGCTTGTATTTGTTCACCCGCTGCTCTGGCGTTTTCTCGATGAAGTCTACACTTGCCAGCGCGATGGTCAGGGTCTTCGAAAAATCGCGCAACCGGTCATAGAACCGGCTCCGCAACGCGTCATCGGCCAGCAGTTGCTCATACGCCTCTTCGTCGTACTTGTTGGCGATCTCTTTGAAGATGTCCCAGAGGTCGGAATGCTGTTGCGGCAACCGCGCAACCACCTCGCCGATATCCGTCAGTGTCCCTTCGAGATCGGCGGCGTCGAAGTCCGGCAGCATCTCGCTGTACGTCGCCAGCGCCCGGCCCAGGTTGGTCAACACGCCGCGATAGTCAATGATGTAGCCAAAGTCCTTGCCTTCGTGAAGCCGGTTTACGCGCGCGATGGCCTGCAGCAGCGTGTGCTCCTTCAGGTCGCGGTCGAGGTACATCACCGTGTTGCGCGGCGCGTCAAACCCCGTCAGAAGTTTGTGGCACACGATAATGATTTCGGGATCGTCCGCGTTCTTGAATGCCCCAATCAGGCTCCGGTTGTATTCCTCCTCGGAACCGTACTTGTCCAGCATCCCCTTCCAGAAACGGACGACTGGCTCTCGATTTTCCTCATAGATGTCCTCCTCGCCTTCGCGGTCATCGGGACCAGAAATGAGCACCTCGGAAGTCACCATGCCAAATTCGTCCAGGTGCTTCTTGTACAGCAGGGCGATGTGCTTCCACGGAACGACCAATTGCGCCTTAAACCCGGTGCCCTTCCAGTTGTCCCGCCAGTGCATGCTGATGTCCCACGCGATGGCCATGATGCGCTGTTCGGCACGCTGCAAATGGTCCGACGTGGCGAACTTCTTTTTCAGGTCCGCTGTTTGGCCCTTGCTCAGGTTTGCCGTGATCTTCTCGAACCACCGGTCGATGGCCTCCTGGTCCACCTCCTGCGGCACGAATCGCCCCTCGTACAGCAGCGGCACCACGGCCTTATCCTCGACCGCCTGCGTAATCGTGTATGTGGGCTGAATGAGACCGCCGAACTTCTCGACGGTATTCTTATCCTTCCTCATCACAGGCGTGCCGGTGAACCCGATGTAGCACGACATCGGCAGCACCTTGCGCATCTTGGCGTGCATCGGTCCGTACTGGCCCCGGTGGCCCTCATCCACCAGCACGAAAAGGTTGGGATCGTTGAACCGCGCCCCCTTCACGCTGGCCGACGCCTCGAATTTGTTGATGAGCGACGTGATGACGCGCTCTTTCTTCGCCTTCAACATTTCCACGAGGTGGTTGCCTGTCCGCGCCTTTACGGGCTCCAACCCGCAATGCTCGAAGGTCCGCTTGATCTGGTCGTCCAAGTCGATACGGTCAGTCACGAGGATAATGCGGTGATCGTGCAGCCCCGTCTCTAGCGCCAGGCTCTTGGCGAACATCACCATCGTCAGCGACTTGCCGCTGCCTTGGGTGTGCCAAACCACGCCGCCCTTTCGCCGTCCCTCGCCGTCACGCTCCTTGATACGCTGGAGCAGCCCGTTCACGGTGAAATACTGTTGATACCGCGCCACCTTCTTTTCGCCCGCATCGAACAGGATGAACCGCTGACTCAGTTCGAGGAGCCGCTCCGGGCGGCACAGGGCATAGAGCGCATGATCTTGTGGCGTCGCCTCGCGCTCGCCATACCGGGCAAACGCTTCCCGCACATAGCCCGGCCGCGATTCCAGAACCTTATCCAGTCCGCTCCCGGACACCGGACGGTTGATGAGGGTGTGCAAGTCAGAAGATGGGGACAGTCCCGTCTCCGCTCGTTCCTCGCTCCGCTTGGTACAGTCCCCATCTTCTTTCCACACCGCCCAGAACTTTGCCGGAGTCCCCACTGTGCCATACTTGGCCTCGTTCTTCGACACCGCCACCAACAATTGGCCATAGAGGAACAGCTTCGGGATCTCGTCGTCTTTCTGATTCCGGATGTGCTGCGAGATGGCCTGCTTGATCGGGTCTTTCAGGTTGGGACTCTTGCATTCGATGATGCACAACGGTATCCCGTTCACAAACAGCACCAGATCCGGGCGGCGCGTCTCCTTGCTGCCGGTCCGCTCGACCTCGTATTCCTCGGTCACATGGAACACGTTCCGCGCAGGATTCGCCCAATCGATGTATTGCAGCGTAAAACTCTTCAGATCGCCTAGTACGGGCTGTTGCAGACTCTTTCCCAGGCACAGGAGGTCATAGATCTTCTCGTTGGTCCGCACCAGCCCATCAAATAGGACGTCCCGCAACGCCTCGATGGCCGCCGCGATGTTCCCGCCCGAGAACGAGAATTCCTCGCCCTTGAAACGGATGCGGTTTATCTTCGGAAGCTGCTTCTCCAGAACTCCCAGCAGCAGCACTTCCGCCGCACGCCCACCACGCAACGCCAACGCCTCTTCCGGCGTCAGATACGTATATCCCAGATTTCGCAACAACTGTAACGCCGGAATCTGGCTGATTCCATCTTCGTGCATAAACGGCGTGGGTTTCTCTGTGTCCTCTGTGTCTCTGTGGTTCATTTTTCTTTCTCGACTCCCAGCGCGTGCCAATACGGCTCAAAAGCCTTCTCGGCCATCTCGCCGATAAGACTCAAGAAGGCGGTATAGTCGCCATCCACATGCGCGGCATCGAGGGCCTCGTAATACGCCAGCCGCCTTTCCACCGGAAGGACGATCGGCGGAAATCCTTTCCGCATCAGATCGAGATTCATCAACAACCGCGCCGTGCGCCCATTGCCATCCATGAAGGGATGAATCTTCACAAAATCCGCATGCGTCCGGGCGGCCAATTCGACCGGATGCAGCGACGCGCCTTCGGATTCATGCCAATGGACAAATGTTTCCATTTGCTCTGGGACAAGCAGTGCCTCCGGTGGGACATGCCGCGCGCCGGAAATCGTCACGTTGAACTTTCGCCATACGCCCGCGTTCTCATCGTCGATGTTTTTCAGGATCAACGCGTGCAGACTCCGGAGCATGTGCGCCGAAAATGGCTCATCGTTGGCGACCACTGCCTCGACATACCCGATGGCATCCCGGTGGTTGAGCGCCTCGAAATGCTCCCGCAGCGTCTTGCCGCCAATGGTTATGCCCTCCAACGCCACCTTCGTCTCTTGCAGCGTCAGCGTATTGCCCTCGATGGCATTGCTATGGTACGTCCAGCGCAACACTAAGTCCTCGTGCAGGTTCGCCACCACGGATGCCGGCAATGGGGGAGAGCCGTCCAGACGCTGCTTCAATACATTCAAGCGCGCGAAATCGATCATGGTGCGTATCCTTCGTCCTATTCACCACCGAGACACAGCGATCACGGAGATTTCAATTCTCTGTGTCCTCCGTGCCTCTGTGGGGCAGTTCATCTTTACGCCTTCATCCTTCATCTCTTATTCTTCACCCCGCACCTTCCCCGTAAGCAATTGCTGCATCAGACATTTCTTCTGCTTCTTCAGGGCTTCGAACTTCTTTCGAAGTGCGTCAATCTCGTGGTCGCAACAATCAAGGCACCCTGCAATCCTTCTTTGCTCTGCGGGAGACGGGCAAGGAATCTTCATGGATGAGAAATCATCAAAACTAACCTGCTTCCCGTCACGAATCCCGATCACAGCAACTGCCAAATGCCCAATGAACCATGAAGACTTAAAGAAATGCCTGTAGAAAGCAGGGCATAGTTCCTCTTTAGAATGGATGACGTGATATGCTGGGCTTACAATTCCTCTGACTTCTGAGTACTCAAGCCCCCCCTGAAAAGAACGAAGACTTATCACGAAATCGCCTGGCTCCACTAGCTTGTATCCCCCGGTGTTTTCATCAGACATATTTATCTTGCGCTCAAGCGAACTGCGAAGCACCACGCCTTGGTCTTGAGTCACCGACAGCACAGGAAGAGTGTTGTGTCCCTTTAGTGACCGGTTCTGAAAGAGATCCGTCGCCTTCACGTATCTCCATTCACGGACATCTTCGCCACTAAACCGCCGTTTTCCGGTGAGGAGTTGCTGCATGAGGGCCTGCTTACGCCGCCGCTTCGCCGCAATCAGCCGCTCCGTCTGCTCAATCGCACGATCCCAGGTGGAAAGAATTGAAGCTATCTGTTGTTGTACGTCAATTGGGGGGATCGGTACCTTCGCGTTCAATACTGCGCGCGGAGGAATAGATGGCACGAGCCCTCCGTGCGCAAAAGCCCGATCAAGCGAGATAGACTGAAACCAATAGTACAGGAATTTTGGCAGGCAGATGTCGTTGTCTCTTACGGTGACGACAAGAACGTTGTCATCCACCAAACATGGTTCATCCAGTATACGCTTCTTGTTAGTCTTGAGAGCGGCCCCAACTCTTGGAAATATCACAGAACCCGCTTCAAAGGGCGTTAAGCCCAATTCCTCGAGCATTCCGTCATCGATATGGTTAGAGGCTGTCCGAAGGTATACCTCATTCCCAACAGCCTCCATATCGGAAACCTTAGCCCAAAGCCACCTTCCCGCTGACCGACCCTGAAATTTGGGTGAGAACGTGTAACCTTGTTTGACCGTGGCAAACCGTCTAAGGATCACCTCTTGCGGTGCTTGTCTGTTTTGATTCATCAGGTCAGATTGTTCCTATATTTGGAGATGTCCATAAACACCTTCTCAATCTTTAGCGTTCCTTCAAAAAGAATCTCCTCCTCTTGCGATCGAGTTCCGTCTGCACCCGTCCAATAAAGAAGAGCTATTCTCCGAAGTTCATTGTGTGGAACAGAATCTGAAACAAGGTGCCTATCATCACCGCGATGGATTATCCCGGTTGCCGCTACCTCAACAATCCGGGGATTAGGGGAAGCCAACTTACTCCACCAATACTCTAAAGCGGTTGCCTCGCAGAGCCATAGACATGAGAAACGCGACGGAAGGTGAGGGAAATACAGCGATCGCACTTCTTCAAAGATCACGTCACGGATAAACGATGCTTGTTCTTTTGCGGCGTCCTTGATCGCTTGCAGGTTGTTGATGCAGAAGCCCTTTTGAGCGTCCTGCGAAAGCTGCAAAGCTCGTTCGAGTGCCGCGACCAAAGGCAGTTGCTCTTCTTGTCCTGGAATAGGAAGGGTCCAACTCTTGTGATTGTAGAATTGCGTAAATGGGTTTAGAGTTCGCCTATTGGTAGCGATCACTGTCCCTGGTCTTACATCGCCGGAGTTTCCTCCGATTTTCAAAATGTGCAGGAATGGTTGATTCCGGACTTCCACGTTTAGCTTCCTTCCTCTGCTTTGTGTTGGCAGCGCAGAACCGTGGAACAGATTTCACGCCCATGCCGAACGAGCAAGTCGAATTCGTCATGCGTGAGTTTCCTAAGAGGAGGAGGCATTTTGGAAGCCTTGTCAGCCTTTTTCGTCAAGCGTCTTTGAATTGGCGCAGATTTCACGAGTCTTGCGCGTCTTAGATTCTTGCAGTCAGCTTGGTCCCCTTCATCCAGTCGCGGGTAAAGGAAGCCACTCGACCGGTAGTAGTTGACGGCCTCAAGGCGGGCGATGAAGGTTTCGCGATTGGCCTGAAGCCCGCGCGCCAAGAGCTGATCGGCTTGCTGTTCAAAGGTTAATACTGGCTTGGCATATTTCATGATTTGCCCCCGCAAAAAGAAAGGCCCACCAGAATTGAGCATGCTAGGCAGAGGCTTGGCGGGCTTGCTAAAGGGATATTAGCACAGATACTCGGGAAAAGGCAAGCAATTTCTTGCGTGCAAGAAAGAAGAGGCCGCCGCCCATGGCTCTTCGTCCCCTCCTCGATCGCATGATAAGCACAAGAGGCTTCCAGCCTCTTTGATGCGGCAGGGATGCCGCATCTACTTCCCTCTTGAGGCCGCCTGCGTTGGATATTCATGTTTTTCCGCGTCCTCTGGGTTTCGGTGATTTGCTCTTCTTGGATGGAGGCCGTTTCTGTTTTTGGTCTGCCTCCCGCCGCTCCAGCGTTTGGGCCGTATTCTTCAGGTCATCGAGGTAGCGCGCTTCGGCGCCGTTTTCGGTGACCTGTTTGGCCTCCTTTATCGCATCGAGGAAGTGTTCGTTTTCGGGAGCAGAGGCGACTTGGAGGTCACGGACAGCCTGCTCGGCGGCCTGCTGCTCGCGCTGTTTCAGGCGGCGCGCCTGGAAGCGTTCATACTGTTCGTGGGCGGCGCGATCCGCCTCCTCCCGCGAAATTCGGCCGGCATGATCCAGGATGTCGCGTTCGCTGAAGGCCAAGAAGGAATCGAGTTTCTCGCGCCAGTCGCGGATGAAGACCTGCTTGCGTCGGCGCGCCTGGTCTTCGGCGAAATCGAGAAACATGGTGACGATGCGGTTGAGTTCAGTGATTTCTTCTTCGTGCAGGTAGTTTTTGGCGACTGTGACGTCCCCCTTACGGACGATCTCGCCTTTCCAGACGGTGAGCCCCATGTTGGACCGGGTGGCGTCGGCGCGTTCGGCGATGAGTTCGGGTGCGGTCTTGCCGGTGGCGGCGTAGTGGAGTTTGTTCTGGACCACCTGGAAGAAGCGGTGCGTTTCCTCTTCGGCCGGTTCGTAGTCGGCGGCAAGGGCCAGGATATTGCGGACCTGGAGGTACATCCGGCGTTCCGCGGCGCGGATGTCGCGGATGCGTTCGAGCATCTCGTCGAAGTAGTCCGGCACGCCGGGGCCGGGAGGGTTCTTGAGCCGCTCATCGTCCATCGCAAAACCCTTGAGCAGGAATTCGCCCAACCGAGCGGTGGCCCATTGGCGGAAGCGGGTACCACGTTGGGAGCGGACGCGATAGCCAACGGCGAGGATAGCGTCCAAGTTGTAGTGATCGACCTCGCGGGAGACCTGGCGGGCGCCCTCGGTTTGAACTATTATGTATTTCTTAATGGTTCGCTCGGGGTCCAGTTCGCCCTCCTCGAAGATCGCCTTGAGGTGCTGATTGATGTTCGGAACCGAGGTCTGAAAGAGTTCGGCCATCAAGCGCTGGGGCAGCCACAAACTCTCGTCCACAAAGCGGCACTCGACACGGGTCAGGCCATCGCCGGTCTGGTAAAGGACGATCTCCCCGTGTCCGGATTGCGCATTTCCCGGTTGTATTCGTTTGGCCATGATGGGATCCTATTCCTTAAGACAAGCCCAGTTCTTTCAAGTACTTGGCCATTTCCTTGCGCGTTTTCGCCAACTCGCCCTCGATTTGATCGATCTCGCGCTGTACGGCGGCGATATCGATTTCCTCTTCTTCCTCGAAGGTGTCCACATAGCGGGGAATGTTGAGGTTGAAGTCGTTTTCACGCATTTCGGCGAAGGTGGCGCGGTAGGCGTATTTCTCAACCGTCTTGAAAGTTTTATGCGTCTTGATAATCTTCTCGATATCTTCGGGCCGGAGCCGGTTCTGATTCTTTCCGTCGAGGAAGTCGCGGCTGGCATCGATGAAGAGGACGTCCTTGGTTTTCTTGGCGCGGTTGAACACGAGAATGGCCGTGGGGATGGGGGTACCGAAGAAGAGGTTGGCGGGCAAGCCGACGACGGCTTCGAGCAGGTTGTCTTCGATGAGTTTCTGTCGAATTTTGCCTTCGGACCCGCCTCGGAACAGGACGCCGTGCGGAACGATGACGCCTACTTTTCCGGTGTCGGCGAGGGCAATCTCGATCATGTGCGAGATGAAGGCATAGTCGCCCTTGCTCTTGGGCGGGATGCCGCGCCAGAACCGGTTGTAGCGGTCGTGCGCGGCGTGATCGGCGCCCCACTTGTCCAGCGAGAAGGGCGGATTGGCCACGACGATATCGAACTTCATGAGGCGATCATCTTCGATCAATTTTGGGTTGGTGAGTGTGTCGCACCACTCGACGCGGGCGTTGTCGAATTCATGAAGAAACATGTTCATGCGGCACAGGGACCAGGTGCTGCCGTTGCTCTCCTGTCCAAAGAGGGCGAAATCCTGCCCTGGCACTTCCTTCGCCACCCGGATGAGCAGCGAACCGGACCCGCAGGCGGGGTCGCAAATGCGGCTGCCGAGCTTGGGCTGGAGCAGTTTCGCGAGCAGGATAGAGACTTCGGGCGGCGTGTAGAATTCACCTGCCTTCTTGCCGGCGCCCGCGGCGAATTGGCCAATCAAGTACTCGTACACGTCGCCGATGACATCGCGTTCCAAGTGTCCGTTGCCAAATCGGGAAGGGCGCAGATCGAGCTTGGGATTGGCGAAGTCTTCCAGCACCATTTTCAGGCGGCGGTTGCGTTCCTTCGTCTGGCCCAAAGCGGATTCGCTGTTGAAGTCGATGTTACGGAAGACGTTTTCCAGCTTGGCCTTGTTGGCATCTTCAATCCGCTCCAAGGCGATGTTGATGAGTTCGCCGATATTGGCCGCGTCGCGCCGCGCGTAGAGATAGTCGAAATCGCATTCGGGCGGCACGACGAACCGTTCGCGGCTCATGGCGCGGTCAACCCGCTGGGCATCTCCTTTATATTTCTTGTCGTACTGCTCGCGCCGGTCTTTCCACAAGTCGCTGAGGTACTTGATGAACAACATCGTGAGGATGTAGTTCTTGTATTCCGATGGATCCACCGCACCCCGGAACGTGTCGCACGCACGCCAAACCGCGTCGTTGATTTCCTTCTGACTGATCGATTCCGACATGGATGTTCTTCCTTCCCTATTCGGCCCGTTGCGCCGCGCGAAGGCACAGCGTTCGGATTAGTGTATCGCGTTTGCGTTCCAAATGCTCGATAAGCCCGCGCTCGCGCTGCCGCAATGCGGCAATCTCGACAATCGTACGCTGCACCGCCAGCGGGGGGACCTCCACCTCCAGCGATTCGAAGGCCTCCTTCGGCACCAGCATCATCGTCGTGCCCTGGGCCTTGCCTGTTAGGTGTGCCTGCGCGGACGGCTGATTCACGAACCACGCCACGTATTCCGGCATCACAACATCCGGCCGTATCCGCACGATGTAGAAGTGATTGGAGGCCAGCGTATCCGGAGGCACGTCGCGCAGCACAAACGCCAGATTCCGGGTTCCGCGTGCCTGAAACACCATGTCGCCGTCACGTACGATGTAACGTTCCGCGTCACGCTGAGGAATGAAGTACGCCATTTTCTCCACGCATAGGCCGCCGGCATCATCCAGGTCTCGCATCTGGATAATCCGGTACAGGGTGGCGGAATCATGCGGGATTCTTCCCGGCAACTGGTAGCCGATCTGGACAGCTGCTAGTTCTCTAAGCAGTTTTCTCATTGTAGTGGCTCTTATTGTCACATTAAACTCTGGGCATATCTAATGCCTTTGCTATTTCTCAGATTCTAGCATGAAGTAGCCGTCTTTGTCAAGGGCATTTTTAATGCCCACAATTTATATATCGTCTTGGCAAGTGGCCTTCCCAAGAGACGTTCGTCGCGGATCGTGCTGGTTTCCGATCGGTTATCATAGGAAAGGGTAGCGCTCGCATTGACATTTTTGGTCGAGGATTCGGTCGTTGTCAGGTCCAGCGCTTTACCAATACCAGTCCGCACACGGATCCCTCGATCATCCCCCAATGCGTTCGCCTATATATTCCGGGCGTGGCCACCCCCCGCAGAAATCGTCTTTTCGCTGGCGCTTTCCCTGGCTTTGAAGAACCCATGGAGTTTTCGGCATGTACAATCAAAAGAATTCTGGCCGGCCTCGGACGCCAGGTGACGGCACATCGGACCACCTTCTGAATCAACGGATTTCCAAAGCTTTTCCTTGGGAGGCGTGCCGTGTTCTTCATGCCTGTTTACCTCGCGGATAATTTCGCCGCCAAGTAACCACAGGTTGTCCAAATGCCGCCGGATTACCCTCTTCGTCAAGCCGGACGCAAGCAAGTGGTTCACGAACGGACGCATCGCATCGAGAAGACCTTCGCCGTACGATTTGTCTTCAGGCAGCCCCATCCACCGCCCCGGCCATTCGCTAAAATCCGGGCAAAGCTCTTCCAGTGTCCAACGGTTCATGATTCCGGTAATCTCCCGTAGCGTTCCCAGAAACTCCGTTTGCGTTTGTGCTCTGTGGACACGGTTTTCAGAAATTCGCCGTGGCTCGCGATATTCCTCCAGTCATCCACCTTGCCGGCAATCTTATCGAGTTGACGCAAGTATTTGACGCCGTGATGGTAATACTTGGACACTCCGCGCAAGAGAATCGAATTGGTTAGCGCCCGGTAACACAGGACGGCGGGCAACCAATGCTTCCCCTGTTCCATAGCTTCCGCCAGCGGGAAGAGATAGTAGTAATGGTCGCCGTTCAGAGCATCCGCATGCATCATCACGTATCGGGCCGCATCGTCCAGGCGATCGACCTCCACCAGAAATGAAGCATCGGAGTAGGATAGCTTCCCAGCCGCAAGAATCGCCTTGCACTCTTGCTCAAGCACAACCGTCCGCTTCTTTTTGCCGATCGCCTTGAGAAGCTTATCGAGGGTGCGCTCGTTTCGATTACGGTGGAAGATGCGCCAAGCCACTTCTTCGAGCGCTTCGCGGTTCTTTTGCTTCTCGTAGATAGCGTAAAGAAGGTCATCTCTTTCGGAAGCACGGTGGTCATCTTCGGCAACCTCCTCCGCCCACTTAAGCGCGGTGACGGCATCCCCGGTCTCCAGGTATACCGTGGCTATATCCAAACAGAAAGCCGCCGGAAGGTCCGTCCATGCCGCCCGCATCGCCCTTTCATAGAGCGGTGCGTCGCCAAGTTGGCGGGCTAGCGTCTGCACGCCGGTCAAGAACTTCCGGCGTTTGTACTCTGAATGCTCCTCTGCGGCGGAGATCTCGTTCGCCTGTGCCCAGAGCCGTGTCGCCATGTCACGCATAATCTTTGCGGGAAACATGGCCCGTGCGTTCTCCAGGATTCTCTCCCGCACGCCATAGTTGTCTTCTACCCAGAGCCGGAGCACAACATCGGAAAGCCAGGCTTTGTCTTTGCATTGTTGCCCGAAGGCTGCAAAGACCTCGGTGGCATAGTTCCGAAAAATGTCGCCGACCTCGCCGTTTGAATCGTCACAGCTCTCGATGGCGCTTTGGTCGGATTCGAAGAAGTCGGCCAAGAGTTCAACGCCCTCTTTCGGATCCTCAGCGGATGCTTCAATGGCCTCGACCATGCCCTCTAATTCCCGGGCAAACGATGCGGCGGCCCGCCAGTCATAGAATGCGCCTCGATCACGTAACGTGGCGATTTTCCGCTTCACACGCCCCTGGTTTTCACTGGGCGTGCTCACCATGCGCGTGATGGTCTCCTCTGCCTCCTCCGAATGCATAGCAACCTTCAAAAGGGCATCGGCAAGGACTTCCTTGTCCAGTTCAAGGAGCTTCTCTCGGCGTTCATCCATAAGATGGTGTCCCCTCGTCTTTCTTTTGTTCAGTCACGTCCTACTCGCGCGATCACTGGCAGGTACGAAAGCCTGGGCTGTACACACGATACCCATGACTCGAAGATTGAATCAGAATTCGCACTCGGCCTGCAAATGAAATGCCTGAATGGCGGCAACTCGGCGGCAGCGCAACCATGTTCGACATGCCCGTCGAATAGCGGGACATCGGTGTGCCGGCTGGCTTCCACCCACAGTGCGTCGCCCTCGGCCTGAGACATGCCATCGGTATTGACAGTCAAGAAAAAACCGCCGTCATCGCGGTTGTTATGCGGAGAAACGGCTTCCAGCGAACCCTTGCCACGGGCCGCGTTCCCAAAAATCCGACTGAAAAGCTTTCCTGGCATGGCCATACTCCTGTCTTTTGGCATATCGGTTGTGCGGTCTTGACTGGGCATCCATCGCTCATGGGTCAGGCTATCTCGTTCTGGACGGCGTTCTTCGCCCACTTCGGGCACTCTCGGGAAATGAATAGGTTCATTTCCTGAATGTCCTGCTTTCGGGTACAGTGCTTCCGCCAATCGCGCAGTATTCCGGCGAAACAGTTCTGCGGGACATCTGGCGCTTGCTCTTTGAACTCGGATTGTGGCTCTTGCCCATATCGATAGATCCCCTTCAATACTCCCATGCAGAACAGCGTGGCCTGTTCCGGCATGCCTATTGTCTCGTACTGTTTCACTTTGCCGTCGTAAGGCCGCAGTGTCTCCTCGATCATCTCTACCGCCACTTCGTCCAGCGACGAGTATCCGTGCCGATGCGGCCCCGACCGCTCCCACAGATCTTCGACACTTAACTCGTCCAGATCAAAGAAAACCTCATCGGCAACGTCATCACGATCAACATGGCTCAGCACCTTTTCGGCCTCGGAAAGAATCCTCGCGCGCATCTCGGCATCCGCGGCGCACAGATTTCTGAGGACATGCAAGGCGTCATCTCCTGAAATACTGTCCAGAATGATCGTCATTGGTCAGCAGCCTTTCACCCTACGGTTGGAACAGTGTTTCCTCGCGAATTGTTTGCAGGGCTTCATCCACCGTCAGGCCTGTATAGACTCGCCACCATTGCTCCGTGTGCCTCATGCAGGCCAAGCTGAAGCGTCCGTTTCGCTGACACTCAAGGCGCGTGAAAGCGAGTTCAAGAAACGGCGATAGCGCGTTTGGCCCCGGACACGCGTACTTCGAAACAAAGTAAAGGAAGCGCCCGTGCCACTTCGTCAATATGTCCACAAGGTAGTTGAAATTGGGATCCCCCGGCGGCGGCTTCACATGCTTTGGTTTCAGTTCCAAATCCACATATGCCTGCGCCCGCGCAATCAGGTCATTCTTGACGAGACGTGGAACACCGGAAGGTTTTGTCGGCGCCCAAGTCCAAGCCTTGTGTCTTTTTGTTGGCTTCTTTTCCATTTCCAATCCCATCGCACGCCGTCTTTATGACGCAAAAGAATAACATATTCCTGTTGGTCAAAGATCGCTGGACTTGGGAAAAGCGCGCATCAGTTCAAGTTGCTTATCTGCCGAATACCCCATGGCACGGAAACCCTCAGAGCATGGTGAATTGGCTCTGCCGTATAGGCCATAATGGACTGTACTCGAGTGAGAGTCGAAAACCACGATGAACACACGCGAATTACGAGACCTGGCGGCGGAAGGCGAGTCCGGCCGCCTGGAATTCCGGATCGAGCCGGGCGCTCCGCGCTAATGAAGAGGTTAAACGCAGAATGAAAAGTAGCGAATTGCTCTCTCAAATTGCCCTGGGCGAAGACAGTACGCGCCAATTCAAATCGAATGTAACCAATGTTGATTCGCTTGCATCCGAGATGGCGGCCTTCGCCAATTCCGAGGGGGGTATACTCTATATAGGCGTAGCGGATAATGGCACGACGCCGGGGCTTTCGCATGAAGATGTGGCGCGCATTAACCAGATCATCGGCAACGCGGCCAGTCAGCACGTGCGTAGTCCCCTTATAGTACGGACAGAAAACATACCCATTCGAAAAGGCCGCGTGGTCATCGTATTGGGCGTGCCTAAAGGCATGGATAAACCCTATTTCGACAAGAATGGCGTCATCTGGATCAAGTGCGGGGCAGACAAACGACGTGTAAACTCGAAAGAAGAATTGCGCAGCCTGTTCCAGTTTTCCGATCAGTTTCGCGCGGACGAACTACCCACCCAAGCCGGAATCGACAAACTCGACGCGGTACGCCTGCGTGAATTCTTGCGCACGGAATACAAACAAGATCTTCCTGAAAACAAGGCTGTGCGCCTTCAACTTGTGAAGAAAATGAATCTTGCCTCGGACTCAGGCGCGCTGAACCTGGCGGGTGTACTCCTTTTCTCCAAACGGCCGGAGTGGATAAAGCCGTCCTTTATCGTCAAGGCGGTCGCTTTCCCCGGAACGGCGATTACCGATAGCACCTATACCGACAGCGAGGATTTTTCCGGAACCTTACCCGCGCTGTTCGAGAATGCCATGGCGTTCGTCCGGCGCAATCTCCACAAAGTACAAGCCGGACAAAGCGTCAACTCGATGGGAAAACCGGAGATTCCCTTGACGGTCTTCGAGGAATTGCTCGTTAACGCCCTGCTTCATCGCGACTACCTCATTGAAGCCCCTATCCGCCTCCTGGTCTTTACCGACAGAATTGAGATTATCAGTCCGGGCAGTTTACCCAACAATCTCACGGTCGAAAAAATACGCGCGGGCAATTCGATCATACGTAATCCAATACTGGTTTCCTATGCTGCAAAAGGACTCCTCCCGTATCACGGCATTGGCTCGGGCATAAAGCGCGCCCTGGAGAATTGGCCCGATATTGAATTCTCAGATGCCCGCGAAACGGGCATTTTCACCGCAACCGTGGCGAGGGAAGAGGCGAAATTGCCGGGGAAAACGTCGGGGAAAACGTCGGGGAAAACGTCGGGGAAAACGTCGGGGAAAACGTCGGGGAAAACGCCGGGGAAAACTCTCTCTGCGATTCGGCAAGACAACAAGATCACTATCCCCGATCTGGCGGCGCTCATTGGAGTGACCGAACGTTCCGTGGAACGGAACATTCAAAAACTACAGGCTGAAGGACGGCTTCGCCGCGTAGGGTCGGCCAAGGGGGGCCATTGGGAACCCATTGAAGAAAGCGAGGCATAATCGAATCATGGTCAAGCCGACAAAAAAGTCCCTTAAAGAAAGCCACCAGCGGAAAGATTGCCATCTGAATGATAGGATCGTTAATCTGGAAAAGCTGACGCCATAAAGAGGCATTTCA
>CAIZGN010000250.1 GCA_903932505.1 Candidatus Hydrogenedentota bacterium
AAACACCGTGCACATCGTGCGCGGTGATGGAAAGCCGTTCTGGTGTGATTTTCAGCACGTAGCCCTCGATTGGCTTGCAGGCATCGGGGTCAATGGCAATGCTCACAGGGTAGGCATTCAGTTCACCCGGCATTACGCCCCGGAGCGTCCAGACGCCACCTTCCCCCTGCAATTCTTTTCGGGCATCCAGCGCAATCCGCAGAAGCGCATCCTCCACTTTCGGCGACAGCGCAAGGGTTCCATCCTTGGGTGGCGTGAAGTTGCCCTCCTGCATGACTACCTTCTGGGGGGAGGGCAGCAGGATGGGGAGGTTCTTCGCGGAGGCATGCGCCGCCAGTGCGACCGGGGCCGCAAACAGCACGATCAGCAACCATCCAAGTCTTCCAGATTTCATTCTTGTTTCTCCCGTGTTCATGATTTCATGCCCGAAAACGCGAACACTTGAATTCGCGTCACCCGATAGCCGATTATCTCCATAACGTCCCGCGAAAAACAAGTACAACCCGGAGGGAGTCCGTCTGTGGGCAAGCGCATTTCAACCCCCAAAATTCATCTCATTTGTCAGGCCCATATCGATCCCATCTGGATATGGGATTGGGAGGAAGGCTTTACCGAGGCACTCGCCACCTTTGAGGTCGCTGCCGACCTCCTCGACGAGTATCCCGAATTCATCTTCAACCACAACGAGTCCGTCCTCTATGCTTGGACCAAAGAACTCAAGCCCGACTTGTTCGCCCGTATCAAGAAGCACGTTAAAAACGGGCGCTGGGTCATATCCGGTGGCTGGTTCCTTCAACCCGACTGCAATCTCCCTTCCGGCGAGTCCTTTGCCCGACAAATCTTGTTGGGCCGCAAGTTTTTCGCCGAGGAACTCGGGGTGCGCCCGAAAGTTGCGTATAACTTCGACTCCTTCGGCCATCACGGCAACCAACCACAATTTCTCAAGCTCGGCGGCTATGAGACCTATGTCCATTTTCGCCCCATGCCTTGGGAAAAGCCCTTGGACGACTATATCCATCGCTGGCGCGGGGTGGATGGCTCGGAAATCGCCGCCATGCGTCCGCCTTGCGTATGGTACTGCACGCATCCCGGCGATCCGCTTATTGACAAGGTCGAGAACATGCGCAAACTCGCACTCGAGCGCAACCGAAGCGTCACCGCGTTCTGGGGGGCGGGAAACCATGGGGGAGGGGCCACCCGGGCCGACCTCGACGCGGTGCGCAAGGTACTCGCGCAATCTCCAGAGGCCATACACGGCAGTCTTGAGCAGTTTGCCCAAGACCACATTATGCCGAACATGGCGGACAAGCCCCTAACCGAGGGTGAACTCCAAAAGTGCTTCGTGGGCTGTTACACCTCCGTCATCGGCATCAAGCAGCGCAACCGACGTGGGGAGGGACTGGCTTTGGCCGCCGAACGCTACGCCGCACTCGCGTGGTGGTTGCTTGGTGAAACCTATCCCAAACAGACCCTGCAATCGGTTTGGCAGGACGTGCTCTACAACCAGTTCCACGATATCCTGCCCGGTTCGGCCTTGCGCGAAGGCACACGAAGCTCGGCTGAAATCATGGGCCGCGCCTTCACTAACGCGCGCGAGGTCACCCTTCGTGCCCAGACCGCGCTCTTGCGCAGCACGGAAAAGAAAAAGCCGCTCACCATTCGCCTGCTCAATCCCCATCCCGAGGCGCGCCGGGTGCCCGCCATCGTCGATGTGCAACTGTCCACGCATCCGTTCTTCGTGCGCGGCAAATATCTGGCCCTGCTCGACGCCGAAGACCGGCCGGTCGCCCGTCAACTACTGCCATACCGTCGAAACACCGCCGAGTGGCGTGCAACGATGGGCTTCGAAGCCGACCTCCCCGCCATGGGGATCGCCGAGTATCGCATTGAAATTCAGGGGCCCTCCCTTAGTAAACAAGAATTGGAAAAACTCCCAGAGAGCCATCACGAACTGCATGACGCTTCCTGCACAGCGGCCGATCAGTCCCCTTGGCACAAGCTGACCAAGACCGCTGTTCGCATCACGACCGCCCATTACAGCGCCTCCGTCTGCCGGAAAACAGGTCGCCTGTTGTCGGTGCTGGACAAGGCCACCGGCGAAGAAATGCTCTCCGCTCCCAGCGGACGGCTGCTCGTGCGCGAGGACAACAACGATGCGTGGGGCGGCACCCAACCGGCCTATGGTATGGAAATCGGCCTTTTTGAAGTGCCCGGAAAGAAAGATCTTGCCGACATCACCGGCCAATATGGTGCCCAAGAACCCGCGCCTGCCGTGCGAGTTATTGCTTCCGGTCCCGTGCTGACAACGGTTGAGGTCATACTCGCCCACAAGCGGTCCACCGCCCGCCTGCGCTACGTCTTCTACCGGAACTTTCCCCATGTCGACGTGGAATTGCTCCTCCAATGGAATGAGCGCTGCCGGGTGCTCCAGTACGAATTCGCCACCTCGGTTGACGGCACCCAATACGCCGTCGAGATACCGCATGCGACCGTTCTGCGCCCCCGAGGCAACGGCGAGGAACCCGCTGGGCGCTGGAGCATGCTCTTCAATGACCGTGTGGCCCTGGCACTGGCCAATGATGGCCCCGGTGGCGTGGAGGTCACGAACAACATCTTGCGCCAGACCCTCGTGCGGAGCCCCTCATTCGTCGGCGGGAGTCAGCATCCCAATCCCGGCTTTGTGCAGGAACACATGGATCTGGGCGAGCATCAATACCGGTTCAAGCTTGCCTTTGGTGGTGTGGCAGCCGTCAGAACGCAGCTGCCCATGCTCGCCGATGACCTCATGCTTCCGGCCTCCTATCATTGCAGCCTGCCCCTCGACCCCAGCAAAGCCCCCGGCCTGCCCCGTGGCGAGGAACCTGTGCGCCTCGAATCCGACGGTCAGGTGCATCTCGAAGCCTTGAAACAGAGCGAAGATGGGAAAGCCCTCATTGTGCGTCTGGCGGAACGTGGCGGTAAACCGGCCAAAGCCACCCTGCACGTCCAGGGGGCCAAGCCCCTCAAGACCAAGTTCACCCCGTATCAGATGAAGACCTTCCGATTCACGAAGGGGGGAGAGGCTGTCGAATGCAATCTGCTTGAGGAACCAATGGCCTGAAACAAATCCCGTAGGGATTTCCAAGAAAAACCGTGGGTTGCGCAAAGCGCAACCCACGGTACTCGTTCATCCCAATCCACCCGAAGGGGCCCTGCCTTACCCGATCACAATTTCCTTGTTCTTCTTCGAGGATTCATAAATGCCGTCAATGATTTGCTGGATACGCAGCGACTGTTCCGGCTGCACCATGACGGGCTTGTCCTTCTCCACGCATTCCAGGAAGTGATGGATTTCACGACGGTGTCCGTCTTCCTTCGACATCCAGTCCCATGTGGCGCTCGTCAGCGTGGACTGATCCGAACTGAAGAAGCCCAGCGGATTGATGCCTACGCCGCCCTTGTCGCCGAGAATGCGCATGTCTTCGATTTCCGCGTTGATGTTCGCCGCCCAAGACACCTGCATTTGCATCGTGATGCCCTTCTCAAAACGTACGAGGGCCGTGGCGTAATCTTCTACATCAAACTCAGCCGGGGGATAGGGGGTACCCCAGTCCGCATTGAACAAATCCTTGCGGTCACCGAACTTGCAGTAGACCTTCCCGGAAACCGCCGTGGGCTTCGGACAGCCCATCAGCCAGATGCACAGATCCATCATGTGCACACCGATGTCGATAAGCGGGCCGCCCTGTGATTCCTTCTTGATGTGGAACTTGCCCCATCCCGGAATGCCGCGACGACGCAGCCACTTGGTCTCGGCGGTGTAGATTTCTCCGCACTTGCCGCTCTCAATGACTTCCTTCAGCTTTTGGGCGCGTTCCTCGAAGCGCATATGCTGCGCCACCATCAGTTTCTTCTTGGCGCTCTTGGCTTCCTTGATCATCGCCTGGCATTCCTTCACGCTCATCGCCATCGGCTTTTCGCAGAGGACATGCGCGCCTGCCTTCAACCCCGCGATACTGGCCGGGGCGTGAAAGCGATTCTGCGTGCAGACGTCAATAATGTCGAAATCTTGATCGGAGAGCATCTTGGCGTAATCAGCGTAGGGCTTGGCGTTCGCGCACAGCGATGCCTGCGTTTCACGACGCTCCTTGATCAGGTCGCACACCGCCACAATTTGCACCCGGCCTTCCGCCTCAAGCTCCCGCCAATACGGCAGATGCTGCGTGCGTGCAATGTCGCCCGAACCGATGAGGCCTACCCTCAACTTGCCTTTCGCCATGACTATCAATCTCCACGGACGCGTACGCATCCTTTGTTGCCGCCGCACTCGGCAGCAGACCGTTCCACAAAAAAAGCGCCATGAACAACGGTTCATGGCGCGGGTATTCTACTGCACTTTTCAGGAGAAAACCAAAACAAAAGCCGGCTACACGGTCACGATATCCAGCGGCTTGTTGGTCTTCCATTTTCCACGGGTGAAGTCCGGAAGGTCAATTGCCTGGCTCTTGTTCGCGACCGATTTCTCGCTTGCCTCGATGACCGAACTCCACGAAGCTGCGTCGTACACATCGGCATCGGTCGGCAGTCCGTTGCGCAGGCAGTAAATGAGCCGCCAGTCCTCGATGAAGTCCATGCCGCCGTGCCCGGCACCCTTCGCCTTTTCCGCCATCGACTTTTGAAGCGGATGCTCGAATTCCTTGTAATATTCCTCGGACTCTTCCCACTCGTGCTTGGGACTGCGCCCTTCAATGTAGATGTTCTCGACCGGCCACTTCTGCACGATGCCGCGTGTTCCCTGAAGTTCGTGGATCCGGCTGTACGGACGCGGCAGATTGGTGTCGTGTACCAGCGTGATTGTCGCCCCGTTGTAGGTCTTGATCATGCTCGTGTTCACATCGCCCAGCTTGTACGTCTCATTCCGGCGCGGGTCATCCTTGTCCAGATGCTCCTTCTGCCAGTCCTGCAGACCGCGAGACATGCTGCTCATCGAAACCATATACTCATACTGATCGCCACGGTTGATGTTCAGGCACTGCGACACCGGGCCGAGACCGTGCGTGGGATACAGGTTTCCGTTACGTGCAATCGCGTGCGCCCGACGCCACAAGCCCTCGCTCTCCTTGCCGAATTTTACTTCGCGTAGGTCGTGCAGGTAACCGCATTCCGCATGCACAAGCTCGCCAAGCAGACCCTTACGAACCATCACCAGCGTCATCATCTCGAAACGGTCGTAGCAACAGTTCTCCATCATGACGCAGTGCTTCTTGAACTTCTCTGCGTTTTCCACCAGCTGCCAGCACTCTTCGATCGTGACGCAGGCGTTCACTTCCGTCGCGGCATGCTTTCCATTTTTCATTGCGGCCACGCATACCGGTGTGTGCCATTGCCACGGCGTCGCGGTGTATACCAGATCGAGTTCTTCTTGTTCGCACATCCGCTCGAAGTCGCGCTCCCCTTTCGAGTAGGCCTTGGGTTCCTTGAACCCCGCTTCCTTCGCCAGCTTCTGCACGTTCTCGCATTTCTCCGGCACAATATCGCACACCGCTGTTAATTCCACGCCCTCAATGCGCAGCAGGTTCTTGATGTGATTGGTGCCCATGCCGCCAGCGCCAACATACCCGACACGCACCCGGTCTAATGCCGGCACAGAAAACGGATGTTCGGGCGCGGGACCCAGGTCCGGCGCACTTTGCCCCTGTGCCTTTGCGGCGGAAAGCCCCGCCGCGATACCCAGTCCGGCCGTGCTAAGCCGGACAAAATCCCGGCGGTTAAATTGATTGCCTTGCTCCGTGCCCATGAATCCGTTCCTTTCGTGTTGGTTACTTGCGTTATTCGGGACACGCTATTGAAGCATGACGGAGCATCCGGTCGCAAACCCGTTCATTTTCTCCTTGCAATATCTCGAGACTTTTGGTAATCTGTGAACATGAACGCTAATTGCGTGTAAAGTGCGATAAAGCGGCCTATGCCCGTTTTGATTGGATTGCGGTTGTAGATTGTGGTGATTCAGAACGTCGGAAGGGATTTGGAAGATGAAATCGTTGCGGAAATGTTTGTGCCTAATCGCGTTGCTTGCGTGGGCGGGTTCTGCCTTTGCAGAATTGCAGAACATCTCGGTGGGTGGACAAGTCCGTATCCGGGGCCGCTATTGGAACCACAGTTATTCGGGTCCCAACAAAACAAACCCCTATTCGCCGACGCGGGTCGGAGGACGGGCAGTCGGTCCAGATGGCATCGGCAGCGTCTACACGTGGGACGATACCCGCACGGCCTATGTGGAAGAACGAACCGTCCTAGGGGTGCGTGCAGAATTTACCGACAATGTCAGTGCCTACGTCGAGATAGACAGCTTCGAAACCTGGGGCGATGATTTTCGTTCTGCAGACTACCTGCGGGGCGTGGATACCCGGGCACAGACGGTTGATGATATCGAGCTTGTTCAGTCCTATATCGATATCAAGGAAATCGGAGGCTCCCCGGTAAGTGCGCGTATCGGCCGTCAGGGCATCAAGCTGGGCAAGGGATTCCTGCTGGGTGAATCGCCGTCCCCGACCTCCTTCATACCCTTTGACGGTATCCGCCTCACCTACAAGGAGGACGCCCTCACCATCGATGGTTTCTGGTTCAAGCTCGCGGACAACATGACCGATTTCGGCAAAGGGGACATCGATTTTTACGGGGTTTATGCCACCTACAAGCTGTGCGAAGCCTTGGAGCTGTCCGGCTACTATTTCTACGTGCGCGATGATCGCGCGGTGGTCGACAATGCGGACGCCACGGTCATGGAGCGGGTGTGGGAGCATATCTGGGACTTGGATGATTACGGCACCACCAATCTCCACACCGTCGGCTTGCGCGCCAACGGCAAGGCTGCAAGTTTCGACTATGACCTCGAATTGAGTTATCAATTCGGGCAGGCCGACGCCTTGGGTTCGATGCTCAAACTGCGCGGCTACGGGGATCCGGATGCCGAGTTCGGAGGATGGGCCGGGGACGTTGAAGTGGGATACAGCTTCGACGCGAACTGGTCACCCCGTGTCTTCGTCGGAGCCACCTACTATTCCGGGGGCGACAACCGCAAACGATCTTTCCTGGACTATCTCAATCCCTTCTACCGCCCGGAAGCCAGCGTCTCGTTCAATCGCCTCTTTTCAACGATGCCTTACATGAGTACATGGGACGCCCGTGGAGGTTCGGCCACCTTCACCAACTATTACGCCGTGCGAACCGGCGGATTGCTCAAGTTCACCCCCGTCCTTTCCTCAGGCCTTCTCGCCTCCTACTATTGGGTGGCACAGCCCTGGGATGAACCCGTCAGCGCCTTGTCGAGTCTGGTGCCTTGGTGGACGCAGGAGGCCGACCGAAACATGGGCCTCGCCACGAGCCTCTGGTTTCAATATGACTACTCGAAAGACCTTAGCATCAAGCTTACTTGGGAGCACTTCTTCTCGGAATCGGGGATGACGGACGGTAACTTCCTCATGCACTACGGAACGATGTTCACCGGCGGCACAGCCGACAGTGACACGGATTATGTCTGCCTCGATATGCTCGTGAAATTTTAGTCGACAAAACAGAAAACGCCCCGCGCCCTGTTCAACAAGGCGTGGGGCGTTTGGTTTCTTATCCAATATCTTCCAGCAGCTCGGTATCGAGACCGTTCACTTCCACCGTCCGGCGGGTATTGCCCAAGCGCACCGTGAACGATGCTTTTTCTTCACCGACATTCCACAGCAGCACGGCCCGGGCGGTCGGATACCACGCGCAGACCACAGGAATATCCTCCTCCACATAGGGAACATTGTTCCATTGTGGGGCCAACTCCTTTTTCAGCGCGAATAAGTCCTCAAACTCTTCTTTCACCTTCCGCACACCCTCTGGTGCCTCGGGGCGGGCAATAAAGGTGGTACCGTTCTTGGGAACCGCACCGACGGCCAATCCTTGGACGTCCTCGTTCGAAAGGAAGGTCCATCCGTCTTTTGCCGGTGTTTCCGTGACCTCAAAAGGCACACCGGCGGCCAGAAACAGGCTGAAAGGTGCGTCCTTCCCCACATAGCGGCTCCACTCGCCCCAACAGTGCTTGAAGGGCCCTTGAAGCGCATGCCCGGCCAGCTTTTCATGGTGCTGGGCCTGCTTTTTCATCACTGCGGGCAGAACATCCCAATGCGCGCTCGGAAACGGGGTCGCTCCCGACATGAACATGGTATTACGGACATCTGCAATCGTTGAAATGGGCAGTTTGGCCGCCATGTTCCTCGCCGACAGCTTGTCGGCGGGATAGGCGGTCGTTTCGCTGTAGGCGCGTTCCGGCGTCACAAAGCGTCGATGGAACAGGACGCTGTAAAGCTCTGCGGTTTTGTTCTTGATCGTGCTGAACGACTTGTCGTCGAACATCAGTTCGCCGACCCGCATCAGTTTTCCTGCATAATCCGCCAGCCGGATACCCGCCTTCTCCGATCCGAAAAACATCACCATGATCCCGAGATCGATTTCCGGTACGGCCTCCTGCTGGCTACGGAAACAGGTCGTCAACCCGTCGCAAGTAAATTCGACCCAGGCCCGCAGCAGGGGAGACAGCTGGCGAGCCTTCACATCGGCAAGCAGTGCCTCCCATTGCGCGTCGGGATACCCCCGGCTTTGCAGGAATTCCTTGCGGTGGTCGGCACAAAAACATCCGCCAACAATGCCCGGGCTCACTGCCAGACGGAAATCGTCGTCGAGAAATACCCGTTTGATTCCCATCTTGCTCATGGTCTGCAGTGCGACCCGATTCTGTTCTGTGGCCGGGGGGTGAAGCGAAGTCCCGGAATACGCACTGCCATCGGGGCGTATGCCGTCCCGCCAATTTTTGGGTGGTGTGAGCGCGATGGTGTTGTTGGCGGAACCCAGCGAATCACCGGGGTGTCCAAGCGGAATATTCACCCCATGCGCGTTCATCCCCGCCTTGCGGATCTCCTCGAGCCAATACGCCAATCGTTCCGGTGGTGCCGGCCAGTGTCCATAAAAAAATGACCCCACCCACACATCGGTCACACCGCATTTGGCAAACAGCGGCAGGCGCTCCGGGTTGGCCTCGAGTCCCTCTGGACACATGCACACATGATACACGCGCGGGCCCGCAGAGGCTGCTGCCAGAACATCACCGGACTGCGGCCACGCGCTCGCCGCGCCCGCCGCCCCGCACGAGGCCAGAAATCGACGCCGGGATAGCTCCATGATGGCACTCCTAAGGCATCCCTACGGATGCGCCGTTTTATCCCACCAATCCGCGCAGAAAATCAACGCTCTTACGAATATTGTCGTCCGCACCGTAACACTCCAGCGAAACCACCCCGTCCCAACCTGTCTCCTTGAGGTAGGCCAGGCACTTCCGGATGTTCTCCGCATTCACCCCACCGCCGATTGGCACCTCGCTGCACGCGATACCGGTTTCCTCACCCCGCGCGGCCGCCGCCAAGCCTTCGCTCACATCTTTGATATGACAATGGGAAACATAAGTGCGCAGAGCCTTCAGGTACTCAAGCGGCTCATGTCCCGCGATAAACGTGTTGCCAGTGTCAAAATTGCACCGCAGATATTCTGAATCGAAATGCTTGAAAAGTCGCAGCATGAACTCGATGTCGTTGGTGTATGGCCCGTGCGGCTCTACGTTGATCACGATTTTGTAATCTTCTGCCCAAGATAGCACTTGCCGATAATTTTCGCAGGTAATCCGGAATATTTCCTCGCGGGTGTACCCTTCAATCTCAAATGCCCCATCCACCGTGTCGATCATCGGGCAATCCAGCTCCGCCGCAAAACGAATCGACTGCTGCACATACTGCACACCAAAGGTGGAACCGTCCGGTCCCATGAACGGGTAGGAACCGTCGATCTGCGAGATCATAAGACCCCGGCCATCGCAATACCGTTTCAACGCACGGGGGTTGGACTGCAGGGAAATCCCCGGTTCATAGCCCATTGCCTGGATGAAATACTGCCCGTGAATGGCCGCGAATTCGAGGTGTTTCAGTCCGTACTTCACAGCCGTATCGGCCGCCTGCTTGAAACTGCCACTCAACGGACGCCAATTGTCGGTGTGCATGCCCAGTTCGATCATGGTTCGTTCCCTCATGTGGTTACAAGGTTTCATTTCTCCAACGCATCAACCCTAGGGTATATCAACGCAAGGAAAAGTCGCAAACCCATCACCACACATATGGAGTGCAACGCCAAAGTTGCCGCTTTGGCTACTTGCCACAACGATCGTTTTCCCCGGCACCCACCCCGCACTTGCACATATCCCCGCGCCCTTGTCATGATGTCCCCCTAAGAGGCAACACAATGTCTGGCATTAATCGAAGAACCTTTATGGGACGCGCGGGTGGCCTTTGCGCCGCAGGCTTCACCGGATGGGGAATCCCCTTTCCGGCGGCAGGCGCGTTACAGGAGAATCCCATGGGAAACGCCTTGGATCTTTCGGCCATTCCGAACGTATGCGCGCATGAACACTGGGGCAGCATCGGTCCCCTTGGCATGCTGCCAGAGGGATTCCGACCTGATGTCGAGCCCGGCGCACAGCCTTTACGCAGGGTGGGGGTATGGGATCTAGTCGTTGACCCCTACTTCGGCGGGTGGTTGCACAATGGCGGAACCGACCTTGCCGCCATTGCCAAATCACAAGGGGAGGAAGGCATCGTCGCCTGGTTTGAAAAACATCCCGAGGCCGCGTTGGCGGCCGCTCGACCGCATCTTGAATCCCACCTGCTGACCGGCGCGCTCGCCTGTCTACGCCGGGGAATTCAGCACTTGCACGGCGAAGACCTGGCCACCTTCGATGTCACCGCCTGGCAGAAAGCCGATGCCTCCATCGCCAAACGCTACGAGAACATCTTCGCTTGGTACGTAGAAGCTATGAGCCTTGCCCACTTCAGTGCGCTTGTCCGTCCCGTACATCCAGAGTTCTATGGCCAGACCCTTTCAGACACCGCTGTGCAGGAAGCGACCTTCACGCACACGGTCATGCGGATTGATGCGCTCTTGGAGTTCTGGGAAGAAACATGTCCTCGGCGCGAAAACTTGGCCGCATCGTTGGGCGTCGACCCCAAAGACGTTGAATCTTGGCGTCATTTTCTAGAACCACTTTTCGAACGCGCCGCCGCCAGAGGCTGTCTGGGCATTAAGCAATTGCAAGCCTATACGCGCGAACTGGACTTCAAACCCCGCAAGGATGGGGACATCGTGTTTCGTGGAGCCTTAGGACCGGAGCAGCGCCACGCCTTTGAAGACTGGGTGGTTCACGCCTGTTGCGAACTCGCCAATGCCCGCGCATGGCCACACCAAATCCATGTTGGAACCCACAATCTGCCGAACTCTAACCCGCTTCCCCTCGAAAAGCTGGCCCGCGCCTATCCCAACCAGAAACTTGTGCTTATCCACTGCTGGCCGTTTCTCGACGAGGCCGGATGGCTGGCCAAGATGCTCCCGAACGTGTTTCTCGACACCTGCTGGCTGCCGATACTTAGCCCCGGCTTCTTCCGCCAAGCAATCAATACTTGGATTAACTTCGTCCCCGCGCACAAAATCATGTGCAGTCACGATGCCACAAGTGTCGAGATGGCCATGGGTTCCTCGCTCTTTACGCGAGAAATTCTCAGCGAAATTCTCGTGGCACAAGGCAGCGCATTCCGCCTTGACG
>CAIZGN010000251.1 GCA_903932505.1 Candidatus Hydrogenedentota bacterium
GTTCCGGTTCTATCTCCTCGGGCGCGAGCACTTGCACGGCATATATTTCGGAGCCCGATGCCGCCAACTGTCGCAAGGCCTCCTCAAAGCCCGTCTCGTCGAAAAAGTCGGAGATGAACAGCGCCACGCCTTTCGCGCGATTCCGGATCACGTGCGCACGACAGGCCGAAGCCAATTGGGTCCCACCCCTGGCCTCCAGAGTCTCCAGGAACGCGAACAAACGCCGCGCCGACGCCTGCCCCCGCAACGGCGCAAGGCTCGTCAGCGCGCCATCGGACAACGCCGCCACCGACACCCGGTCATACGCCGTCAGTCCGATATAGCCGATGGCCGCAGCCAAACGTTGGGCGAACAAAAATTTGTGTGGTGTGCCAAAGCCCATCGACTTGCTCGCGTCGATCAGGAGGTGCAGCGTGAGGTCTTCCTGCTCCTGAAACAGTTTCAGATACAACTGATCCAGCCGCGCGTAAAGGTTCCAATCCACATGCCGCAGATCATCCCCCTGCACATAGTCCCGATAATCCGCGAACTCAACGCTCTGCCCTTTGCGCTTGCTCTTGCGCTCGCCCTTCGTCACGCCAAGCTGCGAACGCTTGACAGCGATTGACAAACGCTCAAGCTTCATCATCAGCGCCGTACTAAGCAGTGGTTCTTTGTTCGTAGTGGAATCCATGTCGTGTGGCTATAGGTCCTTGTTCTTTGCAGAGTCATATACACAGATACGCCATCCCTGAAAAATAAAGCGCGAAGCGCAAAAAGATCCCCCTTTGAAGGGGGTGGCCCGAAGGGCCGGGGGATGTGTCCCAGGGGCCTTCCCGCAATCTCCCGTCCCGAACAATCTTTCCATTGCGCTATTCATGCCTACCCGGCCTTTTCCGTTTTCTTCACCGATTGGATCAAATCCCGCACCACTTGGTCGGAACTCACCCCATCCGCCTCCGCCTCAAAATTCAGCAACACGCGGTGACGCAAGGCCGGAAGTGCAGCCTTCTCGATATCGCTGAAGGATAGGTTAAATCGCCCTTCGCGCAGCGCGTTCACCTTGCCCGCGAGCAGCAGCGCCTGCGCACCGCGCGGACTCGACCCGTAGCGCACATACCGGTTCACCAGCTCCGTCGCGAAGGGGTTCCCCGGCTGCGTGGACAGCACCAGCCGCACCGCATAGTCCGTCACCTGCGGCACCGCCGCCACATCCCGCACAAAGCCCTGCCACTTGCGGATACTCACGCCGTCCATCACCTTTTCGCCCTTCGGCATCTCGCGCGTGGTCGTGCGTTCAAGTATCTGGGCCAGCTCGGCGTGTTTCGGATACTCGATGATAACCTTGAGCAGGAAACGGTCAAGCTGCGCTTCCGGCAAGGGATAGGTTCCGTCCATTTCAATTGGGTTCTGCGTCGCCAGCACGAAGAACGGCTCCTCAAGCCGGTGCGTGGTGCGCGCGATGGAAACCGTGTGCTCCTGCATCGCCTCGAGCAACGCGGACTGCGTCTTGGGTGTGGCGCGATTGATCTCATCCGCCAGAATGATATGCGCGAAGATCGGGCCGGGTCGGAACACCATGTCCCGCCGCCCCGACTCGTCTTCCGCAATCATGTTGGTGCCGATAATGTCCGCAGGCATCAGATCCGGCGTAAACTGGATGCGGCTGAAAGACAGATCCATCGCATCACTCAGGGTGCGCACCAGCATGGTCTTTCCAAGCCCCGGCACGCCCTCCAGCAGGCAATGCCCGCCCGAAAAGATGCAGGTCAGCACCGAGTCGATCGCTGCTCCCGCGCCACCCTCGTCGCCGCCGCCCACGATCACCTTCGCGATCTCTGCGCGCACCCGGTCGAACTCGTTGCGGAATGCCGCCGCTTGCTCTTCTACGCTCATGGTTCCTTCTCCTCATCGTGTTCGCCGCCCGCCCGCTTCTTGCGTCCGGTCCCGGCGCGGTCCTTGGCCGCCAGCAGGCGGCGGGTATATTCGGTGTGACCGGAAGCGGCTTGCGGATCACCCGCCACCGGCGATTCAGTGGGTTCATGCCCCGACAAAGGCGTTGTCGGGGTCGCCGTCTCGCCGAAAGAGCTCTCCGGCGCTTCCGTGCCATAGTCGAAAGTCCGTGCCGCCACCGTATAGCGTCCCGTGGCTGTGGCCGGACGAAAATCAGGTGCTGGAATCCACCGGCGTATCCCCGGAAGCAGGCGCAGCATCCACAGGAAACCGCCATAGAAATACGAAAGCGGAACCACCACCCGGCGCACAAAAATCTCGAACGGGAAGAGGCACAGGGCGACCATCACGAGGTGCGGCCAGATCGGCGTCACGGTCGCCGAGGCCTTCAGATTGTGCTGGAAGGGATTGCCCTCTGGCGTCAACATCTCGCCGCCCCCCGCTGCCGCCACATGTTCGAGCAGGGGTTGATTCGTCTCCAGATACTCGTACTCCTGCGAGTAATCGACCGCCAGACCCACCGGGATCATCCCGGCCGCCGGTTCTTGCGCCCCCGGAACCGAGTATGTGAGATTCGCCATGTAGACCCCACTCTCGCGCAGCGGGAACGTGCCTTCATAAATGCCCGGCCCCGTTTGTTCGAGAGTGACATCGAGATGCTCAAAATTCGGCGAGGTCACCACACCCTTGGGTTGCAGGAAATTCACAAACTGCCCCGCCGCGTCCACTGCATCGATGTGAATGCGCCCCAACCCTTTCTCGCGGCGCGTCTCGATCTGGAAATTAGACGGCTTCAATTCCCGCAGAGACCAACGCACCGTCTGCGCCCAGAAACGGTTAAAACCATCCCAGGCCAACCACGGCGCGGCCCAGCGGTTGGTCACGTCCGAGGTGAAGGCCACGGACTTGCCCAAACCATAGCGCCAATGCGCGAGAATGGGATCCTCCTCGTCCGAGACCAGCGGAACCGTGGCGTTCTCTTTCGGCGTGGTCACCACATAGCCCCGCAGCGGTGGCAACCCGTTTTCGCGCAGTCCCGTCAACAATTCGGAATCATGCAGCAGTTTCGGGGTGAATTCCTTCTCCACCAAAACGCCCCGCTTCACCACAGCGGCTTCCTTCGCAAAAATCAGCGGCAATTTGTTGGGATCCGTCACGAAATAATATTCACCGCCTGTGCCGGTCGCGATCGCTTTCAGCATGCTCTCATCACTAGACGAATGCGGAGCGATGCAGATCGTGCTCACTGAAATCTTCGCGTCCACCATTTTTTGAAGGGTGAAACGCGATGGGGGGGAGGGGTCGCCGTCGGTAATCACCACCACCCGTTTCACCGCAGCGTCCGCCGCCGCAAGCGCCTCATAGGCCATTGCCATGGTTGGCTCCATGGCCGGCATGTCGCCAATCGCCGTACTCGCCTTCGATATAGCCCCGCGCATCATCGTCTTGTCGCCCACCGGCTGCAGCGCGTAGATCCAGGTGTCGTTGGTATTCCACATGTAACCCAGCGTCCCCATGAGATCCTGCGAAGCCAGCACGTTCAGGGCCGCCAGCGCAATTTCACGCGCCCACACGTTTCCATTCTCAATTTCGCAGGTGTGCAGGATAACCGCCAGCGCGCCGCGCGGGAGTACCTTCCGCTGTTTGATATCCATCGAGACCGGCAGCGCCTTTTCCACCGGGGTGTCCAGATATCCACCCGCGCCAAACGTGTCAGGCCCGCCAATCATCGTCAAGCCAATCCCATGATCGCGCACCATCGCCTCCAGAAGCCCCAGCTGGTGCATGCTCAGGTCGACGGCGCTCACCCCGGAAAGCACCACCCCGTCATAGTTCTGCAACTGCGCGAGTGAGTCCGGCATTTTCGAGGGCTCGACGCGCGCCACCTGGATACCTTCCGACCCGAGCGCATTCTCGAGAAAGGTCCCCGCAGCGGGGTCGCCTTCGATGTACAGCACTGACGGCTCGCCTCGAATAGCCGTGAACGCCCGCCCTACGTTGTTCTCGGAAAGCGTGTCCGCGTCCGAATCCAGCTTTACCTCATACTCATAAAAACCGGGCGCGGACAGTTCCTGCGACAGCAGGAAAACATTATCGCCCGGTTGCAACTGCACTTCCTGCGGCGGCAGCATCCTCCGTTGCTCACCCGCCTTCTGATACACCGTCAGGCGTCCGGTGCAGGCCTGTTTGGCATTGACCACGACCCGGATTTGGAAGGGTTTGTCCGCGTTCGTCTGACTCGGCGCGCTCACCTCGCGCACCCGCACTTCCCGTCCTTCGCCGATGGGGATGGGAAGCACATCGATCCCGATGCCATCGGCCCGCGCCGCCTTCACCTCCTCCAGCACTGAGCCTTGCGTTTCATTGCCATCGCTAATCGCAACAACCCGTCGCATGTATCCCTGCGGGAAGGCCGCCATCGCCAGACGCAGCGCTCCGGCCAGATCCGTCTGTTCACCGTCCACATACGATCGCACCGTGTCCAGGCCGAGGCGTGGCGCGACACTCAACTCGATGCTCGCATCGCCACCGAACACCACCACCCCCGCCTCATCGTTCTTCTGCATGTACGTCTCGCACATGTTCCGCACCCACTGTGCCGAGGCCTCCCGCCGTGCGGGCGAGATGCTGTTGGAGTGATCCAGCAGAAAGAACACCGCAAGCCGGTCACTCGTGCGCACAATCTCCGCACCCGCCAGCGCGCCCACCACGCACAGCAGGATGATCACCCGCAGCGTGACCGCCAGCCATTTCCGACCCCTCGACAAGGATCGGATCCGCATGCCCAGATAAATCGCCCACGGAAGGATCAACAGCAGTATCAGCATGGACGGCCAGGCGAAGCGGGGGAGATAGATCATGCCGCACGCTCCGTCCTGAAAGCCTGCACACGATGGTTGTCCGTGTCGGCTACATACACGGTGCCATCCGACGCCACGGCTACCCCCCTCGGTGCGTTGAACTGCCCCGGCCCGCGTCCTGCCTCCCCATACGTCGCCACCATCGTTCCATCCAGTCGCAGCCGCGAAATCCGGTGCGCGCCATATTCCGCCACATACAACGTGTCGTCCGGTCCCACAGCAACGTCATGCGGGTACTTCATGGTCCCGTCACCACCGAATATCTTTTTCAATTGCCCCAACGCGTCAAAGCATTGCACGCGGTGGTTGGCCGTGTCAGCCACACACAGCGTGCCGTCCGAAGCGCGCGCGATGGACATCGGGCGGCTGAACTGTCCCGGTGCTTCGCCAAAGCCTCCCCACTGCCGGAGAAATTGCCGCTTCTTGTCGAACACATGCACCCGGTGAGCCTCTTCGCCGTATTCGGAAAAGAAATACGCGCCTCCCTCGTCCATGCACAAGCCCGTGGGATAAATGAACTGCGCCGATCCCGCCCCGAACGAACCCCATCGTTCCAGCTCATGCCCTTCGCCGGTGTATTCGATGATTTGACTGTAATGCGTGTCCGGGATGATCACCCGCTCGCCGGAAAAATAAACCGCAGTCGGGGTGCCCTTCTCATAGGCGGGCATCAGCCACTTGCGCAGAAACGAACCCTCCGCCGAAAACACCTGCACGCGCCCGCTCTTGTCGATGACGAATATTTCCTGCCCCCCGCTGGTCTCTCGGACGCCAATCGCGCGTGGAGAGGCAAACTGCCCGTCGCGCATGCCGTGACTGCCCCATTCACGCAAGCCGGGCAAGGCGACCCCGCCCCGTGAACGGCACCCGCTTAGGCCGATCAAACCAAGGGCCGCCAGGAAATATCGGCGATTTATCACGGCGCATTCACCGGGGCATCCGTTGCGCCGAAATACTGCCGCACGAATTCCTTCGATCCCTTTGGAATCTCTTCTTGAGTCAGCGCCTGCTCCGCCTCTTGTCGGGCCGACACGAAGGCGCCTTCCATGACTTGCGTCGAGGTTTTCCCATCCGTTTCCGGCGCGCCACGCTGCGTCACGCTCGCCAGCATCTTGCCTTGGGTCATCGGTCCCGGCAGTTTGGACGGGTCGAAGTCCACGTCGGCCTCCGGCAAGTCGCCCACCTGATTTCCCTGTCCGCGACCGGCCCCGCCCATCCCCGGTCCCATGCCGCAACCGCCGGAGCATTCCTCGCAAAGCCCGAAACCATTACACGCCTTGCAATTGCCCGATTTGCAGTCGCCATGCTTCAGGCATTTCCCGCATTTCCGACAAAACTTCACCGGACCAAGCATCCCCTTCTTGAATTCACCCAGTTTCCCAAGCGCACTGTCCAGCTTGGCCATCTGCTCCAGCGCGGACTGAAGATCCTCCATCGAAAGCTGCAATTCCTCCATCTTACCCAGTGCCTGATCCGCCTCGCCCGATTCCAGTTTCTCGCTCAGCGCGCCCAAGGCTTGCGCCAGCTCCGGATTCGCGCTGCCCTCCTTACCGGCCATCATCTGAGAGAGCTTCTTCAGATCCTTCGCCAGCGCCTTTTTCTCCTCCTCTGGCATCTTGCCCGATTTCAGCTTCTCCTGCAAAGCACGCATGCTCTTCGCCGCCTCGCCCATGCGGTTGTTCTGCAAACTGTTCGCGATCCCCTTGCTCACCTCAAGATTCAGATCCGCAGGCTTCACAAGTTGCGCCTGTGCCTGCTGTTGGGCCAGTGCCTGTTGCTGCTGCGCCAATTGCTGCGTCAAGTTCGATACCCGCGCCAGCGCCTGCTTCTCCGTGATGCTGCCCCGCTCCAACTGTTCCGCCACCGCCTCCAATTCCTTCGCCTCCGCGTCCAGCGCGGAATCGGACAAGGCATCCGGCGGCTTCAAAGCCTGCGCCGAAAGGCGCAACTGCTTCGCCCGCGATTCCGCCTTCGCCTTCTCCTGCGCAGCCAAAGCCTGTCGTTCGCGCAGGTGCAACAGGTCGAATTCAGGCAGGCATACAAAGCCCACCCCGAAAAGAATGAGGGGAACCGATAGCCACTTCATGGGACGGCCGATATCGAGCGGAAAATCGCGCCGCGCATCCAGACGGGAAAGGTGCGCCACCGCATCGCGGTGTACCGCCTCCACCATCGCACCCTCCGCACCTGCCAGCGACAGCGAGGACGTCAACCGTTCCCGCAACCCCAGCCGCAAATCCGCAGCCAGCGCGGCTTCAGTCAAATCAGGCCAATAGCGAATCGATTGAACCAAGGAAAAAAGAAACGCCCCGCCCCAAGCAACCCCCGCCACCGGCACCGCCCCCCCCAGCAAGGGAAACAAGCGCGTCAAAATCAGCCAAACGCACGCCACCACCGAGGCCCAAAACAAAGCCGAAACCGTACGCCGCACCCCATGCAATAAAGCCAGCCGCCAACGCAGCCGTCGAAGTTTCGGTAACAACTCAGGCATCCGACCGCCTTTCCAAACCCCTAAGAATTTAGTATAGGCCAAATACACAAACGCAGCAAGCCCCCACACCCCATACTATGACCATTTATCCCAAATAAGATCACCCCACCCACCACAAGGGGAGGGCAGTCGTCCTAGGCTGCCAAAAAAATGCACCCCCCTACCTCAACAATCGCGCCTCCGCCCAATCTGCATGATCCGCACCAACCCCATTTCCTCCGTCGCCAACCACAAGTTCGAGACTCGATGCACCCGTGATTTCCACATCCACGCGTTTCGCGGGCAAATCGCGAGTCATCAATCCCGACTCCCACCGCTTCGCCCCGTCCACCCAAACCTCAAACGTAACCGTCGGACCCGTGGCGCCATCCGCGCCTGCTTCGGCCTGAAACCGCGTGTACTGCTTGTCCAGGGCATACACGATGCGCGATGGTGCATGTGTACCGATACCGCGCGAATAGCTCTTGCTGCCAATGGTCATCGGCTTCTGCCACACGCTCTGGTTCATCCGAACCTCACCCCATCCAGCCGTCGCCGATTGCGGCTTCACCGTGTCCAAAAACACACCGTTAATCCGCTGAACGTTAGGCGCTCTCTTTTCCCCGTTCGACAACGGGGCGACTGTGGGTACAAGCAGCGGCATACTGCCTAAGGATACCGCCTCCGGCTCCGGTAGCCCCCCTTGCGGGGATTCCACCGAGCCGGGGCGCGTCGCCCAAATCCATGCGGACACTTTCACGCCCTTGCCGACAAACGAAACATTCGATTCCACATGATTGCCACCCGAATGCAACGGCGCCTCGAGAAAGGTCCACTGCTCCGGTTTTGGCGCACCCGTGGCTGACCACCCGGTGGCCGAGCCCGTGACACGGAAGGGCACTTCGTTGCCATCGATACGCGCAGTGGCGGATAAGGCCATCTCCACCCCTTCCAGCAGAATCAACAGCGAGGCTTTCGGTGACCGCACAGTGACTGGCGAGTCGATGCTGAGCTGGGTGACCTCCTTCGCACCTCCGGAGAGGTTGGTCCAGTCCGGCCCGAGCGCGGGCTGGGAATTGTCATATTCAAAGGTAGCAAGCTTCGGCTCCGAAGCACCCACCTCAATAAGATCGCCCGACTTGGGTGGCGACGGAAGCGATGCCGCCTTATCGGTCGAGGCTTCAAACGAAAGCACCAAAGTCTCATACGGCGCAAGCGCAATCGAAACCTTGCCGCCGAAGTTCACCTGCTTCGCATACCCCCGAGCTTCGGGGTAGATGCTCACCGCGTTGAACGCTTTGCCCGAATTTTCAAACCCGGAAGCGGCATCCAGCGTAAGCGCGTACGACTGCGGTGCAACCCAGGGATTGCGCAGAACCACCATCGTCCCGCTTTTCATGCGGTGCGCATAGCCATACGGCTCCTGCGGCATCACGGCCTCATTTGTGAATCGCGGACACTGCCCGTTCTGCCAGGAGACCGGCAACAGCGGATGGGTCTCCGCGAATTCCGGCACCTGCTTCCGCGCCCAAGTCAACGTGTCCGCCAGCGCCTTATACCGCGCCGTGTTCATGAACTTCGGGTTGACATACAACGGCAAGAAGCGGTGTCCGCGCAAAATCGTCATCACCGCGTCGTTCATAAAGGGATCATCAGTCTGATGGATGATGCCGAGCACTTCCTGTGCGGCAGCGGGGATCGGATTCCAATACGCCCCCTGAAGATTGAAATAGTCCCGGGCGGTGGTATAACTCTCACGATGTACCGGAGCAGGCACCCGCCCCAGAGGCGCATCATCGCCATACGACCCGATCACCGAATTGAAATGAAACAGCCACCACGGACTCGGGTTCCATCCAAAGCATGTCGGTTCGATCCACGCCTCCTTCGAGTGTTCCCGGATGGTTTCGCTGGCGAGAATCATCCCCTCGGCAATCGGTTCCGCAGAAAGCTCCCCTGCTACGTGTCCGTGGTCCTTTTCCGGACACACAATGCGATACCCGTCGAATTTGAACTGCTGCACCTTGTAGCGGTCAATCATATCGGCAAGTTGTCGCGAAAAACGGGCCTGATACTGCGCCCCCCCCAGACAAAGTGCGTCCTTCTGCGTTTCATACCCCTGCGACTTGGCCCAGGCCACATCCAACGCCTGCGGATACACGCCGCTAGGCGAAATCCAGAGACCCAGTTGACTGCCCATCCTCTTCGCCGCCTCCTGGATGGGCGTGAAACCCTCCGGAAACAGCTTGGGGTCGATCTCCCACAGGCTATTCGCGTTCGCCCAGCCCATGTCAATGCAAAACGAATCAAAACGACCGCCAAACGGCTTGTAGAACTCCGTCTCAAAAGTCTGCATCAGCGCCAGAATATCCTTCTCCGTATACGGCACCGGCGAAGTCCACCAGCTGTTGTAATCGATATGCAGTCCGGTCGGCGGCACCCGGTGCGCCATGACATAGGCCCGAAACGCCTCCTTCTCCATCCCGGGCGCGCACAAGCCAAAAACCGCCTTTCGCGTTTCCAGCCATACCCCTGCCTTCACCACGAGTCCCGGACGATGCGCCAGCAACAACCGCTCACCCTCCTGCCGCACCGCCGCAACAGGAAACTCAATCCCATAGAACAGCCCCGACTCAAATGCGGGTTGGCTTTGAATATCAGTCGGAGGCCAGACCGCAGTGGCACTGGAAGCCTTCACCGATTCCAGAATCACCTCATCCAGCCGAAGTCCCGCTTTGTCCACCCGATAACGAACCCACTTGCGCAATACCGACTCCCTCTCTGACCACTGCAAGCACAACACCGTTTCTACCGTCACCTCGTTCAAGGTGCGATTTGGACAAGCAAGTTCCACCACACCACCCGACAAAAGCTCCTGCGAAGATAGATTTCCCGCATCCGCAGGAACCGGCGCAAGCACCCCCGTCTCAAAACCCAACTGCGGTGCCTCCAACCGCACAGAAACCAGCACCCCCGCCTCCCGAAGCGTCATCACCCCATTTTCCACCCCAACCTCCGGCGAAGCCCCCGCGCAAAGAGAGGCAAACAAAAAGATCAGCATCATCGACACCGAAATAAATCGTTCGGCACCAAGAATTCCAGCATTCACAAGAGTTTTCAAAACAACGCCTCCAATCATTCTTGACACCCAACAACCACCGCAAGTCCCGCACCCAAAGGGGCAAAACAATTTAGCCCGGGGCAACGCCCCGGGATCCGGCATCACTCACCCCGAATTCCGTTGCTTCAACACCGCCGCATGCACCGCGCTGCCCGCCAAAATCAAAAAATACGCACCACCGCTCAATAAAATAATAACCGCCCCCGCCGGCAGATCCGGCGTGTAGCTCAACGTCAGCCCTGCCAGATTAAACGCCACACACAACACTGCCGCCCCCGCCATCATCTGCGCCAACGACCCCGCAAAACGCCCCGCAATTGCAGCTGGCAGCGTGATCAACGCAATCACCATCACCAGACCCACCACCATGGACAACAGCACCACCGTAATCGCGGTCAGAAGCAACAACACGTTGTAATACGTCCGCACGGGCACATTGCGTAACCGCGCGAATTCTTCATCGAAACAAATCGCCTGCAATTGGTTGTAGCACAAGCCCGCCGTCACCAGCACGACCCCGTCCAACCCCAGCGTGATCCAAAGATCCGTCTTGCTCACCAGTAGGATATTGCCAAAGAGATAACTCATCAAGTTTTCATTGTAGCCCGGCGTCGAATAAATGAACAGGAGACCGACCGCCATCCCGACAGACCACACCGCGCCGATGATGGTGTCCTCGCGCTCCTCGGTACGCGACGCCGCCCACCCGATGATCAACGCGGACAATATTGCGGCGGTCACCGCGCCCAGCAGCGGCGTGCAGTAGCTCCACCCATGCACCACCTGAAGATATCGGGCCGCGCCGAGTCCTGCCAGCACACTGTGCGCGATTGCGGACGCGATATACGAAATGCGGCGCACCACCACATAGGTGCCCACCACGCCGCATGCCACCCCCGCCAGCAAACTCATCCACAAGGCGTGCTGCGCAAAAGCGGAGTGGGGGACTGCCTGCCAGAATTCCAGAAGGTTCATGACGCATCCCCTTCACTGGCGCTCAATTCCATCCCCACCAGATGCCGCATCAATTCATCATCGAGCCGGTCTGCGGGCGGATGCCGGTGAACCCGGCGGTTGACGCAATACACCTCGCGCAGGAAATGCGAGGCCACCGCTGCGTCATGGCTCACCACCAGCAGACTCACCTGCCCGCGCAGTCGCTCCAGCACCGCCAGCACCTCCTGTTCTGCGGCCGCATCCAGATTCGAGGTCGGCTCGTCCAAAATCAGCAATTCTGGCGAGGTGGCCAAAGCCCGCGCGATAAGCACCCGCTGCCGTTGTCCCCCGGAAAGTCGGCTAAACCAATCCTGCGCGATACCGGGCAGCTGTACCGCCTCAAGAGCCGCGCTCACCCGCTGGCGAATCGATTTTCCCCGTCCCCAGCCCTTCGTGCCCAGACAGCCCATCGCCACCACATCCTGCACCCGAATCGGAAACCGCGCATCATATGCGAAATCCTGCGGCACATAGCCCACCCGCGTCCATGCGTCTTTCGGCGCACTGCCAAAAATACGTACCTGCCCGGAAGACGGATGCAGCAAACCCAGAATGAGCTTGAGCAGCGTCGTCTTGCCCCCGCCATTGGGGCCAATCAGGCAAGCGGCCCCGCCGCGTTGCAGTGTGAGGTTCACGCCTTCCAGCACCGTCTTGGAACCGTATTGAAAGCCCGCGTGGACGATTTCCACGGCAGGGATACCATTGGCCTCAGTCACGCCGCAAGCCCTCCAGGATGGTTTGCGCCATGCCTCGAAGATCCTTGATGTAGTCCTTGGGCAGCGGATCCAACGCCACCACACGCGCCCCGGTCTCCGCCGCCACCGCCTCCGAAGTCTTGCTCGAGAATTGCGGCTGTACGAACAGCACCCGCGCACCCTCCTTCCGCATCGACTCCGCCACTGACTGCACATGCCGCAAACCGGGGTCTTTCCCTTCCTGCTCCACCGCCTCCTGCCGCAAACCGAAACGATCCGCGAAATAGCCATACGCCGGATGATAGACGAATAGGGTTCGGCCCTTGACCGGCGCAAGCGTGGTCTGCAGCTCGACCGTGAGCGCGTCCAGTGCAACTTCGAATTTCTTGAGGTTGGCCTGAAAAAGCGCGGCCTGTTCCGGACGCAGCGCGGAGAGCGTGGCCGCCATCGCGGCAGCCTGAGTCTTCACCCGCACCGGGTCAAGCCAGATATGCGGATCCATGCCGTCCCCATGCGCGTGCCCTGCGGAATCCGGCCCCATGGACAACAATTGCACACCCTCGCGCATGTCCACCACGCGCAAACCCGGACAGACCGACTGCAATTTCGGAAGCAGTCCGGTTTCAATGGACAAACCCACCCGGAAGAACGCCTGGCTCTCGCCAATGCGCGCCATCTGCTTCGGGGTCACCTCATAGGTTTCATGCGATTGCCCTGGCGGCACCAGAACCTCCGCCACCGCCGCATCCCCCGCAATATGCTTCACAAAATCCGCCTGCGGAGCCACAGACACCAGCACATGCACCGGTGCCTCCGCAGCCACAGCAATCGTCTCGGGAAAAAGAAAAATCGCCGCCAGCCACATGCCCAAAATGTGCCCACGACGCCCAAACGGCCGATGGGTGTGATTATCCGTCATTTTTTCAATCCTCATTCACGCCATACACACGGCTGACTCTACCATGCAATCGCCCGGAAAGCAATCTTGAAAACGGCGGAAAATTGATCCCGGCCCGCCGAAATGTCAAAATTCGGGAACTCTGAACCTGACCAACCATGGCATCCATCGACAGCGGAAAGGCGAGACGTTCATGATAGAACTCGGAGTAAATATTGATCATGTGGCGACGTTGCGAGAGGCACGCAAGGGCGCGGCCCCTGACACGATTCTCGCGGCTAAGATTTGCGAGATGGCCGGTGCCCATCAAATCACTGTCCATCTGCGCCAGGATCGGCGTCACATTCAGGATCACGACGTTGCCCATCTCAAGGATGTGCTGCAGGTGCGCCTCAATCTGGAAATGGCCGCCGTGGACGAAATCATAGCCATCGCGCACCACATCCTTCCGGAGACCGTCTGCATCGTCCCCGAGCATCGAGAGGAAGTCACCACCGAGGGTGGCCTCGATGTGGCCGGGCAAGTCAATCGGCTCAAGGACGTGGTCGCCGGTATGCACGCGCACGGGATCAAGGTCAGCCTCTTTATCGATCCGGAAAATGTCCAAGTAGACGCCAGCGCCGCTGCGGGGGCTGATTATGTAGAATTGCATACCGGTGCCTATGCCAACGCCACCGGAGCAGCCATGGACAAGGAACTTGAACGGTTGCGCGTGTCTTCCTCCCGCGTATTGCAAACAGGTATGCGGCTGCACGCCGGACATGGACTCACCCGTCACAATCTCGAGCCCGTGGCACGAATCCCCGGATTGCACGAGGTCAACATCGGGCACGACATCATGGCGCGCGCGCTCTTTATCGGCCTCGAAAACGCCGTAAAGGAAATACTCGAAGTCCTGCGGCGTGCCGATTGATAATTGGGTCGAATCAGTCTGCGAAGAAAAACCGGCTGGGCCGGAAAAGGAACACCACATGAAAAAGACACTCATTGCCTGCGCGGTCGCTTTGATGCTACTTGCCGGTTGCGCCTCATCCAAACCCGGCCTCGTCTTGTCCGAGGCTAAACCCGTGGGCACCATGGAGAAGAAGAGCTATCAGGACGACCACATCCGAATCGAATTTCTGGCGGTCGACCTTAACATGGTTTTTGTCCTCACCAATAAAACCGGCGAGGCGCTACGGGTGCTTTGGGACGAATCGGCCTTCGTGGACGAATCCGGCGTCTCCCATCGGGTCATGCACACCGCCCAAGGCCTCAGCGAGCGCAATCAGACCCAGCAGCCCAGCGTCATCGCACCCGGAGCCACCCTGCGCGACGGACTCGCCCCGATTGACTACGCCAAGTGGTCACGACACGGCAGCACCCAGAAACAGGAGATGCTCTCCAAGAAATCACTGGGCAAAAAAGTGGGACTTCTGCTTCCTGTCCAGTTCAAGGATCAGAAAGAAGAGTACTTCTTCGAATTCTTCGTAGCCAAATCCCGCAACTAACCAAACCGGATTTTCCACATCGCCGCCACATCCTACAACGGCATAATCCGATCCCAGCCCTTGCGGTACTGCTTGGTAAGGAGTGCATTCGCCTCTTTGTGGTTCGTGATCGTCATGGTGGGTACATCGTATTCAAGCTTCTCGCCAGCAAGCAGTGCGACATTGCCGAAATTGGCGATTTCCGTCAGCGGCCCCGCATAGCCGAAATGAGAACTCGGCTCCATGCGGCCCTCGCGGATGGCAGTCAACCAATCGCCCGTGTGGTTTTCACGGGGAATGCGGGCGATGCTGGGTTCCGGTCGTTTGTAGTCCTTCATGAGCGTAAGCGGAAGCAGGCGCGAGTCTGATCCATCGAAGGCGCAAGTGATAACGCCCTTCGTGCCGATGTATAGCGAGCCTTGCCCATCACGACCCAGTTTCTCTTGTTCCAGCCCTTCAGGAGCCTTGGGCGTGAGACCGCCGTCATACCAATACATGTCCACCGGAGGCATGTTGTCCCGCGTCGGAAACTGATATTTGATGGCGGACTTCAGCGGGGGCGACAGCTTCGTCATGCCTTCCTGCGTGATGACTTCAACGCTGAAGGAAGTGGCTTTACCCAGATGCAGCGCGCGATACGCGTTGTTCATGTCATGGCACGCCATGTCCCCAATCGCGCCGCAGCCAAAATCCCACCATCCACGCCATTTGAACGGCGCGTATTCGCTGTTGTATTCGCGGAACGGCGCTGTGCCAATCCAGCGATCCCAGTCCATCGTTTCAGGCACTGGCTGCTTGGGTAGCGGTGCGCTCAGACCCTGGGGCCATCCGGGGCGATTCGTCCACACATGGACCTCTTTGATGTCGCCGATCACACCGCTCCAAATCATCTCGATGACTTCACGAACGCCGTTGGACGAATTACCCTGATTGCCCATTTGCGTGATCA
>CAIZGN010000252.1 GCA_903932505.1 Candidatus Hydrogenedentota bacterium
AGGCATGCTGATGGTGTGGCGTTTCCCGCCCTCATAGGACTGGCCGGTCCAGAAGCAATACCACGTTCCACCGGGTAGATAGACGTCCCGTGCCGTGTCCGTGTTGAACAGTGGCGCGACTAGCACGTCGGAACCTACCAGGTACTCGTCGTCCAACTTCCAGGTGTTTGGGTCGTCTGGAAAATCCATGACCAGCGCCCGGAACGGCGGAATACCCCGGGCATAATAGTCCATGAACGCGCTGTAGAGATAGGGAATAAACTGCATCCGCAATTGAAACATGACGCGAACCTTGTCCTCGACGGCCTCCCAGCCCGGCATCAGTTCGTTCGCGAGGTTCTTCTCCTGGTTGATCTGCATCCAGGAAGGGTGGGGCATGAACCACGCGTCCACCACGGCCTGGGGCGAGAAAATGGCGGTCTGCAGGCGGCGGTACATTTCTTCGACCGAACTCGCGACGCGGAGCTCTGGTTGCCACAACATTCCGCAGAATCCCGCCGTCAGGATGCCGCGCGTGTACATCTTGTGCTCGTAAGCGTCGCTGTAAAGCACGAACGGCTGGGGTGCCGCCAACGCGTGGGTGGCTCGCACCTTCCCGTAGGTGCGTATGTTGTTGCGCTTGAAGACGTCCCGCAGTACGCGCTGGTACTCAAGGCCGAAAAGCCCATGCATGAGTTCTCCATCCATGCCCGACGGGAAGCTGCTGAGTTCCGGGAAGGACCACGGCGTGCTGCTGATCGGCTGGTTGTCGCATTCATCGAGCTTGAACCCGGTCACGCCCTTCTTGACAAACTCCCGCTCGTGATAGTTCCCGAAGATCTCTCGGGCCTGCGGCAGGGTGAAGTCCGGCACCAACCCGTTCCATACGCGGTAATCGCCGGAGAACGGAAGGATCTCGTCATGGAATGGCGCGTCCGGATGCACGAAGGCGTGTTCCCACAGGTTGACCTGGTAATTCAGGCCTGTCATCTCCGCGAGAAACGCCTCGGGATCCGGCCAACGTTCCTTGCTCCAAATGTAACTGCAGGAATAGGCCTGTGAATGCCATCCGGGTTCGAGTCCAAAGACACTGACGGGAATATGTTTCTCGCGAAAGTAACGGGCCAGCTTCAAGATGTCTTCCGCGTTGAACTTGCCGAAACCCCGGTAATACATGCCGAGTCCCCACAAGGGCGGAAGACAGCCTCCGCCTGAAAACAGGTTGTACCGGGAAACGGCGTCGCGCATGGACGGGCCTGCGAAGAGGTAGACGTCCACGCCCTTCGCCACGGGGATATCCACGCTCACGCGCGTCTTTCCGAGTTTCCGCGTCTTGTACAACTCCTCCGTGCTGGCGGAGATGTCTTTCGGCGCATCGGCGCCTGGGACGCCACCCTGCACCGGATCCAAGTTACCACAGTAAAACTTGGCGTACCTCAACGTGTCCACAAACACGGCGTACCCGTCCGTGGACACATAGTACGGAACCGGCCCGTGACTGCTGCCGTCGGTCGCCTCCGGCGCATCGTTCACCGCCACGGTTCTGCGGGTATTTGTGCTGTTGAACCACGGAAGCCCCGCGCCGAAGCCGAAAATCTGCTCTCCATCGATCATGGGCAGTTCCACGACGCAGCCGCGGTCATAGGTGCGAAACACAATGGCCTCCGGAGCGATGGGGGGCGTGGCCACCTTGGTCATTGCGCCCAAGGCCTCTTTCTTGGCCGGCTCCAAGTTGAACCGGGTCGGCGTAAACGGTTCCGGCGTGCCCAGGGTCACCCGCCAAATGCCGGGGTAAACCTCCTGCATGGCGCGTTCCTCCGCCTGCAAGGTCCAGCTCAGAGCCCAAAGGCAGACCGCCAACAAACAAATCCGCTTCATATCAAAGTCCTTTCCTATGTCATCCCAAGACCGACTAGGCTTGAATAATGCTCCGTTGCGGATACGCCGGCACTAAAAACAGGACGGTCACTCAACTCAATACCAGCGAAGCACGCGAACCTCGTAGGGCGGGATCGAAAGTTTGCACCGCACTTTTGACTGGCCACGGGAAAATGCGACAGGCTCCGCAGTAAGCAATTCTTGGCATTTCTTCATGGTGCGCGGAACGGACTTTACCGTTATCGTACCTTCCCATGGGTCTCCGCTGTTGTTGGTTAACACCACGTTATAGGCCGTTTCGCTGGTTGCGCTGGCCCAATCGAGAGGCAAGCCTTCCACCTGCACAGGTTGCACTTCTTGCATCACGCAATCGAACAATTGGCGGGCCGGCCCGGCCATAGCGGTATTGGTCCCTTCGTACCACGGAACCAAGCAGGTGTAAACATAGCCTTTGCCCAACGCATTGCGAACCACGAGTGGTTCTCCGCCGGGGGTCTGTGCGAGTACATGCACGGTGTGCTGTGCTGGGCCGGGCGCTTGGGTGGAAGGACAGTACCGGAACGCCTCGTGTTCTGGCGCACCGTCCGCCCATTGCCAGGCACTGCCCGCTCGCAGTTCGGGGACGAGGTTCACTCCGCACAAATCGGCATCCTTGGGTCCCACAACGCCTGCGGCCGCGACCAAGGCACCTCCTTGTTCGACGTACGCGCGAAGCCGCGCTTTGATGGACTCGTCCAGTACCACGGGGCCCAGTAGAACCACGACGCGGTATGGACTCAGAACCTTCTCTCCTGCGGATACGGTTAGGACATCGAAGATATCGCCCCATCGCGAATTGCCCAAGGGGCGATAGGGAGAGGTTTCCAGCTTGCGCTTCTGAAGATCTTCACGCGCCTGGTTTCGGTCGGCGTATTGCCCAAAGGGCAGCGGTGGCTCGGCCGCATAGACGTTCTCCGGATAGGGTGCCCATTCCGGTGTGACGCACGATAAGGCAAACGGACTGGCTGGAGTTTCATCGCTTTCGTAGCGGCCGAAAGGAAACGGATCCATTACAAACTCGCTGCCGGGAAACGCCGTACGAAAGAAACCGTCCACACCGCGATACCCCTGGCGATAGGGGATTCGCGCATAATTCCATGCGTCGCTTCCCGTCCGCCAATAGGGAGGTGTAATCCATCCGTGGTCTTCGGGAAGTAGCACGGCCACCGGCGTCTCTGGCACGCCGCGTTGCGTACGCAAGGTGAATCGCCCGAATTCGTCGAGCGTTTGCCCAAGCGCGAACGGCTTCTTGGCGGCCAGGTCGTACAAAAGGTCTCCCCCCTCGACGGAGGCCGCATCCGCGCCCGCAAAGTAGGTCTGATAAAAGCATCGTTTGTGGTACAGCGCCGGAAGATCTTGGACGCAGCCGTTGATCACGCCCCACCACAGCGAGAAGTCGATTCCCCATTTGCAGCCGTATTGGCGGGCCGCGCCTCGGGCAAAGGCAATGCCGGTCTGCAAGTCTTCCACATCGTCATTTGAACGTTCTATCAGGATATAATCCAACCCTTGGGCTGCCAGTGGATGAACGCCCGAGGCATAGCCCGGACGGCCCCACCGCTCTACGTCGCGATGCTGGTTTGCTTCCGCCATACATTCGCTCACATAGCCGTCGAAAAGCGCTTTTGCCCCGCCGTAGGTCTTGGGGCGTTCCCGCAGCAGGGTTTGCGGAAACGCCACGCCTGCGGAATCATCCTCCGTGAAGACTTCCCATGCAAAATCTGATCCGAAAATCCGCTTGTACCGCGCTATCACCGGCGCGGTATCCGGCACCGGCAGCTTCCAAATTGTCCACTGCCGCGCTCGCGTGCCGGGATGCGCCAACATCGTGACCACGGATTTCAACCCGCGCCGTTTGATCTCCTCGAGCATGGCGTCCGTCGCTTCCGGACGAGACGAGACGCGGGAACACCATCCGCCCTCATGCAGCCAATCGAGAATCGGCAAGCGCTCCGGTTTGGGCATCATCTCATACACGATTTCAAAGGGCTTTTCCGCTTTCATGGGCTCCTCCGCCCCGGCCTGGACCGAAAGGGCTTCGGGAAAGGACGGCAGATTACATCCGAGATCCGCGACGAGTGTTTTGAAATCGGCATCGTTTTTCGCGGGGTCAAATCCGGTCTTTTCTTCGAGGGCGCGCAGTGAGGCGAGGCGTTGCTCAAGTTCCTGCCGCAAACTCCCGTCCGAGGTGGCAATATAGACTGCGGTCCGATCCAGCGTATCCGATAGGGTCACGCCCTCCTTGGTGGTATGCCATTCCACTTCGTGCGAGCCTTCGCCATCCACACGAAAGACTTCCGCCGGATTGCGCAAATAACCGGGCAACGAATACGACACCTCTATTTTCCGGGGTCCGCGAAAACGGAATTGCGCCGCATCAAGATCGGGATAGTAGTCCAAGTCGATGGCAAACAGGAGCGCCGCCCGGGGGCTCGCGAGAACATTCAAATCCAAGTCAGGCTTTTCCTGCGTGCCAACCCGCTCATGTGCATAGGCCGTTGCGCGCAACAACAACGGCTCCAGGAGCCGCATCTCGCGCCCTAGGCGCGTGGTCGTTTCAATGGTGTCGCGATACTTGAGCAGCGACCAGCTCTGCAGCGAATACCAATACAGACTCGTGGCGCCATTGGCCAGCGCTTCGTACGCCTGCACCGTGATTTCATCCGGGTTGGGACTCTGGCGTTTGCGCGATCGCTGGTCGGTCCAGCCTTCATGCACATTCTGCGACCAAGCCGCAATGGGCACGGGGCGGTTCAGCGCGTGGAGCGTGCGTGTCACCGCGCCGATGCCTTCCAGCGGCGCACCCCAGGAGATCTGTTTTCCATCCCATCGCGTATAACGTCTCCACGCATCGGCCGCAGGGGCGCTCACGCGATAGGTATCGAAGTGGGGGTAATCGCTCAATCCCGCGTAATACCGGAATCCGGAATCCTCGGAAAGGGTAATGGTGGTGGGATATCGGGCAGCGGCATAATGCCGCAGTGCCATATAGGTTTCCATGGGCGACTTACCCATCTGGGGCTCGCCGAGGCAGTCCACGCCGTGGATACGTGCCACCTTCTCGTCACTATTGGAGGCTTCCACATCGCGGAAGCCCGACATCATCCGCAGGGGATACCGGGTGTAAAGTCCATTGGGACCCGTGGCATCCGTATAGCCGGAGACGTTTTCGATATGCGCCAGATTCACGTGCATGCGGCGGAAGAGTTTCAAAAAACTTTCCTGGGTCACCGGAGAAACACCCTTACCGGCGGGAACGTCCATCCAACCGGAACCAATATCGAATCGTTCCCTCTTGAACATGAGGGGCGCCCACAGCGACTTGAGGCCGCCCGAGGCTGACCGCAGTTGGATTTCCACCAAACCCCTGACCAACGGCAGGGGCCCGGTATTTGCGTAAAATCCCGACCAATCGTTTCCGGGGAGCATTCCGTCAGGGGTGAAAGCGGCGAAAGAATCCTGTGTCCGGAATCTCCCCATCCCTTGGTGAACGGGCTGATAGAGATTCAAAGCAGCCATCTTGTATGTGTCAGGGGAATGGTTTGAAATATGCGCAATCACCGAATCCGGCTGGATGGCTTCGGTGTCATCGGAAAGAAATACGGTGGACTCCAAACGGAGGTTGCTTTCGGTCAGTTCCACCTCCACGGTATCGGCTGTATTCGACGCGGCATCCTGCAATGTGAGTTTCAGGCTTGTCCCCACGCCCCAGCGGGCGTCCCGGCTGTTGAGCGTAAATACATCCACGAGTCCCGGACCCAAGCGGTACCCTACATCTGCCGGCGCTTTCTGTTCGGGCATTTCGCACCAAGCCCATTCGCCGGACTCGACGAGTTTCATAGGCCTGCATCCGTTGAAGAGCAGGTCAAGTTGAACCGGTCTTCCTGCGGGTTCGCGGTGCCGGATCACGAGTCGGACCAATGCCCCCAGGGAAGGGTCTGGCTCATGCCGATAGCACAATTCCTTTGAGAAGACGTGCGGAGTGACGGACACGTCGACCAACTCCAGCGGCAAATTTCGACATTGCACAGGGAATGTTGTGGGCGCGGCATCCGCAAGAAGACAGAAGAATAGCGCAACGAAAACGATCC
>CAIZGN010000253.1 GCA_903932505.1 Candidatus Hydrogenedentota bacterium
GCCAAACCACACGGCGTCGCTTCCCACCGCCACGCAGGTGAAGTCATCGTAGGGCAGACCGTCTTCCGGCGTGTAGAGTTTCCAGGTTCGGTCGTCCGCATTGAAAGAACCCACCCCCTGCGGCGAGGCAAACCACAGCACATTTTTGTCAGGAGCCCATGCCGCCCCGCGCACATCCACCGGTTCCCAACTGCGGTTCCCGTCCGTCGCCGTCATTCGCAACCAAGTGCCACTGACCTTCTCAAAAAGCCCCGCCTTAGCCGCTACCACCACGGGACAACCGGGGCGCGCAGTCACCGCGCGAACCTCGCCATTGACGCTGAGCGCGGCCAACGGGGAATCCGCAACCACAAACGCGCCGTCTTTTACGGCATACAGCCCGGAGTCCGCAGAGAGGTAGCTTTCGGTATCACTGCAGGCCAGGGCCGTGGGGTTCTTCAAGCCCTCCGGTGCCTTCCCGACCGCCGCACCCGCGAGGGTGCGCACCACGCCGGAAGTATCGATGTATCCATTGTGAAAGACACTCTTAACCGCTACGGCATCGGTAATCCACTGCTTTTCGTTCGCCTTCCCTCCGCTGGAGGAACGGGCCAGCGCGGACGGAGTGCTGACGACCATGCGCGAAGGATCTTCCGGAAGCAATGCGACACTGACCGTCTCATCGCTCGGCAGACCCTGTGCGGCGCCGTAGAACGAGGACACCTGTTGCGTAAAACTCGTCACCTGCACAGAGGGCAGCTTTACAGCGGCATCCTCGGCGTTCACCGAAAGCCCGGATAATAAAAGCGTCCCCATCGCCGCGAGTGAAATCATCTTCATGGTCAATTCCTTTGGTTGAACACGCACCAGCACTACGGGCTTGAGAATAGCAAGGGAGCGCCGGAGATTCCAAGCAGCTTCCCATTGAATCTCATCGGCGGCTTACCCATAATTGGGGCAGGGAACCCAAACACAAACCCGATGGGATGAGGTGGAGAATGAAAACAGCTTTCCTGATGACCTTGTTGTTCGCAACGCAATCAATGGCGGCCACAAACGATGCACCCCTGCTGCCCACGATGGAAACACCCGCGCAGCATGACGCGCGTCTGGCGTGGTGGCGCGAGGCGCGGTTTGGCATGTTCATCCACTGGGGCCCGGCAAGTGTGAACGGTACCGAGATCAGCTGGTCGCGCAAGGGGCATCCGCACGACCACCAAGGACTCGAAAGCGTCCCGCCCGAGGTCTATGATCATCTTTACCAGCAGTTCAACCCCGTGAAATTCAACGCGGACGCGTGGATGCAACTGGCGAAAGATTCCGGCATGAAATATGTCGTTTTCATCACCAAGCACCACGACGGCTTCTCGATGTGGCCCACCCAATTGCGCCCCGACTACAGCATCAGTGCCACGCCCTTCAAGCGCGACCTCTGCAAGGAAATTGCCGATGCCGCCCACCAGCACGGCCTCAAGCTCGGCTGGTATTACTCCACGCGCGACTGGACCCATCCCGATTATCTCGTGGGCGACAACCGCAAGTATGACGCCTTCTACCGGGGGCAAGTGACCGAGTTGCTTTCCAATTACGGTCGCGTCGACATGCTGTGGTTCGACCATGTGGCGGGCAATTGGCGGGACTACGACTTCCAGAGCCTCTACGACACTCTCTACCGTCTGCAGCCCGGTCTGCTGGTCAATGATCGCGCCGCGCGGTTTATTCGCGCAACCGACGACAAGCCTTCACCGGAAATCGCGGCACTCACCAAGGGTGATTTCGACACGCCGGAACAGAAGATCGGAAAATTCCAGAATGACCGCCCGTGGGAATCGTGCGTCACCATGACCGAGTGCAAAGATGGTGGCGGATGGTCCTATCGCCCCGACGGGCGCACCCGAACCTTTGATGAATGCCTCCGCATGCTGGCCAGCTGCGCCACCGGCGATGGGAATCTGCTGTTCAACGTCGGGCCGCTGCCAACCGGTGAAATCCTGCCCGAGCAGGTCGCTGTTCTCAAAGAGATGGGGGTCTGGCTGGGCAAGTACGGCGAGAGCATCTACGCCACAAGGGGCGGCCCCTTCCGCAACGGCGAGTGGGGCGGTGCCACCTACACCGGCAACACGATCTATCTGCATGTTTTCCACTGGAAAGGCGACACCCTGCAACTGCCCCCGCTCCAGGCCAAAATCCTCAAGGCACAAGCCCTCACCGGCGGCGAGGTCAAGGTGAAAGAAGCCGCGCAAACGCTCAAACTCGTTCTCCCCGCAAAGAGGCAGGACAAGGTCAACACGGTCATCAAACTTGAACTGGACGGCCCCGCCGCAAACGAATTCAAGGACGGTCAACCGCTGAAGGTCGAGGAATAAGCCCGCGACATCGCCACGAAAACCCTATGGATTGACTGCGGGCAGGAGGTCAATGCCCGAATGGTCGGGGCGCACACGGAGCCTAATACACCACACGGCGTTGCCGCGCGCATCCTCGGAGGCATGCCCGCCAGTGCTGATGTAGGTGATGAAAAACGTCCCGTCCGGCAGCTCCGTGGCCTTCCCATAGCCGTAGGTAGTATCCACAAGGAATCCGTAATTCGCCGCCGGGGCCACCCAGGTCTGGCCGCCGTCGACACTGAAAATCACGCGGAGTCCTCCCGCGCCATAGGAACCATGCAACCAGAGCAAGGTTCCGTCCTTGGCGACGTACAAGCTCGGCGCGAAGAGGCGTATACCGAAAGGCGTCGGCTTTGTCCAAGTGACACCCTTGTCATCCGACCAGCAGATGTCGCCTTCCGGTCGTGCGACCAGCACCAGCCGCCCGCTGGGCAATTCGGCCACACTCGGCTCTGAAAGCTCGTGGTCGGTCGACACAGTCGACACCAGTTCCCATGACAAGCCTTCATCCTTCGACCGCAGCAGTGCCACCTGATCCTTCCCGCCACCGGTCGGCACCCCGTTTATCACCAGCAGCACGGAGCCATCCTTGGCCAAGACCATCGGGCCGTCGGATTCATCCGCGAGGAAGGGTGATGGCAGCGGCTTCGCTTCCGGTTGCCAGGTTTTTCCACCGTCCACCGAGCGGATAAGGTGGGTGCGGTAGGCCAGCGTGGGGTCGGCTTTGAAATCGCCCGCGCCCATGTAGCTGAAGAAGGAGCACAGGATGGTTCCGCCGGGGAGTTCGAGCAGGCTGGGATGCCGGTCGTCGGCGGGCGTGTCGATCAAGGTTTCCGGCTTGCTCCACGTACGTCCTTCATCGGTCGATCGCGTCAGCATGGCCCGGCCACCGGTGGGCGCGTCCACATCGGCAGGCATGCCCATCTTGATGTATTCGGCCAAAGTTTGCGGCGGATAGCGATGCGGCGTCGGACCCGAGGCGTGCCAATAGCCCGCGTTGAAACCCACCAGCCAACTGCCATTGCGAAGGCGCAGGGGCGTGTCCCAGCCCACAAAGCCCCGGTAGCCGGGAAAGGGGTCCGGTTGATTGACGCCCGGCCCCACGACCACCCCGCGACACTCTGCCGCCGTGCGCACCGATTCCCCCCCCGCCACAACCGTCACGCTCACTGGCTTGCTCGCCGGATCGTTTGCCGGGCTCTGAGCCGTTCCCTGAACACACAGAAGCAGCAGGAATGCGCACACCCCGATGCCAAGCAGCCATACCCTACCCGACACATTGATTCCCGAATTTTCCGACACCGAGTGCGGCATGGCGTTTCTCCCTGTGGTCATTGATCTTGCAATCGCCCCGACCTGCGCATTGCGTTTAATCGGCGGCGGTCATTGCTTCGTGGACCGCCTTGAAGGTGTCCGCGATCACGAGGAATGCCTCCACCGCCGAGGGGTCAAAATGGGTTCCGGCGCCCTCTTGGATGATTTCGACGCTTTTTTCGTGGGTGAATGGTTTTTTGTAGGGTCGTTTGGCCAGCAACGCATCGTACACGTCCGCGATGGCCATGATTCGGGCGGCAAGTGGGGTAGCCTCACCGGCCTGCCCCTCGGGATATCCCGAGCCGTCCCAACGCTCATGGTGGCCTTGGGCGATGTCAATCCCCATGGCCAAGAACGTGTTCTGCGGATACTTGCTGAGTACCGTCTGAAGGGTATCGACGCCGATGACGACGTGGCGCTTCATGATTTCGAATTCTTCGGGGGTGAGTTTGTCGGGCTTGAGCAGGATACTGTCGGGGATGCCGACCTTGCCGATGTCGTGCAGGGGCGAGGCGTGGTAGATGTTTTCGACAAAGGTGTCATCAATAAGCGCGGCATATCGGGGGTTCTGGCGCAGCTGTTCTGCGAGCAAGCGGCAAAAGCTCTGGGTGCGTTCAATGTGGCTTCCGGTCTGGTCATCCCTGGATTCGGTGAGTCGTGACAAGGCGTGGATGGTGGCGAGTTGGGATTCCGAAATTTCGCGCACTTTCTCCCGCACCAGCTCGGCAAGGTGGAGGTTGTGCAGCTTGAGTTCGGCCTGGAGTTTTCGAAGGCGCAGATGGGTCTCGACTCGGGAGTGCACCTCTTCAAACTGGAAAGGCTTGGTGACATAGTCCATGCCGCCGACGGCAAAGGCGCGAACCTTGTCTTTGATTTCCGTCATGGCGCTGATGAAGATGACCGGAATCTCTTTCAGCGCGTCATCGGCGCGCAAGCGTTCGCAGACTTCAAACCCGTTGATTTCCGGCATGTCGACGTCGAGGAGGATAAGGTCTGGCGGATTCTTTGCGGCGGCAGCGAGGGCCATGCGGCCGTCTGGAAAGGCCAAGACCCGATAGTCCTGGGCGCGAAGCATCTCCCGCAGCAAGTTGAGATTGCCTGGCGTGTCATCAACCACCATGATTGTAGTTCGTTCCTGCCCTTTATTCATGGTAGACCTCAATCCCTTCCAGCCATGCCTCAAGTTTATCATAATCGTACTGATCGGCCAAGACCATCAGCATTCGGGCGGCTTGACTATCCACGGTTTCGACTTGATCGATCAGCTCCAGTAGCCGGTTGATGTCCCCCTCGGCAACAGCTTCCCGCATGGTGCTCACGAGGGCGGCGGGCAAGGTGGCGGGCTTTTCTCCCAAAGCCGGGATTTCGGTGGATGGGCCACCAGCCCCCGCCTCACACACATAGCGCACACCGAGGCCTTCCTCAAGCGCGGCGAAAAGCTCTTCGGCCTGGAAAGGCTTGCGCAAGTAGGCATCCATGCCGGTGTCCATGACCTCCTTGCGCGAATCGGCGAAGGCACTGGCGGTGACGGCAATGAACCGCGCGGCCTGCCCGGCGGCGGTCGCCTTGAGGCGGCGCGTGGCCTCGTAGCCGTCCATGATGGGCATGCGCATGTCCATGAGAACGGCATGGGGCATCCAGTCGTCAAATATTTTTATGGCCTCGACCCCGTTTTTCGCCTTGCGCACCTCGAAACCAACCGGCACGAGCAAATTGTGGAGCAAGGTAAGATTGTCCTCGATATCGTCGACCAGCAGGATGCGGTAGGGGCCCGAGCCCGGCTCAATGCCCACCACCCGGCGCGGAGCACTTTTTCGCTTACCCTCGCCTGCGGCGCTTTCGAGCAGCACATCAAAGCGGAAACAGGTGCCCCGGCCCGGGATGCTGGTGGCGGTGATCGTGCCGCCCATCATCTCGACGAATTTCCGGCAGATGGCGAGGCCAAGCCCCGTGCCGCCGATTTTTATGCGGTCATGCCCCCGCTGAAACGTATCAAAAATCCGGTTGAGGTCGTCCTCTGAAATGCCCGCCCCGGAGTCTTCGACCTCGGCCACAAGACGCAGGGTCGCCACGCCCTGTACTGGTGCCACGTCAACTGCTTCAGCACGCACCCGCAGAGCAATGCCTCCACTGTCGGTAAATTTCACCGCGTTGCCGATGAGGTTAATGAGAATCTGGCGAAGCTTGCCTTCGTCCGCAAAGACATGATGCGGCACCTCGTCCGTGCACTCCACAACAAGCCGCAATCCCCGATCCTCCGCGCGTGCCCGAAACATGGTTTCGATGTCGTGGATGAGGTCGTCGAGACAAAAGCGGGTGACTTTGATGGAGGTTCGGCCGGCCTCAATCTTGGACATGTCGAGCACATCATCGATAAGATTGAGCAGGTGAACGCTGCTGCTGAGGATGGTGCGCACGTGCGCGGCCTGTTCAGACGTGAGCGCCGGATCGCGCTCGAGCACTTGGGCGAAACCCATGATAGCGTTCATGGGGGTGCGGATCTCGTGGCTCATGTTGGCCAGAAAAAGGCTCTTGGCGCGGTTGCCCGATGCGGCGGCCTCGGCGAGATTGCGCGCAGCCTCGGTCGCAAGACGCAATTCTCGCGACCGATTGACACGCTGGAGGGTAAGGGCGACGTTGTCGGCCAGTAGGCGCAGCAGTTGCTGATCCTCCTCGGCCCATGTCCGCTGGGCACGGAGGCTGTCAAAGCCGATGAATCCGAAATGTTCGGTCCCAGCGGCGATGGGCAGCACAAGCAGGGACTGCAGCCTTTGGGGCGCATGCGCGCTGCCTTCGCTCGCCCAATCCTCTGGCAGCTTGCTCACATCGGGAACGTATATCGCTTCGCCCCGGCGCAGGGCGGCAATCCAGGCAGGGAAGATGTTGAACGGCAGCGATTGCCGGTTATTTTTCTCGGGTGCCACGCCCTCGGCGCACCATTCATGCTTGTTGCTTACGGTTTCTTCCGCATCGTTATAGAGAAAGAGATAGGCCCGATCCACGCCCGAGAATTCCCCGATCCGTTGGAGCAGAACATTAAAAAGCGTATCCAGCTCAATGGATTCAGCGCGAAAGAACGCCAGCATCATGGACGTGAGCAACTCTTCGAAGGCGATCACATGCCGCAGCTGTCGTTCCGCTTTTTTTTGCCCGGTGACATCGCGGTTGGAAACCCGTCGCCCGAGATAGTTGCCATCGCAGTCGATGATGGGTTGGCACACGTGCTGAATGAAAAGAACTTCTTTTTCCCGGGTAAGTATTCGGAATTCCAGGAAGCTGGGCGGTCCCTCAACGAAGATAAACTCTTTCGCATGGGCGCGGTATTTTTTCCGGTCGTTCGGGTGTATGATTCTTTCGAGCAGGGCGATGTCCGCCGTGAACTCTTCGCGGGTGTAGCCGGTGATGCGCTCGCAGGACGGCGACATGTAGATGATTTCGTTGGCGGGGCTGACCCAGTATTCCCAATCATAGGTAAAGTCGGCGACAATGCGGAATCGGTCCTGGCTTTGCCGCAACACGTCTTCGGCCTGCTTTCGCCCGGTGATATCCCGAATGGCCGCGAAACAAGACGGACGACCGCCGGCAATGAACGGGGCGAGCGAGATTTCACTCCAAAAATCGGTACCGTCCAAACGGCGATGTACCCATTCAAAAACCGCACTGGCCTCTGAGCTGATGACCGCCGCGATGTGTTCGGCGGCAGCCTCGGACGACAGGTGGCCATCGGGCTGCCGTTCGGGGGATATGGCCCCCGGTGTCAGCCCGATAATACTCCGCCGGTCACCCCGCATCAACGACTCGGTGGCGGGGTTACATTCGGCGATGAGACCGTCAACAATGAGGATGTGGGCGTCCGGGGAGTTTTTGAAGAGTGCGCGGAGCTTTTCTTCACTCGTCCGCAGGGCCTGGTCGGCCACCCGACGCTCGGTGATGTCCTCGGCTGAGCACACGACATACTCAACGGTTCCCTCTTCGCTGAGGACAGGGGCGCGGAGGATGGAGAGCAAGCGCCACGCCCCGGAGGCGTGGGGCACCCATTGGTCAGCGCGCTCCGGATTTCCGGTTTCGAAAACCCGGGTGTTTGACTCGTGAAAAGGGAGCATCCTCGCCATGGGGAACAATTCGCGGGGGCTCTTGGCGATGATCTCTTCCTTGGGCAGGCCGAGGAAGACCGCGTGGGCCTGATTCACCGAACCGTAGGTATGGTCATCGGTGAGCAGCCATATCTGGATTTGAATATTGTCGAGGAGAAGGAGACGTTCTTGTGCGGCCCGGGTGATAGCTTTGTTTTCAAGGTAGAGCGCCTCGCTCTCGCGCAAACTTTTTTCGACCTGTTTGCGCGCGGAGATGTCGTGGATGATGCAATACAGGAGACCTTTTCCGCTGATAACGACGTGGCTGCTGAAAACCTCGACATCGCGTATGGCACCGCTGGCGGTTCGATGCTGAACTTCAAAATGGAGACTCTCGGTGTCGCGTGCCCGGCGGATTTTGCTGTCTACTTCGGCGGCGAGCAGCGTGTCGATTTGGTGGATGCGCATTTCCATGAGGCCTTCGACGGACCACCCGTAGAAGGCGGCAGCGGCCGCATTGGCCGCGAGGATTTGCCCGGTGACGGGGTCGAGGATAAGCATGGGGGCTTCATGGGCGGTGAAGAGTGAGCGATAGAGTTCCTCGCGCTGGCGAAGGTCTTCCGCAGCCTGTCGGTCTTCGGTGGTGTCGCTGACAACGGCCCAGATGACGATGCTTCCGCTGGGCTCCCGGATCGAAAAGGCTTCGAGTCGCCCCCAGAACTGGGTGCGATCTTTTCTCTCGAACCGGAGATCGCAGCTTTGGGGCATTCCGGTTTCAAGGACTTTGTCGCGCCACCGATAATAGAGGCCCAGATCTTCTTTGTCGATCAATTGAGAGAAGGGCAGCTTGACAAGGTCTTTTCGATCCATCGCAAAACGTTTGGCGGCGGTAAGATTGGTTTCCCGGATAAGGCCGTGCGCATTGATGGTGATATAGGAAACTGGCGCCAGATCGTAGAGTTCAAAATAGCGTTCACGCGAGGCGGCGAGTTCGGCCTGTGAAACGCGCAACGCCTCATTCTGCATTTCAAGCTCGATCTTGTTCACTTGGAGTTCATGGACAACGCGCTGCGCCTCACCGGGAGGCAGGAACTCTTTCCCGTCCGGCGACGCGGCGGCCTTCGCCATTTCCTCGGCCCGGAGCCGCAAGGCCCGGGCATCTTCACTTTGCTTATCCATGATCCACTTCATGCATCGCCAGACACTCGCCCAGCGTGTCGTATTCGTAGCGAGCCGCCAGCGCTTTCAGGGTTCGCGCGGCCGCCGCGTCCACCTCTTCCACATGCAGAAGCAGCTCGGTGAATCGGGTCATGTCGCCCTCATCCACGGCTTCGCGCATGTCTTCGATCACCCCGGTGCTCATACGCGCCAAGGCGTCCCGCGTGGAACCCGGCGCAAGCTCATGTTTTTCAGCGCCGATGATCCCCGCATGACGATCATGCTCTAAAGCACGTCGCACCTTCAAGGCGAGCTCATCGGTGGAGCAGGGCTTGCGGATGAAGTCCACACCGGCGTCCAGCACGCCGTGGCGGGCGATGATGTCGTCCGGATAGCCTGACATGAAAAGGCACTTAATCTTGGGATAGGTGGCCGTTAGGTTTAGGGCGAGTTCCTTGCCATTGGTGCCTGGCATGACAACGTCGGTGAGCAGGAGGTGTATGTCGCCTTCGTATTCCGTCGCGACCCGGATGGCATCTTCAGCGGAAGTTGCGGAAAGCACCTTGTACCCGAGGTTTTCGAGGATGAGCATGGTGGTTTTCAACACCTTCGCCTCGTCCTCCGTCACCAGAATGGTTTCATTCCCGCCGATAATGGGCCCCAAATCATCCTTCTCCGCCCGCTTCCCCTCGCCCGTGTAGCGGGGGAGGTAAATGGTGAAACGGGTTCCCGTTCCGGGAATGCTGCCCACCTCGATGTAGCCCTTATTCTGCCGCACCGCGCCATAGACGGTGGCCAGACCCAGCCCCGTCCCCTTCCCTGTTTCCTTGGTCGTAAAGAACGGCTCGAAGATGTGCGAGACCGTGTCCGTATCCATGCCGCATCCGTTGTCCGAGACGGACACCGTGACATACTCCCCGACCTCCAATTCGCGATGTTCCGCGCAGTAGGCATCATCCACGACCTTATAACCCGTCTCAATTCTGATCTCGCCGTTATCGGTGATCGCGTCCCTGGCGTTCACGCAGAGGTTCGCGAGCATCTGGTCCAGTTGCGACGGATCGAGATTTACCGTCCAGGTGTGATCGCCCGGTTCCCACACGATGCGGATATTCTCGCCAACGAGGCGGCGCAGAAGCTTTAGCACGTCCTCGACGGATTCGTTGATGTTGAGCACTTCGGGCATGACGGGTTGCTTGCGGGCGAAGGCCAGCAGCTGCCGGGTGAGGGTGGCGGAACGCTCGGCGGCCTTGAGGATTTCCTCGAGATAACCGTGGGCGGGTTGGGAGGCCTCGATGCGGGCAATCGCCATTTCGGCGTTGCCGAAAATGACGCCCAGCATGTTGTTAAAGTCATGCGCGACCCCACCGGCGAGTCGCCCGACCCATTCCATTTTCTGCGCCTGGAGCAATTGTCCTTCGAGATTCTTGCGCTCGCTGACGTCCTTGTCCATGCCCCGGTAGCCGACCAATTGGCCATTGGGACCCCACATGGGCACGCCGGTGGTCTGCAGATGCACCTCGCGACCGTCTTTGGTGATCTTGATGTGCTCCATTTCGAGGATGGCCTTGCGACTGGCGGAAAATCGCCGGAGGATGGGCCCGACGCGGTTGGCTTCGGCCTCGCGCATGAAGTCCAGCGCTGTGCGGCCCAGCACCTCGTGGATGGGATAGCCGAGGAGATCCTCGACCATGGCGGAGGAATAGGTGTAGCATCCGTGGGGGTCGGTTTCCCAGACCCAGTTCATGGTCGCCACGTTACGGAATCGTTCTTCGCTCTCGCGCAGGGTGTTTACGGTGGCATGGCGATTCATGGCACTGGTGATCACGTTGCCCAGCATGAGCAGGAGTTCCCCGCCGGCATCGGGCCATACCCGCTTGCGATTGACGGCGTCGAAGCCGATGAAGCCGCGAAGCACGCGACCAAATCGGAGGGCCACGAGTAGCACGGAACCCACGCCGTGGTCAAGCATCATTTGCTTTTCCTCGCGGGCGGCGGGGGGTAGGGCATCGCAGTCATTGATCACGATGGCGTTATTGGTTTTGAACTGTTCGAGCGCCCAACTGAACTTCTCGATGGACACCTCCTGCAGCAAGTCTTTCTCCGGGGCAATGCCTTTGCCGCACCACTCGTGGGTGTTGTCCGCGAAGTCCCCATCCTTGCTGAGAGTGAAGAGATAGGCGCGGTCGGCGTCGATGCTGTGTGCGGCGCGTCCGAGCGCGCGCTCCACCTCGCCGTTGATATCGGCGTTGATGGGCAGGTTGAGAAAGGAGGTGGAAAGTTCGACGACCATCTTGAGCAGCTTGTTGGTATCGAAGCTCTTGCGGGTGCGCTCTTCGATGATGGTTTCGAGGTTCATGCGGTAGTGGGCGAGCTCGAGAAAGACGCGCACCTTGCCCATCAGGACGGCGGGGTCGAAGGGTTTGACGATATAGTCGACCGCACCGGTTTCGTAGCCCTTGAACTGATGCTGCTCATCGGAGTAGGCGGCGCTGACGAAAATGACGGGGATCTGGGCGGTGCCTGGATTGGCCCGCAGAAATTCCACCAGTTCATAGCCGTCCATGCCGGGCATCTGCACGTCGACAATGGCCAGGGCGAAGTCATGGTTGAGGGTGAGCCCCAGGGCCTCATCCCCGCTTTCGGCTCGGAAGACTGCGGCGTCCGTGTCCCTGAGCAGCAATTCCAGCGCGTAGAGATTCTGTGGTTTGTCATCGACGATGAGGATTTTAGGAATAATGGGCATGACCCGGTTCCTTTCCCAGACACTTGAGGAGGAGCATCATTTTCTCGGGTGAAAGCACGTGTTGAACAGCCCCGGTGTCAATGGCAGCTTGAGGCATGTACGGAAACTGGGCACTGACGGGATCCTGCGCGACGGTGATGCCGCCGAGGCTCCGTATCGTGCGAATGCCCATTGCGCCGTCTTCATTGGCACCGGAAAGCAGGACGGCCAGCAGGCCATCCCGCCAGGCGATGGCCGCGCTCTGAAAGAACAAGTCGATCGAAGGGCGCGACCATCGCACGGGCTCGTCAACCGAGAGGGCAAACCGGCCACTCTGTTCGACGAGGAGATGGTAATTGGCGGGGGCGATGTAGACGCAGCCGGGCAAAGCCGGCATTTTGTCCAGCGCCTCGAGGACGGGAAGCGCGATGGCATTGCCGAGATTCTCGGCGAGCATGCCGTCGTCGTCCGGGTGCAGATGCTGCACCAGCACTATCGGCAGTGGATAACCAATGGGAAGGGCGCGGAGAATCTCTCGGGCCACCGAGGAGCCACCCGCAGAGCCGCCAATGATCACCACGCGCACTTTGTCCAGTCGCCCGGTGTCGCTGACCAGCTCTGTCGCACCACTTTCACTTTGCATAATCCGTCCTTATCCAATCAAAGCGCGTCGACTCGTTCGACCCGCGCCATTCTGTGTTCTTTGAGAGGCGGCCCGAATTGGTCTCTTTGGCCACATCCGAACCGCCTGAACCCTGAACTCCACCACTGGCCGCGCTTTCGCGGCCCCGACCCTTCGATCCACCAGCCCTCCGCCCGGCTAGCGAACCTTTTTCTTGTATATGCGGTACTTGTCATCCAGCGCCTTGAACTTGGTTGCGACGGCGGAGAAGGCGAGCGTCTCCTTGTCGCCAAGGCAAAGGAATCCACCGCGCTCGAGGCTTTCCCAGAACAATTCGAGCACCTGATTTTGCAGCTCCTCGTTGAAATAGATGAGCACGTTGCGGCAGACGACCATCTGCATTTCGCCGAAGGCTTTGTCCGTCACGAGATTATGGAGGGCGAAGGTGACCCGCTTCTTGAGGTTCGCGCTGATGGCCGCCGCGTTGTATCGCACATGGTAGTAGTCGGAGAGGGAGTTGTGCCCGCCCGACTTGTGGTAGTCTTTGCTGCCCTTCTGGATGGTGTCGAGGGAGTAGATGCCTGCCTTGGCCTTCTCGATGGCGGATTCGCTGATGTCGGTGGCATAGATCGTGGCGCGGTCATAAATGCCCTCTTCCTTGAGCATGATGGACATCGAATAGACCTCTTCGCCCGTGGCGCAGCCCGCGTGCCAAACCTTGAAGTGCGGCCAGGTGCGCAGCAGGGGAACCACCTTCTCGCGCAATGCGGCGTAGAAGAGGGGATCCCGGAATAGGGAGGTTACCGACACGGAGAATGAGGGGATGAGCTGGTAGAAGAACGTCGGTTCGCGCAGCAGTCGGTAGGTGACCTCCGAATAGGATTTGCACCCACTGTCCACCAGAAAACTGGTGAGACGCCGCTCGACGCTTGCGCGCGCATAGTCGCGAAAGTCGTACCCGTACCGCTGAAAGATGGCTTCCAGCAACAGGCTTATCTCTATCTTCTCGACTTCGGACAAGACCGTACTTAGAGGTGTACCACTCATGCTGTCAAGAGTCCCCTATCGGCAGAGCCAGACCCGCATCAAGGAGATGAGGCGATCCTGGTCCACTGGTTTTGGCAAATAATCGGTTGCTCCGGCATCAATACATTTCTGCCGGTCTTCTTTCATGGCCTTGGCCGTGAGCGCGATGATGGGCAGGTTCGCAAAACGATCCTGCGTGCGGATGCGCCGGACGGTCTCGTAGCCGTCCATTACCGGCATCATCATGTCCATGAGCACCAGTTCAACATCCGGCTGATCGTGGAGCAGCGCGAGTGCTTTCTCGCCGTTTTCGGCTTTGAGCGGGTTGACCTTGTGCGCGGCGAGCACCTTGACCATGGCGAACATGGTGCGCATGTCGTCTTCAACGACCAGTACTTTCTTCCCGCTGAGGATTTCGTTGGATTCGTGCAGATGTCGAATGACGCTTCGTTTTTCTTCGGGCAGGTCGCTGACCACGCGGTGGAGGAAGAGCGCGACTTCGTCGAGGAGGCGATCCTGGGAGCGCACATCCTTGAGAATGATGGAGTCCGCATAGTGGCGCAGGGACATTTCCTCTTCCATAGTGAGTTCGCGCACGGTGTATACGATGACGGGCGGCATGTTGACGCTCTGCGCGCTAATGGCCTTGAGCAGTTCGAGGCCTTGCATGTCCGGGAGCCCCAGATCCAGCACAATGAGGGCAAAGGGGCCTGTTTGCAGCGCCGCCAGGGCGTCTCGGCCGGTCGCCACCTCAATAACCTTCACATTGCCGTTGCCAATGAGTCGCACGGTTTCCTTGCGCATGATGGGGTCGTCTTCCACCACCAGCACGCGCTTCTCGCTGGTCGCCGAGGCCTGCTCGAGACGTTGAAGGACGTTGTCGATCTCCTCCTTCTGGAGGGGTTTGCTCGCGTGGCCGATGGCACCGATGCGCAGACCCTCCGTCGAGGGTTCCTCCGCTGACACAATGTGCACGGGAATGTGCCGGGTGCCAACGTCATCCTTCAACGCGTTGAGCACCGCCCATCCATCCATGTTCGGCAGCTGCAGATCCAGCACCACGCCATCGGGCTTGAACTTCTTGGCAAGATCCAGGCCGTCTTCGCCGGTGAGACCCACGATGCACTTGAAGCCGCGCTGGCGCACCTGCCCGGCGAGGATTTTGGCGAAACGCGCATCGTCCTCGACCACAAGGATGACGCGGTCGGTATTGCCGATATCCGCGCGGTCATCTTCAATGGCGACGTGACTGGTGGTGCCACTGCCTTTCGCTGCGGCCGGTGCCATGCGCGCGGGCGAGGCAGAGGGCCGGGGCGCAATCATTACCTTGGGTGCCCGGGGTGTGGCTCCCGAGGGCGCGGAGGCCTGGCTCTCCTGCTCTAGGGCGAGCTTACGAGGCTCGAGTTCACCGGCCTGCTTGATGAAGGGGAAATAGGCCGTGAAGGTGGAGCCCTTGCCGGGTTCGCTCACCAGCTGGATTTCGCCGCCGAGCAGGCTGACGAGCTCGCGTGAAATGGAGAGTCCCAGCCCGGTGCCGCCGAAACGTTTGCGGTCGCCGGAGTCGCCCTGCTGGAAGGCCTCGAAGATCACCTTCTGTTTGTCGAGGGGCACGCCGATACCGGTGTCCTGTACCTCGAGTGCCAGTGTCGTCCTGGGATCGAGACCGCTCCTGGAGAGGTTGGTCCCCTCGGCCACGGTGGTAAAGCGCACGGTCACCCCGCCGGACTCGGTGAACTTGAGGGCGTTGCCCACGAGGTTCTTGATGACTTGGCGCAGGCGCGTGGGGTCGGTGGTGATGTGCGAGGGGACACCCTCGGTGGCGCCCACGGTCAGACTCAGTCCCTGATTCTTGGCCATATGATCGAATTGTGAGGTGATGGAATGCATGAGGGAATCCACCTCCACGGATTCCAGGCGAAGATCCATGCGACCCGCCTCAATCTTCGACAGATCGAGGATTTCATTGATCAGGTTGAGCAGGTCGTTACCGCTGTCGAGGATGACCCCGGCGGATTCCACCTGCTCTTCGTTCAGGTTGCCTTCGCGGTTCTCGCGCAGCGAACGGGCCAGCAGGAGCAGACTGTTCAGCGGTGTGCGCAGTTCGTGGGACATGTTCGCCAGGAATTCCGATTTGTATTTGCTGGCCATGGAGAGTTCTTCGGCCTGGATGGCGATGTTTCGGCGGGCCACCTCGGTTTCCGCCTTCTGGCGCTCCAGCAGCTCGTTTTTCTCGTGCAATTCCTCGTTGGTAACCTCCAGCTCTTCCTGCTGCACCTTGAGTCGCTCTTCGGAATCCTGCAAGCGACGCATCTGAACCTCAAGCTCGGCGTTGGTGCTCTGCAGCGCCGCCTGCTGGGATTCGAGCTCTTCCTGCGCTTTTTCAAGCACCCGCGACTGCTCGCGCAGCTCATCGTTGCTGGCCCGGAGCTCCTCCTGCTGCATCTTTACCAGCGAGCGGTTCCTGGCGATTTCATTCGCGGCTGAAACAGCGATAACGGCCTGGTCCAGGTACCGCAGCTCAATTTCACCCAAGGGTTCCAAGGTGCCGATTTCCAGCACCCCGCGCACTTCCCCCTCAAAGGTGAATGGCGTCACGCAGATGTTGCGCGGAAGGGCTTGGCCCAGACCGGACACCACATGGATGTAGTCCTCTGGAACATTCTGGATGAGGATCTGCTTTTTCTCGAGGAACGCCTGCCCGACCAGCCCCTCGCCCGGCTTGAAGCGGTTGGAGAGATTCTTGCGCTGCGTGTAGGCGTAGGTGCCCAAGAGCTTGAGACCCGGACCGTCTTTGTCTTCATCCACGACGTACAGCGCGCCGACCTTGCCCCCGATATACTCGGAGACCTCCGAAATAACCCGGCTCGCCAGCACTTCAATGCTGTCATCGCGCAGCAGCACTTCATTGAGGCGCCCCACCCCGGTCATGAGCCACTGCCGACCTTCCGCTTGATTGCGCGTCGTCAGCAGTGCGTATTGCATCCGACCCAGTGCCTGCGCCAGGGCACCGATTTCATCCCGGCTTTGCGCATTGAACTCGACGGCCAAGTTGCCGTTTGCGATTTCTTCCGAGGCCGAGACCAGGTTCCCCACGTCATCGCTGAGGTTCTTGCCCACGCGCAGAGCCACAATAACACTGAGAATGATGGAGAAACCCGCAAAGAGCGAACTGAGTGCGAGCATGGTGGTCACCGACTCGGTCACGTCCACCTCGGATTTCTCCAGTTCCTTTTCCTGAAGGGCGGTGAAGGCCACCGCTTGGTCCGTGGTCTTGAGGCGCAAATCGAAACCGCGTCCCCGACTCAGGTCGAGCGCTTCCTGGGTCTTCCCCTCCTGCGCCAAAGCGAGGGTGCGGTCCAGCACCTGAACATAAGCCCGATAGGCGTCATGGAATGCGTCTACAATGTCCTGGGCCTCTTGGCTCAGGGCCAGGTCGTCTACGCTCTTTAGGTTGGTTTCGATTTCGTCGCGAATTTTGGCGACGCTGGTCGCAAGTTTATCGAATTCCTCTTTGGAGCCACCCAAGATGACGTCCTTTTCCTCGGTGCGCAGCTCCATGATGTTGCGGTGGAGCCGGGCACTCAGGGTGACCGCCTTGGCGCGCACTTCGCCCACGAACTGCGCTTGCTGCTTGAGCCACACCAGATTCCACAGCGAATAGGCCAGCGCCAGCACCGTCAGCAACAGCACGAAGGAGAACGCCGACATTAGTTTTTTCTTCAAGGACAAATCTCTAAAGAAACGCATGAAAGTATCCTCTCTGGACGATACGACCTCGCCAACCGCTGGCGAAATCCGACATCCACCTTATCAATAGCACCACTTTCGGCATCCGTTCCGGCCACTGGGGCCTTCGCTACCCAAGCGAAAAACGAACACCCTCCCAACCTCTTACCCTACTTATAGCACACTCGGCAAGCAATGAACGACCGTAAATCAAGGAAAAGTTGACTTTTTTTGAGGAATACATGAATCCCCCTACTTGCAATTAGGTCAATTGACCTAGTATTCTTAGGTTCAATCGCGCCAAACCTGCTAATTCGGCCGAATTCGGTATCTGCGATATGCCCAAGAAATTTATTCTCGTCATAGATGACCATCCGGCGATCGGTTTCGGAATCACCCAAATTCTTGAGACCACGTCGGATCTTGACGTGTGTGGCGTCGTCAGTACCCGGGAGGAAGTGCTGCACCTGCTTGATAAGGTGGAGCCTCATGCGGCGATGGTTGACCTTTCTCTCGGCGACAAGCAGAGCTCCGGCCTGGAAATGATCGCCCTGCTTCAGGCCCATCTGGGTCGGAGTTTTCCGGTTCTCATCTATTCGATGCATGATGAAATGGTGTATGCGGAGCGGGCACTGAATGCGGGTGCGCGCGGCTACCTGATGAAGCAGGAACCGGCGCGCCATATGCTCGAGGCGCTGCGCACGGTGCTCGAAGGCAAGGTTTACCTGAGCCAGAAAGCCAGCCAAGCGATCCTGCGCACCTATGTGCGTGGACACGAAAAGAACACCGGGCCTGACTCCCTGATGCTGCTCACCAAGCGGGAGTTTGAAGTCTTTCGCCTTCTGGGACAGGGTCTCCCCCCACGCGAGGTGGCCCGGTTGCTTTTTCTCAGCGCCAAGACCGTCGAAGTGCATCGGGCCAGAATACGCGAAAAGCTTGGATTCACGACCTCCATCGAACTCGGCCACTTTGCGGTGGACTGGGTGCATCGCGAAACCCAGTGACCGCCCCCACAGCCGCAACCCGAAGGAATCTCATCCCATGCGCAAAGCCCTTGCCCTTCTGCTGACCCTATGGGTCTCGACCACCGTAGCCGCACCACTGGATTTCAGCGATCCCGTCCAATTACCACATCCACCACCGGATGCCTCGGGTTTTCCATCAAGCAACGCGGGCGTCGACCTCCAGGAAGGCTTTGCCACACCGCCGCCGGGCTACGGCGAAGTGCCGTATTGGTGGTGGACAGGCGACCCGCTCGACAAGGAGCGGCTGCTGTGGCAATTGGACAAACTGCATGCCGCTGGGCTGCCCGGTGTGCAGGTGAACTATGCGCATGACGCGGGCATGGTGACGTATGCGGTGGATCCCCCGATCTTTTCGGACAAGTGGTGGGAAATCTGGCAATGGATGACCGAGGAATGCCGCAAGCGTGGCATGGGCATCGGGATGAGCGGCTACACGATCGACTGGCCCGGTCATGACAATCTCTTCTACCAGATAGGCATCACGGACGGGTCGCTGCGCGGAGCCAGCCTCAAGGAGGCCACCCTGCGTGCCGAGGGCGGGAAACCGGTCTCCTGGACCCTGCCCGAAGGCTGCCTTTCCCTCTCGGCCTATCCCATGCAAGGCGACGCCAGTCCACCTCTGCCCCTGCAAGACAAAATCCAAGCCAACCAGCTGCAATGGACGCCCCCGCCCGGCCAATGGCAGGTGGTCGCTGTCTGCAAGCAGTCGCCGGAACGTTCCGTGGATCCCATGAACCCGGCCTCCGGCCAAAAAGTCATCGAACGCTTCTTTCAGCCCTTCGCGGATCATTGTCCCGGTGATTCGGGGAAAGCACTGAACTACTTCTTTCACGACGAGCTCAATTTCGGCGTAAACGGATGGCTGTGGACAGATCGTTTTCCTGCGGAATTCCAAAAGCGCAAGGGCTACGACATTGTGCCGGTGCTGGCCGGGCTCTTCGTCGACATAGGCCCGAAGACCCCGAAGATTCGCCTCGACTATTCGGACGTGATGGTGGCGCTTACGGAAGAGAGTTTTTTTCGGCCCGTTTTTGAGTGGCATTGGAAACGGGGCATCATGTATGCCTGCGATCCCGGCAGCCGGGGAGGCGACCCGCTGGAATTCGGCGACTACTTCCGCTGCGTACGCTGGTATGCCGCGCCGGGCCACGACACGCCCGGTGGCAAGGCGGATCTGCACAAGGACAAGGTGTCCAGTTCCATCGCCCATCTCTATCAGAGGCCGCGCGTGTGGCTGGAGGGTTACCACAGCCTCGGTTGGGGTGCCACCCCCGCCACCATCTTCGATTCGTCCTGCAAGAATTACCTCTACGGCGCGAGCCTGCTCAACCTGCACGGCCTGTATTACACCACGCACGGCGGCTATTGGGAATGGGCACCCCCCTGTTTTCATTTCCGCATGCCCTACTGGGAACACATGGGTTCGTTCTTCAAGTACTTCGAGCGGCTGAGCTATGTGCTCAGTCAGGGCGTGCACCGCTGCGACGTGGCTATGATCTATCCTACCGCGCCGCTGGAAGCCGGGGTGAGCAATAAAGAAATTGTGGGTGCCGCATTCAAGACCGGCGACGATCTCTATTTGAAGCATGGCATAGATTTCGATTTCATGGACTTTGAGTCCCTCGACCGCGCGCAAATTAAGGATCGGCAATTGTGTGTGGCCGGAGAGGTCTACCGGGTGCTGATCCTGCCGTCGATGCGCGCGCTGCGACAGTCCACGCTCGACAAGGCGCTGGCCTTCTACCGGGCAGGCGGTGTGGTGATCGCCACGGGTCCGCTGCCGGAAGCCAGCGACCGTATCGGCCGGGACGATGCGGAACTCGACGCGGCGGTTCGTGAACTCTTCGGGGTGACCGCAGCAGAGGCGCGGGCTGAAAAGACCGCCCCGCCGCAGTCGAACGCTGCAGGCGGGATTGGCGCGGCACTGAAGACCAACGACGAGGTGGCGCAGCTCATTGACCGCGCCATTCCGCGTGACTTTGTGCCGGAAGGCGAAGCACAGGTGCTGCACCGTAAGGTTGGCGAGCGCGATGTCTACATGGTGATGGGTGCGGCCAAGAACAGCGTGTGCACCTTCCGCGCAACCGGTACGGCGGCGCTGTGGGATCCGTGGACCGGGGTGACATCCCACATTTGGACGCAAACGGCAGAAAATGGCGTCACCCGCGTGGGCATGCCGCTGGGTGCGAGCGAAGCGCAGCTTATCGTGTTTACACCGGGCGATCCCGGCATCACCATCGAGAAAACCGATCTCGACGAGGTGGAGGGCGTTACAATCAACAGTGGTGTCATCACGGTCACCGGATACGCCGACACCGCAGGAAAGAAAACCGTTGGCATACGGCGAGGTTCTGAAGAAGTGACATATCGGAGCGGGGAAGCTCCCGTACCCGCCGCCCCCATCCTTGTCGACGGATTGTGGGACGTGGAACTCAAGCCGACCATGGACAACCGGTGGGGCGATTTCCGGCTTCCCGCCAACGATGGACTCATCGGCGCGGAAGCACGACAGTTTCTGTACGCCGAAGAAACCGTATCCAATCCCGGCTGGGAGAACCCGCAAACAGACGACGCCAATTGGAAACAGGTCACCTGTTCCTTTGGGACGCGCTTCTGGAAACTCGGCCCGTTGCCCGAAAATGGCCCCGGTCTGGACGAACAGCTCGCAGCCCTTACCGAAGTGCACCCGTCAAAGCCCGTCGTGGTCGATGGAAAGGAATGCGCGTGGTCACCCTATGACTTTTCGATGCGCTGGGGCATCGAGAACGACCCCGGCCCGCAGGGATACCACGGACTCAAGGAACTAATCTCCAACGACTTCATCGTTCTCGGAAAAACCAAGCGCAAGGACACAGAATTCGTCTACGAGAAGGAAGCCGAAGGCTCGCGCTACTACCTGTGGACGACGGTCCTCTCCCCGCGTGACGGGGAGGCCCGAATCAGCACCGGCGACCTGAAACCCGCCGCTGCGTGGCTCAACTGGAAAAGACTCGACGACCTTTCCGCAAAGGTCTCCCTCAAGACCGGGGCCAACCCCGTCTTGTTGCGTTACGACAGCCCCGGTCGCACGCATTTTGTCGTAAAACTCGTCGATGCGCCCACAGACGCGCCTGCCTTCCCCTTGTCGATGCGGTGGTACACCGATCCGGCACTGGCCGCGTTCGACGCCAAACCGCAGGATCAAAAGCCCGCAGGCTGGTACCGCTTCACCGCGCCGCCCGGACTGCGCACGATGACCCTGGTGACACGAGGCCCGGTAACCGCCTGGGCCGATGGCGTGCCGATGAAGGTCTCCGACGGGACCACGCGTCCCGATGGCGCAATCACCTATTCGGCGGAAGTCGCGAAGATCAATCCGCTTGCAACAAAGGTGGCCCTGCGCATCGAGCAGGAGCGCGGCTGTTACGGCGGATCGGCCCTGCCTGACCCCATCGCGCTGGACTGTGCCCCAGGCCAGATGGATACCGGCGACTGGTCGAAAATGGGCGTCTTGGCGGATTATTCGGGCGGGATGTGGTATCGCAAGACGGTGACGCTGTCGGAAGAACAAACGAAAGGGCGGATGGTACTCGATCTCGGGCAGGTCTCCGCGACGGCGGAGATTCTCATCAACGGCAAGGCCGCAGGAACAAAACTGACCCCGCCGTGGACGCAGGATATCTCGACACTGGTGAAACCCGGCGAAAACCGCATAGAGATTCTGGTGTACAACACCCTGGCCAACCACTACGCCACGCTCCCCACACGCTACCGGGGTTCGCCTGAATCGGGACTGATCGGCCCTGTCCGCATCCTTACCACGGCCCGGATCACCTTGCAGTAACACCCAAAATAGACGATCGCGCGGCACTTAACGCCCGATTTCACCTTGAAACAGGTCAACACTCCTGATAGGATGAAGGCGTAAGGAACGAAACGGCCTCTGCGCCCGATCCGGCGCGCCGCTATTGCAGGGCTAAGGGCTGCATCAACGAAGAAAGACTCGAGCACGGCTTCCGTTCAGTCGCGATGCGCGGCAAAACAAGCGGGCCTGCGCGTTGTTATGGATAAGCAAGTAAAAGGTTTTGGATTAAAAGCCAAGTTCCTCGGAACGGCCTTGGTCGTTTTCGTGGTGACAGGATTGTTTGCCTTCGGGGTGCTGTGGAATGTCGTAGGACGACTGACAGAGCGGCTCGGTCTGGCCTATGCGCGAAACTACACGATGGCCACCAGTGCCGTCCTGCGCGAACCACTGGATCGCGAAATCACACTGGCCCGGCTTATGGCGGACGCGCCCGTCATCCGCGACTGGGTGGAAAACGAGACCGATGAAACCAAGCGCACCAAAGCACTGACGGAACTCGCTGCCTACGAGGCCAAGTTTGCCGACAAATGCTGGTTCATGGTGGTTCACTCCAGCCTTCATTATCATTTTGACGACCCGGAACATCGCTACGGCCCCACCCGGCTCGCCTACACGCTCAACCCCGAGAAGACCGAGGATCAATGGTATTTCGCCACGTTGAAGGACGTGAAAGACTTCGCCATCAACGTCAACTACGATAGTGTGCTGGACAGCCACAAGGTCTGGATTAATGTGGTCATGCACGCGACCGAC